>JBGAOI010000341.1:0-3957 GCA_044221885.1 Polyangium sp. (in: bacteria)
GCACCGAAAAACGATGGCAAATACCATGGTTTGGCGCAGGCTGATTTCGTCGACGCTCGAGCTTTGGCCGAAGGGCCCGTGCCTGGAACCAAGAACAAGGTTCGATTCGCGGCGGCAGCTCGACGAAGTTACATCGATACATGGCTTGGTCCGGTGCTCCGTTCCGCTGGCGCGGGCGTGACGCAAGCGCCTGTGTATTGGGATTATCAGCTCGCGCTCGAAACGAATCCCACGGCTGACTCGAGTTTACGTCTTTCCTTTTTCGGTTCGGATGATTCGCTCGCATTGATTGCCGATCAACCACCTCCCGGAGAGCCGGCGATCAGCGGAAACGTTGGATTTCACACGGGATTTCATCGCATTCAATTGCGGTATGAAAACGACATCGACGCGAAAAATCGTCTTTCTGCCGTCGTGGCATTTGGCAAAGACGAACTCGATTTCGGTGTCGGTGCGTTCTTTTTCAATTTGGACAACTACAGCATCAGTCAACGTGTCGAATACACGCGCCGCATTAGCAAAGGCGTGACATTCAATACGGGTCTTGATGTGTTCACGTCGTATTCCGAGGCGAACTATCGAGGTCCTGCCCCACCGCGCGCGGGTGAACCTTCCAATGGTCCTTTCTCGACGCGCCCGTTGATTGAATCCAAATTCGACGGCTGGATTTGTTATCCCGCGGTTTATGGGGAACTCGAAATCGCCCCGACATCGCGGGCCAAAATCGTTCCTGGTGTACGCGTTGAATCCTACAACTTGACCAAAGGCATCGACGTATCGCCACGTTTGAATGGTCGCGTCGACATTCGTCCCGGTTTTCCGCGAACGACGGTCAAAGGAGGGCTCGGTATTTTTACGCAACCTCCGCAATTCCAAGAAGCGATTCCGCCTTTTGGTACTGAAGGATTACGATCGAATCGGGCCATTCAATACGCATTGGGAGCCGAACAGGAATTTTCACGCAACATCGAGCTGAGTGTGGAAGGTTTTTACAAGCAGCTCGATCGACTCGTTTCGCCACTTCCCAAAGACATCGGCGGTGGGGTCGAATATTTCAACGTGGGGAAAGGGCGTATTTATGGCGCCGAATTTTTGTTGAAATACAAGGCGGATTCCAATTTCTTCGGCTGGGTTGCGTATACGTTGTCGCGCAGTTTGCGCACGCCGCAACCGGGAGCCGAAGAACGCCCGGTCAATTTCGATCAAACGCATATTCTCACGGCGCTTGGTAGTTACCGTCTTGGCGGTGGTTTCGAATTCGGTGCTCGATTCCGGCTGGTATCGGGCAACTTGACGACGCCGAACGTTTGCAATTACGAACTTTCGGGATGCATTCCGAATCGGGCCAATGCGATGTACAATGCCGCCGCGGGCACATACGTACCGATTCCGTTCAGTGGTCCGGCCAGCGAACGATTGCCGATGTTCCATCAACTGGATTTGCGCCTTGACAAACGTTGGCGTTTCAGTCGTTGGCAATTCTCGATGTATATCGATGTGCAGAACGTCTACAACAATCAAAACGTCGAGGGGCTCGATTACAACTTCAATTACACGGCAAGGCAATATGCGACGGGATTGCCGATTTTGCCGTCCATTGGTTTCCGTGGAGATTTCTGAGGGGTCCTACGAATGGACACACCGGGAGGCTCTTTCATGAAAAACTCGAAACCGTCCAGAAGGCTTTGGTTGTCGGCCCTGGCGTCTGTATTTTTGGCGGCGCCGCTGATCGCATCCAGCGCTTGCTCGCCTGGCTATTTGCCTTCGGATTTGGTCAATGGTCTACGCATCCTGGCGGTTGTTCCCGACCAATCCTATGTATTACCTGGTGATAGCGTCACTTTGACGATGCACCTTCGAGATGGCCATCCGGACGGGGTACGTCCGGTCAATGTTTTGTGGCTTGGAGGTTGCGTCAATCCGCCTGGCGATTTGTATTATGGCTGTTTCTTGCAGTTCGCCGAGCTCTTCAAGGCTCTTGGGTCAGGCGGACTTGGGCCGCCTCAACCTGGTCAACCGCCGCCGAATCTTCCACCAGGCATCATTGGATTCAGTCCTGGCGTGACTGCTTCGACATCGTTCACGACGTTTGTTCCGCAGGATATCGTTTCATCAAGACCAACCCCGGATGGCGGGAAAAAGTACGGATTGATGTACGTCTTTTTCTTTGCTTGCGCAGGAGAAATCAAGCCCATTGAAGTGGATCCGGGCGGCGCCGCCGGGTTTCTGCCGCTTGGGTGTTTTGATAGCGAAGGAAAACGTTTGCCTGCGGATAGTTTTGTTCCGGGGTATACGCAGGTGTATTCATTCGAGGACGAACGTCGTAATGAGAATCCGGCGGTGAAAGGCTTGATCATCGACGGGAAGAAAACGGCCGACGACCCGTCGACGATCCCGACCGTCAAAGGGTGTGCCCAATCGTTCGAAGAACGCCGGGAAGTGGGGTGTTTTGCTCCGGAACCATTCGAGGGTTGCACGCCGGTGAAGATCGATGTCGATGTCGATCCGGACATTGGCGAAATCGATCCGGGTGAAATCGTGAATGGAAAACAAATCAATGAAGCAGTGTGGGTCGATTGGCTTGTCGACGCGGGAGATGTCACGAGCGGTATTCAGCTCATCAGTGGCGTGACCGAGGGCTACAAGAAGACGCACTTCACGCAATGGTTTCCGCCGGCCGAACCTGGATTGCACACGATTTGGGCAACCGTGCGGGACACTCGTGGAGGCGCGACTTTCATCGAGCAATCGATCATCGTCGAATGAACGCGACCATGACGGAAGAAACCGAAGCAAAACCTGTCAAAAAGCCTAAAGTTTGCCGTTGTGGCCACGATCGACACCACCACATGGTGAGCCCCGAAGGCGAATACACGTTTTCTGGATATCTGCGCCTGTTTTTCGGCATCTCGGCCCGTCCACTGCGCATCAACTATCGCTGCCGACGTTGTGACAAGACGTTCGACACGACGACCGATCCGAAGGTACTCGATGCGCGAATTGGGTTTTGATGGACCCAACCAAATAGAAAAGGAGCCAACGATTCGACATGTTGGCTCCTTTTCTCGTTTTCCGTGTTGAATCGGACTACTTGGTCAGCGGCACGCGAATCACGACGGCACCCATCGTATCGCCCAATTTGAAGTCCTTTTTCGGACTGTCCGCATGGCCATTGTGGCAACTCACGCACGCTTCGACGACGCCTTTGTCTGCATAGACGGCCGTAAAGTACTTCTTGTCGCCCAGCGTTTCTTCTTTGTAGAAGTTCTTGCCAGCATTATCGACAACGAATTGCAGGCCCTCTTTTTCGACGTCGGTCTTGGGCGAATTTTGCTTGTTGATAGCCCAGAGCGACAACAAGGCGTACGAAAAACTCGGATCCGTCTTCTTCGCGTGCTCGGCACCCATGCGCAACATCATCGCCGGAAGCGGCAACGCTTTTTCGTCCTGATACTTCTCGGTCGCCTTGACAACCTTCTCATTTTGCAAACGGTTGACGACTTCGCGCGTGTACACGGCGCGATCTGCCGAGATGACTGCGAACAGAGCATCCGTCATAACTTGCGGCGAAACGCCACCTGCGGCGCCATCACCGCCTTTGTTACAGCCAGCGGCGGCAATGACCGACGCAGTCAGCGTACCCATGAGACAAACGCTCGACCAGGTTGCTCGCTTCTTCACGTGCTTACCTCCAGATCTTTCACTGCGGCTGCGCCGCACTCATTCAGTCGCCGTTGAACTTGACGCTTCGCCAAGACTGTATACCCGAAAAAAACTCCCAACTGGTCCCAATTTCAAGGAAAAACTGCTCGGGGGCAAAGAACCGCCGCTCGTGACGGGGCAAACATGTCGCCATTCCGGTCCGTCAAACCAGCGCCCAACTTTGTTGACCGTAATGCCAAACCTCGGCAAGACGCGCAAAACCTGCGCCGACGAAACGACCGGTCCGGACCGCTA
>JBGAOI010000341.1:3967-7699 GCA_044221885.1 Polyangium sp. (in: bacteria)
CCTTCGTCGCTCTTCACGCTACTTTCGTGTACGCAGTGCAACTCACCAATCCTCATCCGCCAGACCAACATTGGCAACATGGCCGAAGGCGATCGGTGGGACACGCCTTACTTGGTGTTCCCTTCTACCGACTTGCGCGTCAATCCATAACCTCTCGTTTGCCTTCACAAATTTCTCGACTATCCTCTGCGTAATGAGTTCGTCCCGCAAATTCGGTCCCTCGTTTACCGCGCAATCTGACCGAGAATTCCATAACCGACTGGATCCGCATCATCGAGGGTCGGGCATTTCTGATGTCGTGCTGGGTGGACAAGATGGTTTGGTGAATGTTCTCGGCGTCATTTTGGGCGTTGCTGCGGCGACGAATTCAACACGTATCGTTCTCGTGGCGGGTTTGGCCGCAGCAATGGCCGAATCTGTATCAATGGCAGCGGTCGCATATACCGCCACCAAAGCGGATGCGGAAGTCTACGAAAGTGAGCAAGCCCGGGAGAGGCGCCACATCGATGCGGTGCCGCACTTGGAACGTGACGAGATTCGCGAAATTTACAAGAAAAAAGGGTTTGACGGAGAACTCCTGGACAAAGTGGTCGATACCATCACGTCCAACAAAGACGTTTGGGTCGCGGTCATGATGGCCGAAGAACACAACCTCGCTAAAGTCGAACCGGGGCATGCATTGCGATCCGCACTTGTTGTCGGCGTGAGTGCCATCATTGGGTCGCTCGTGCCCTTGGCGCCGTTTGTCGTGGTACCCGTCACCCAAGCCATGTGGGCTTCGGTGGCCATTGCAGCCGCAACTTTGTTTGTCGTTGGTGCATACAAGGCTCGTGTGACCACGGGAACCTGGTGGAAAAGCGGCCTCGAACTTTCCGCGATTGGTATGGCCGCGGCGCTCGTGGGGTATATCGTCGGCGTGCTGCTCGATGTCGGATGAACTTTTTGCGTCACATTTGAATCAGTAGACGTTTTCACGTGTGCTTTGTACGCAAATGCCGCTATCGTGATGCTGGACGGCAAGCATGGAGCGATTTAACCAACCAACAACGTTCCAGCGTCGCCCGGACACGCACGATCCCTCGGGAACGCTCGTCGCCTGGTTCACATATCCGCCGGGCGCGATCATTCAAATGGTTCGGGAATCTGAACTGACCGTTGCAATGGGCACGTGGCTTGCCGACCGAGGTTGCACCGAATTGCTGGCTCGTTTTCCCGGACCAACTCCGCTGACCATCGTTCTCGATTTCCGCTTGATGACCAAACGAGAACCAGCCGTACGAGGGCTTCTCGTGGAAACGGCCAAAAAGCTCGGGCCCCGTATCGAGATGGGCTTCGTTCTCCCTCCTGCCAATGCCAGCAAAGTTTACTTGGCGTCGCTTCACGCAGCCACGGCGGCGTTACGGGCATTTGGCATCAAAGTCGCCGTGACCGAATCTTTGTCTGGCTTGTGCAAAGAACGGGGAATTCGCCCCATTTGATTACTGTCGCCAAGCAATTGCCTATTGATTCTTGCGGGGACACCGAATAATTTCGGCCCATGCGCCATCCTTTCCCTTTTCTTTTCGTTGGATTGTTCTGCATCTCGAATTGTTCGGATCCTCAAACAGCACCCGAACAAGGCCCGCCAGCAGCCTCGTTCAGCGCTGCGAATACGTCGCTCGACGTCGATGCTCGTGGCGATGTCATCGTGTTGAAATTCCAAGATCGGATTCTATTGACGTTGCCAGCCAGGGCTTTCGTCATGGGTACGGTCACGGAAGTCACCGATTCGTTCAATTATGATCCCGCACCGATGCTCATGGGAGCACCAGGCGCAAAAGAACCCGAGGGATTGGTGTTTGTCTCGGGCAAATCTTTTAGCATTGTGGAGAATGCGACCAATTCGATTCGCCTTGTTGTGACGCACGAAGGCGGCGAATTGTCGAATGTCACGTTTTCCATGCAGGAAGACGGCCGATTTCAAGGCCACTTGACACCTGTCGACGCGACCAAAGTCGCTTACCTCGGCATTGTGCCTCAAGCTTCCGCCACGGAAGGGTTTTATGGTCTCGGGGAATGGTTTGACCACGTCAATCATCGTGGACAACGACGAGCCATGCAAATCGAACTCGATTCAGAGCTTGAAAGCAGTTACAACGAAGCCCACGTGCCGATTCCCTTTGTCATTGGCACGAACGGCTGGGGACTCTTCGTCGAAAATCCTTATCCGGCGCTCTTCGAAGTCGCTTCGAAAGACGATACATCCATTGCCGCAACGTTTGGCACGGGAAACGGCAGCAAAAGTGGATTGACGTTTCATCTTTTTGCCGCCGCAGCGCCGCTCGATATCACGCGCCACTATTACAATGTGACGGGTTATCCCAAACTCCCGGCTCGGTGGGGACTAGGGCCGACGGTTTGGCGTGACGAAAACCTCGACCAAACGCAGGTCGAAAACGATCTCCAAACCATGCGAGATCTCGACTTGGCCACGTCAGCCGTTTGGATTGACCGTCCCTACGCTTCCGCTGTGAATAGCTTCGATTTTAATCCGCCGCAATTTCCCACGCCTCAAGCCATGATCGACAAAGCCCACGATTTGGGCTTCCGGATGTCGCTCTGGCATACGCCGTACCTCGACGAAAAAACCATGCCGATCCCGGCATCCATTCAACCGCTCTTGAGCGAAGCGACGTCCAAGGGGTTTTACCCGTCGCAACGAGGGTTGCTTTTGAACAAATGGGGCACGCCCATTGATTTCACCAATCCCGAGGCATTTGCATTTTGGCAAGAAAATATCAAGAAATACACGTCCATGGGCATCGAGGGATTCAAACTCGATTATGGCGAAGACATCGTGCCTGGCGTATTCGGAGCCCGAAACATTTGGACGTTCAGCGACGGAAGCGACGAACGGACGATGCATTCCCAGTACCAACTTTTTTATCACCGCGTCTACTCGGAGCTTTTGCCCGATGAAGGGAATTTTCTGCTTTGTCGAGGCGGAACGTACGGGGATCAAAAAAACGTGACCGTCATTTGGCCCGGAGACCTCGACGCAAACTTCGCCAAACACCGCGAAAAGGTGACAGAAAACGGCGACACGTACACGGCGGTTGGCGGTTTGCCCGCGGCGCTCATTGCGGGATTGAATCTCGGTCCATCGGGTTTTCCGTTTTTCGGATCCGATACGGGTGGTTATCGACATTCCCCGCCAAACAAAGAAGTCTTTACACGCTGGTTTCAAATCACTGCGTTATCGCCCGTCATGCAAATCGGTACGAGCTCCAACGATGTGGCGTGGGAACCCACACCGCAAAATGGTTTCGACCAGGAAATGCTGAATTGGTATCGCGATTATACGCGCCTGCATTTGCGCCTGTTTCCGTATATTTGGACGTACGCCAAAAACCTCGCCGTCGATGGTCGCCCCATTCAACGGCCGCTCGGATTGGCTCATCCCGAAGTGGGCGAGCACCCGGATGACGTGTTTTTCCTGGGCGATCACTTGCTCGTTGCCCCGATTGTCGAACGCGGCGCGGTCAAACGCGACGTTATTTTCCCAGCCGGGCGGTGGATGAATTGGTGGACGGGTGAAGTCATTTCCCTTTCCCCCGAAACGGTCGAACTGGTCAACGGCGCCTTTTGGTCAGTCGATGCGCCTCTCGACACATTGCCCCTCTTCCTAGCCGAAGGCGCCATTGTACCGCTCCTACGACCCACCATCGATTCGATGAGCCCCACGACGAAGCC
>JBGAOI010000342.1:0-7695 GCA_044221885.1 Polyangium sp. (in: bacteria)
AGGCGTGCCAGCCGAAGACGAAGTAAAAAGCCGAGCGCGCAGCAGCGGCAAGCGTTTATTCGAGGACGCCCGCCGCTGCGCGATCCAGCAATTCATCGACCGTTTGAAACAAAATTTCGTTGCCATTTTGCGAGTAGCCTTCGAGGGCTCGTTTGCATTCTGGAATGGCTTTCACGAAATCCCACACCGTTTGCGGATCTTCGAGGGATTCGGCTTCCTGGCCAAACCCTTCACGTTGCAAGTACCGAGCGTTCAGGACTTGCTCGAATTGCCGCCCGACGGGAACCGCGAGCATGGGTTTGCGCAGATAAACTGCTTCGCCCATCAGTGTAAATCCGCCGCCCGCGATGACGCCTTGCGAGGACGCGAGGTCCTTGATGAATTGTGCTTCGCTGAAGGGGCGATAACACAAATTGCCTTCGACTTGATCCTCGGTGATGGTCCGGCGCATCCCGTAGATTCGGCAAGGAATTCCTGTTTTTTGCAGCGTATCGACCAGCATTTCGTTGCCTTCGGCGGTTTGGTAGACCAATAAATGGTCACCGTCGGAACGTGTGGCGGCAAGAATTTCCGGACGCAGAATTGGCGGACACAGGGTTGTTTTCGGCTTTCGAATGGGCGGTCGAAAAAAACTCGTGATGACATAATGATTACAGAAGGGGAGTTTGCCCTTGATGAAGAGCCGGGTAAACGTGAACGACGACTCGTGTTTCCCAATGATTTCCGCGTCGTGTGTGCAGCGATTGATGATTTGCATGTTGTCGACCGAGATGACGGGCAAACCATGCATTTTGGCGTAGAGATAGGTCCACGATTCGAAGTCGCTGATGACGATTTCGGGGCGAAATTCGCGAATCAATTCGAAGTAGGCGGCGATGTTCTGGGGCAAACCCGTCGCACCTTGCGTCACGTTTGAAAGAAGTGTTTTACCACGACGAACGCGGTTGTGTTCGTAGATGATGTGCAAACCGTGGATTCGTTTCACCGCGTCGAATCGCTTCTGGAGAAATTCCACCGCTCGACCCGAAGCCATGATTTCCACTTCGTGCCCCTGCGAAACCAAGTGTTCGAGCACGACGCGCGAACGCATCGCGTGACCCATGCCTTCACCAACCACGCCGTAGAGAATCTTCATAGGCGCGCAGTGTACCGATTTGTCCGAACGACGTCGAGACCCGTTTCGATACTTTTGCCGCGCCCGCAACGGGTTGCATAGAGCGCGCCAAACCTGTACGATGCGCCGGCTCATGCCCAAAGCTTCGATTGTACAAGCCGGAAACATTGTGCTTCGTTCCGCGGCAACTCCGGTTGATCCCGCCCAAATCACATCGAACGAAATGCGAGCACTCGTGCGAACCATGGTGGAAACCATGCGTTCCGCCCCGGGCGTTGGTCTTGCTGCACCACAAATTGGCGTGGGTTTGTCCGTGATCGTCTTGGAAGATACGGAACAACGGATGTCACGATTGTCGCCAGAACAACGTACAGAACGTGGACGCGTACCTTTTCCGTTGCTCGTGATTTTCAATCCGGTGTTGCGCGTGCTCGAGGCTGAAAAGGCCACCTTTTTCGAGGGATGTTTGTCCGTTCAAGGGTACATGGCCCTCGTTGATCGCCATCTTGCCGTAGAAGTGAAAGGTTTCGACGCGGAGGGCAAACCATTGCAACGTGAAATGACCGGCTGGGGTGCACGAATTTTGCAACACGAAGTCGATCATCTGCAAGGAATGCTCTACATCGACCGAATGCATTCACGTTCGTTCTGTTGCAACGACGCAATGGCCGCGAAATGGCTCGACATGCCCATACGCAACGTCAAAGAAGCTTTTGGCATCGACGCGCCTTGACATTCTAGTCGACCCTCGTAACGATTGTTTCCGTACCCTTACTTATCGGAGACGATCATGCCTAGAATCACGCAAATCGCAAAACGATGGCGCACGTTTGTCCTGCCCGGGTTTTTCCTGTTTGGCCTCGAAGCTTGTGGGTCCTATGGCGCAGGAGATTATCTCGGCGCAACGCCCGGAGGTGCTCAGGACATGGGTTTGGCGCGGGCGAAAATCGCCGAAGGACAAGTACCCAACCTCGAAGATTTCACGCCCGAAGGCTTGTATTCGGAACACGACCTCGAAATCACCAATGCTCCACCTTGCGGAAAAACGCTCTGTGTCAATACCGCCGCCGCCCTCGATGTGGGTCTCGATGACGATAAACGGGACCTTTTCGTACAGCTCGGTATGCAGAGCAACATCAGTCCTCAAGAATTCAAACGGAAGCCACTAAACTTGGGCGTCGTGATTGACACGAGTGGTTCGATGGAGGGGAATCTTGGCGGGGTCAGATCGGCTCTGCATGCCCTGGTGGACCATCTCAAGCCCGACGATCGCGTCGCGGTCGTCGAATTCGAATCAAGCGCCAATACGATCATCGAATCAACGCTCGTTTCCGATAAAGCCAAGCTACATGCAGCCATTGATGAGCTGGAAACGGGCGGTTCGACAGATATGGAAGAAGGCATGATGCGCGGTTATGCCGAAATCGATGATTTCGTCAATCCAAACACCTTGTCACGTCTGATGGTGTTTACCGACGCCATGCCAAACACGGGTGAAACCGGCGTGCAATCGTTTCAATCGCTCGTCAAAGCGGCAGCAGCCATCGACATCGGCTTTACGTTTTTCGGCTTTGGCCTTCAGTTCGACGCTGGTTTCGTCGATCAAATCTCGCATTTACGTGGCGGAAATTATCGCTTTGTCGGTCCCGACGACGTGAAGACCATCTTCGATGACGAACTGGACTTCTTGGTGACACCTCTCGCATACAACCTGCGCGTCAGTGCAAAGCCGATGGAGGGTACGTCTTTGCGAACGGTTTATGGCGTACCGGGCGCTGCTGAACACGTCAATGGCAATTTGCTGGATGTCACGACGGTTTTTCTCAGCAAACGCAAAGGCGGCATCGTGCTGCGCCTCGATGGAGCCAACGTCGAAACGCTCGTCAATGGGTCGATGCTGGACCTTGGTTCCGTCGACATGAGTTACGAAACCCCGGAAGGAACAACCGAAATGGATACCTTGTCGGCGACTCTTCCATTTGAGCTCCTGCCGATGGCCGGCGAGTCACTTTATCCCAATTCGTCGATGAAGCGCACGGTCGCAGTGACCAACGAATACCTGGTCATGAAAAACGTCTGCGGCAAGTTCCATGATGGCAGCTTGGATCCGACCGACGCGACGACACGGATAGACGCGGCGATTACGCAATTGACAAACGCGAATGCGGCGTTGAGCGACCCAAACCTCACCCGAGAAATCGACCTCTTGAAAAAACTCAAAGTGAACTTGGGTTTGTCTGGAGGAATGCCGTGAATCTTCGAATTTTAGGCACGGCTTTCGCATTCACGCTCTTCGCCGGCATCGTTGCATTGGGATGCGACGGGCAACGCAGTTGTCCGGACGATTTTTCGTGCGCTGAGCTGGTCAAGCTGACGTGCGGGGCAAATGGCGAATGTTCGAGCGCGCAGAGTTGCACTGCAGCGAAACGCTTGCAAACGGATGGAGATCCGGGAGCATGTGAATCCGCTTGGTGCGGCGTTGGAGAAGCCTACGTCGAATGTGAATAGTGACCACATTCCGACACCTTCGGTGCAGCTTCGTTTTGTTCTGGATGACCACGCTAGCAAAACGAAATTCACGGAACGATAATGGTGTCATTGGTCATGAGCGGCAAGTTCTCGCGCAAATCACCTTCATAAACGACGCACGAATATGAAAACGGGATACGCCTTTCCCCGCGTGTGTCTTTGCGCATGATCACGATGTCATCGGGCGCTGCGAAACGCGTAAAACCCCCAGCCAAGGCAATGGCCTGCAACACAGTGACTTGCGCTGTGGGTGAATATTCCCCGGGACGAAGAACTTCGCCAACGACGTAGATGCGATAGCTGTGCAATTCGGCGACTTCGACGGAAACAACCAGCGGATCGGTATAAAACGTAGCCCCGCGTGTTGCAATATCCGAAGCAATTTGTTCCATATTGCGTCCGCCGGAGGAGACATCGCCAACGAGCGGGAGCGTAATGAATCCATCGGGACGAACCGTCACGCGGCGACTGAGTTGTTCGTTATGCCAAACGCGTACTTCGAGCACGTCACCAGGCCCGACGGAATAGGTTTTCATGTCGCGGACTTCGCGGACGTAATCGTATTGGGGACGTGCTCCTCCACAAGAAGGTAAAACCGTCAACGCAAACATCAACGTGATAAGCGTGTTCGGAACGAATTGCGTTTTTAGCATGGAGGCCCCCGACGCAAGGACGCAAATGGCGATCCTACGTGCAGACACCACCGTCGACTGCTAGAAGATGACAGTGGCTCCGAATCGTCGCGGGCCGCGATTTTGGGGGGTTATGGCGGCAACGTTGGTGTGCATCTTGTGCGCGCTCGTTTTGCTGAAGCCGCAAGAGTTTGTCCCGGCATTTGAAGGTGTGCCGATTCTGCACATCATGTTCGCCGCGAGCTTGTTGGCGGGTGTCGTCGACGTAGTGATGGGGAAAATTCGTTTGTCCGTAGCGCCTCATGTACCGTTTGTCTTGGCCTTTTTTTTCTGGTGTGCGCTCGTAACGTTCGCCCGAAGTCCTCGGACATTTTCTTCTGAAATTGGATCCTTGGGGATCGTATTGTGTTTGTTCGGGGCAACCGCCTTTTTGCCGGGAACTTTGCAAGGCGTACGCAACGTTGGCGTTGCATATTTGTCGTCGGTTTTGTTTGCCTCCATTGTCGCCATCCAACAGGCCGATGGGCCGCTTGGCTGCATGCAAGCAGACGAGAATGATTGGGAAGGTAGATACGCGGTGGTGTTCGATGGCCGAACTTGCGAAACAACGCTTGATTGTCGCAAGGATCCACCCGACCCGCGGGCCAATTATCGTTGCGAGCGTCTAGGGCCGTTTGGAACGTCAACCATCGGTGGGCGAGTTCGATATCGCGGCACGCTTGCGGATCCGAATGATCTGTCACTTGCTGCGGCACTCGCATTGCCATTTGCGGTAGCTCTTTCAGAAAACCCACGTCCCACGAAGAACGCAAAACCGTCAGAGAAAACGGGTACATTCGCCCGATTGCTGCGTTTGGGGCTCGGTTTGTCCGCGATTGCATTGATTGGCACGATGATTGTGCTCTCTCAATCACGCATGGGTGTGCTCGTTTTCTTGATTGTCATGGGTTTGGCCCTTTTGCGGCGGGCAGGTGCATGGGGCGTGGTTCTTGCGCTGATTCTGCTTCCACCGGTGCTCGTTTTAGGCGGGCGTGATGGGGCTGATGCCGACGCCTCTTCAAAAGAACGTGTCGACTTGATTGCGGACGCATTGACGATGATTCGCTCGAGTCACGGCATTGGCGTCGGGGTGGGACGATTCGCCGCGGAGTCATCGAACGGGCTCACGGCTCACAATAGCTATTTGCTAGCGACGTCAGAAACTGGCCTCGTAGGGATGATCTTGTTTTCGCTCATGTTGTACACGGGAGTAAAAATCCCGATTTGTTGTTGGTTACTCCTTGACGAACTCGACGCTCGAATGAAGCAATGGGCTTCGGCCATTGCGATTGCCCTCAGCGGATGTTACGTAGGCATTTTTCTGCTCTCCTGGGCATATAAGGAGGTCGTCTATTTATTGCTCGGACTGTCGGCCGCGTATCATCAAGCCGTTGTCCAGGTTTATCCGCATCTACGATTTACGCTGAGTTTCAGGGAGATCGTCATTGTCGTGGTCTTTGCGACGGGTTTCGTACCGGTGATTTATGGCCTCGTACGGATATTCGGCTGACACGAATCTTGCCGCGATTCGGCCAATGAAGCGCATAACGTACCGAGTCCAGCGCGAGGGAAATGAATGACGAACGAAATGGCCCAAAGTACGCCCAGGGAGCGATTGGATCGATTTTGGGTCCTCGTGAAACGGACGCGTTCTTATGTCCGGTCGACAACCGCCTTGTCGTGCGTATTGGTTCTTTTGGCGCTCATTGCGACATTCACGACGAAACGAGTTTATCGAAGTGAAACGACCATCGTGTATCGTGAGGCGGTGCGCGTAGGTCGCGAAGCGGAAAGTCCGACACAACGAGCGGCTCGATTGGGCCCGCGTCTCAAGGAATATCTCTATTTGCGTTCGCGATTGCAATCAACCATCGAACGATTCGATCTGTATCCCGAATTGGTCCAGCGCTCGATGCTCGACGCGCTCGAAGAGATGCAAAAGCACGTTTCGTTTCGTACACGAAGTCCCGATACGTTTGCCTTGTCGTTTGCGCATGAAACACCGGAAATCGCACAAGCCGTGGCCACACATCTCGCGGAGACGACGATTGCTGATTATACATCGGACAATCTCGATTCGGCCCTGACAACCCATGACATGTTACGCGTCGAAGTGGAATCTTCGCAGAAGAAGGTGGAAGAAGCGAGCCGCGCATTGGCTCAATTTTTGGCAGCGCATCCTCAATTCACATGGGGTCTAGGCGACTCGCCCTACGCCAGTGGTCAACAAGCCAATGCCCAGGGAACTCCAGCGCTTCCGAAGCAGGACAAACCTGTTCTCGATGGGACCCTTGTAACACTCACGGAAAAAATGCACGCGATCGAGGCGGAGTTAGCTGGGTCAAACATCGCCGCAACTCCATTGATCGTAAACTCGGACGCCCAAAAACAACGGGATGCCGCAGCCGCCGCATTAACTTCCGCCGAATCCGATCTCGAACAGAAATTGCTCAAAGTGACGAAAGCTCATCCGGATGCGAAAATAGCTCAGGCCCGGGTGGAACGAGCAAAAGCGACATTGGCGGCTGCCGAGGTCAATCTTGCGCAATCGGTTGCGTCAACGCCAACTGAACCTGCGCCGACCTTGGATCCCGTTCGTCGAGCCGAACTTCAAGCACAACGTGATGTTTTGAGGGCGCAAATCGCCAAGCGTCGGGCTGGACAAACGAACGCACTGGAGCTTTCTGCCAAATCGGCGCGTCCGCTTGTCGACCCGCCGAATGTCGTCGAGTTGGAAACAGAATGGCATACATTACGTCTCGACCTGGAGCGAGCGCGTGACGCATTTCGGAAATCAGAGGACAAGGAACGCGCAGCGCGATTGCAAGCGACATCGGCAGAAGTCGAAGTGCAAGAATCGCTTGTGGTTTCAGATCCTGCCTTTTTGCCGGTGCATCCTGAAAGCGGGCGAGGTCGGGTTTTTCTCGCTGGCACGGTCATTGCTATTTTTATCTCACTCGGATACGCGTCTGCCCGCGTTCTTTTATGTGACACGCTGTTTGACGAGGGCGATGTTTTGGCCCTCGGTTCGCCGCCTTTGTTGGTCGCAGTGCCGCACATTCCTGCGAACTCGCAACCGTTTGTCCCCGCGGCAGCGCATGGTTCCGCAGAGTCACATCCACCACCAAGATCGCGACCGGAGGTTCGTCCTGATCTAACACATCCACTCCAGGACGAACCAGGGGTAGACGTAAGCGCCCTGGTAAAACCCACCCAAGCTGCAATACATGCGTTGCATTCGTACGTCGAGCCAAACGCGCCAGGGTTGGTCGTCGTGGGAGCTGCATATGAAACGTCATTGGAGCCAGTCAACGAGATCGTTCGCGGTTCTTCCGCGCATGTGCTTGGTGCATTACGCGTGCTTCGTCATCGATTGGAACA
>JBGAOI010000343.1:0-7666 GCA_044221885.1 Polyangium sp. (in: bacteria)
GTTCGCATTTGGAATACCGATGGATTTGGACAAACCTTGGTGCTCCATCACGACGCAATTGTTATTGCCGCAGCGTGGAATGTAGACAACTCACGCTTCGTATCGGCCGCGTTTGATCGAATGATTCGCATTTGGGATCCTCGTAGCAATGACCCCCCCGTGATTTTGCAGCCGCCCCACGACGACACGCCCACCATAGCCGGCAATGATGCCTTCAGCTCCGACGGAAAGAAATTCCTCACGAGTTCGTCCGATGGCGTTTTTCGTATCTGGAAGATGGACGGTCAGGGCGAACCATTGACGTTGCGTGCATCAAAAAAATTCGTGCATTCCGCGGTCTTCAGTCCTGACGGCCGCCAAGTGCTCACGGCATCCGGCGACGGCTCGATCTCGATATGGCGCAGCCTCGAACCCATGGACGGTCCAAACGATCCACGCCTGTGGTCCGCAACTTCGTATTGCCTGCCCATGGAATTACGTCGAAAATGGCTCGCATTTCCCGAAGCCCAACTCGAAGCCGATTGGAAACGTTGCCAGCAAAAGGTCGAACAATCTCGCGAAGCTCATTGATTCCGGGTTTGGCCGGACCATCAAACATTCATTCGAATTCATCAGCCACAAAGACCTGCGTCGCGCGCCGTAACTCGCCATTCTCCACTTGACCGACCAATGTGAACAAACTGGTTTGGCCATCACCATCCAGATCCCCTTCCGCGGAAACCTCGAAGCCATTCGGCCCAGGATCGGGGCCTCCGCGGCCTGGACCCTTGTAATTCCCACCAACACGGTATTCGTATTGGTAATACAAAGCCTCTTCAGCTTGGAATCGCAAACAGCGCCATCCGTTTTCAACATCGCCCGTCAAGAAATCACGGCCCGATTGATCCGACGGCACATATTTTCTCCCCGCGGGTACAACGGAAGGTACAGCCGTCGCCGATTTGCACAGGGAATGCCCCCCCGTCATGGTTTCACGCTCAAAACTTTCAGTCGCGTGCCTACTTATTCGTCCAACCGTCATTTTTGCTTGCGCCGTTTTGGCGCTTTTCAAATATCGATTCACCCCAAAAATTGCCAATGCCGAAGCAACACCCACTGTCGAAACGGAACTATGCAATTCGATGTCCAACCCGCGCTGGGCGTGACCGAACGTCATCGTCAGCAGATCCGTCTTGCCCAGAGAATTGTTGAATGGATTGTCGTTCATAGGCAGACCAACCGTTTGTAGCAAATTCGTCACATCCACGTATCCCATGATATGCGAAGGGTTTGCCGCCTCTCGCGCTGCCTCGAATTCGGCATTGGATGCAAACGTAGCTTTGACTCCCGCATATTTCGCAACAAGCTCTCCAATGAACGTTTTTTCACCCACCGCCGCCAGCAAAACGCCACTTCGACGTTCGAATCGCACGGCATTGCCTTGCCGAAGGTCCACCTCCACTGAATCTGTCGCAAATTGCATTTTCTGGCCGTCTTGCTTCTCCTTCAGCCGTTTCGTGAGCAGTCGCCATGCATTTTTTGACCTTGCTTCATGGGCCGTACGTAATGCCACGAGAAGTCCCTTGTGTTGTGTCACCTCCTCGAGCTTCGTTGCAAACTTCGGATCGGAATACACACCCAACGCAAGCTCGCCACCGACCAAGCTCTCGAATTCGGGAAACGCAATACTCATTTCGTCCAGCACATCCCGCAACATATCGTTCAAAGGAGCTCCACTCATGCGCTCCAATTCGTTCACCAAATCGATAATCGTTTTTCCTTGCGCTCGCTCAACAGACAATCCGACCAGCGCAGTGGCACCTGCAGGAAACTTCGCCAAGTCAACATGGTTTGTCGCGACGATCATATCGGCGAGTTGTGGATACAACGTGCCGCGTCCGGCAAATCGTAAATCAATGGATGTAGGCGCGCTTTTCGGCACGGATGCAAAAAGGTGCGAACCTTCCTCGAACGCGTTGCCCTTGCCCGGAGCAATTTTATGCAAGTTTGCGGCTGCCCATGTTCCATCGGCTTGATCCGCATGATAATGTTTCGATGAGACAAACGACGCGATTTCGCCCCGTCCGGCTCGTAAAGATTCTTCGAATTGCGCGCTCGTCGTGCAAGCAACAGCAATCCGGGAAGCTGCAATCCACGCCCCATACAAGGATTGTTCGCTCTTGGTGGATTCCAAGCGCCCATTGCGATCTCTCCGTGCCGAAAGATGTTCGAGCAATGCGTCGAATCGTTCCTCATTTTGCATCTTCAGACCAAGGCACGACGCGTCAAACGGGTTAGAATCCTTTTCGGGAGCAAACGCAAAGAAGATGGCTTCTTCGACTGCGCCCAAAAGTTCACCCGTGAACGATGTAGGCAAACCCGTCGCCTCGGCAAGTTTTGTCGCCGCAGCTTGCTGCGACAAAATTTGAGTTTTACCATCCAATCCTTTGGTGACGAGCCCTCGTGGATCGACGTGGACGACGATACTCGCGTCTTGCGGCACAAGGCCAATGATCGAATCCACTTTGGTTGGCAATTTTAACGCGGGTATCCCATGATCACCAGCGTTCGTTGCCACGATCTTGGGCGAAGCCACCTCCACCTTCTTTTGATCGGATGAACCACCACATGCTGACGCAATCGTCGCACAACCGAGGACCGCAAACAATGACACGAATGGGTGGATACGGTTGAACACGGTTCGCTCCTTCGTAGCGCCAAGCTACCAGAGACGCGAACGCGGCGGAAGAGGACTTGGCAACCGCCTAGAAAAATCCATGCGGAGCCGTCGATTTCACACGCATCATTGGCGATTTTATTTCCACGAATCCGCCATACCATCGAATCCGTACTCGATAGTCCCGAAGTTTTTGCTCCGAAAGGGCGCGAGGTTACGGAGGGATGTCTTTTGCAAGGGATGAATGCACCGTTTCGGACGATAAATGCGGAATCGACAACATGCCCGCTCAATAACGCTCGAATCACCATGCGAGTTGGCCAGTGGTGGTCGGCGATTGACCTCGTTATGGATAGGGCGCGTGTATTAGCGCGTTTGGCAGGGTATTCCGCAGCGTCTCTGCAATCCGACCGTTTTACCGAATCGGATCCGGCTTGCCCGCGGGCGTGTTTTCTGCGCCGAGCGTCAAGGTGAGGCGATGCGTCCTACGAATCCCGATGATCCGCGCCTCATTTGGGCGCCTCGGAAACTAGATCCCGGTGTCGACGAAGAGGCGCGTTTGGGTACTCGCCGCAATCCCTATCGCGACGATGATCAGGTGCTCGCGGTGATTCGAGGCCATCTGAAAAAGTGGCCATCTGAAAAAGTGGCTGGCACCTTTCAGAAGCGGTCTAGGTAATGGCCATCTGAAAAAGTGGCTGGCACCTTTCAGAAGCGGTCTAGGTAACATCTGAAAAAGTGGCTGGCACCTTTCAGAAGCGGTCTAGGCAACATCTGAAAAAGTGGCTGGCACCTTTCAGAAGCGGTCTAGGCAACATCTGAAAAAGTGGCTGGCACCTTTTAGAAGCGAGGCTGTGTCGCTTGCCTGGCCCATTCCCAACGCCTTACGGCAATGCGTACACCCGCTTTGCGCTCGTCTTCAATCCACCTTCCGCAACAATGCGCAAGCCACCCCCGTCCGCACATGCTCGTCCTGATCCGCCGCGAGCACCGCCGCCGGCCCGTGCAGCCCCATCGCCACCATCGATGACCCCGCCGCCTTGCGCGCTTGCCCATTGTCCGACTTCGCGTCGTCTTTCAGCAGCGGCACCACGTCCTGCACACCCGCCCGCGCCAACGTGCCCCGCGCCAAAAGCGCCCGCACCCCAGACGTCTTCGCCACCACCATCAACTTCTTGACGACTTCCGCCCGTTCCTTCGGCTTCGCACCGTCTCCCGAACCCGGATACAACTCCAAAGACCGCTCCAGAGCCGCCAATGAAACATCCACGTCCGTGTCGTCCTGCGCCTTGATCACGGCAGCTCGCACCGGCGCCAAGCTAAGCAACGCCGCCCGAATCGCAAACACTCGCTCTCGCGTCGATCCAGTCTCAACAGCCTTCGCCAATACTGCTGCGGCTTGGTCTCCATTCGCACCAGGCCGCCTTACGAGCACCCCCGCCGCCGCAATCTGTATCGGACCCGTTTCTGTCTCCATCACCCGCACGAGTTTGTCGCGACCTCCCACGCCAAACGCTCGAGGCGACGCCCATGCTCCAAGGATGGACAAACGTTCGTCCTCGGTTGCGTAGACAAACATGTCGCCCAACGCATGCACCACTCGCTCGCCGCCAATGTTGCCCGTGGCCGAGATCGCTGCCGTTCGCGCCTCGGGGTACGGATCGAGCCGCGCGGCTTCCAACAGTCCTTCCAAGTCCGAAGGATCCGTCGCGTCATACGAAGCTTCCAGCGCTCCCACACGCACAGCTTGATCGCCATCGAGGAACAACCCTCGCCGACGCGCTCCACTGTCTGCACCAATCAAACTTCGCGCTTCCACCGCCCGCCACATCGACGATGCGCCTGGCGTCGCCAGCGCTGCTTTCGCCGCTTCCTCGAGCCCCTCATGATCGAGCGCTTGCGCATCGAATCGCATCAACGTCGCCACGGCCGCTACTTCATCCCGCGATGCTCCTCGCGCTTCGAGCGCATCACGCAATGCAACCGCACACGAAGGCAACTCGCGAAGTTTCTTCACCCCTTCATCGCCTTTGGCTTGGGCGATCTCGCGCTTCAGAATCGCATGCGCAATCCCTCGCGCTTCATCGGCGTCGATCTCGGCCCCGTTTGTCGAGGCAATCTTGCGCACGCCGGCAAGATCTCCTTGCTCGGCAGCACGAAGCGCAGGTCCACCACCACAACCGGCAGTGAACAGGACAAACAGAGCGGTGAGGGCGGAAGTGCAGCAAGTCAGGCGGCGAATCATCGGGCGTCCATCCGAGCTACCCGACCTTCCGCCGACCCGCAAAGGCTTCTCCATAAGTTGCCGTTTTGAAGCGCCGTTTTCTGGAAAAGTTCGCATCTGTGGGGCCGTCGGAATCACGCGTCTTTCCCTGTGCGGATGTGCATGCGTGTACAAAGCCAGGTGAAACATCCGGCGAGTCAGAAAAAATTGCCAACACGAATGCGCGCGTTTATCGCCGCGATTCTTCGATGCTCGCCTCCGTTCGGAACGTGTCGGCAGGTCGAGCCGAGCTGCATGCGACACGCCACGTCGACGAGCTCGACGCGATTTGCAAAGGCATCGCGCAGCGGGGCTCCGACCTGGTGGTCCTCTCCGGCGGCGATGGCAGCTTCATGGCTGGGGTGACGTCCCTCGTCCGAGCTTTTGGATCAAAGACGCTCCCGCGCCTCGCACTGCTCCCTGGAGGAACTGTCGCCACCGTGGCGCGCAACTTTGGCTTGAAAGGTTCCCCCGCCGAATTGCTCGAACGATTGCTTTCACGTCCAACGGATTTCGTTTCGAAGCCGAGTGCCACGCTTCAAGTAAGACAAACCCTTGGGGATCAAACCATCGAGCGCATCGGATTCATCTTTGGCACTGGTCTTGTCGCTCGTTTTTTCGACATCTATTACGCCGACGGCGCGCGCGGGTACGCCGGAGCCGCTCGAATCACCGCCCGCATTTTCGTCGATTCGTTCTACGGCGGACCGTATTCGAAGGTCCTCACACCCATGCCCTGCTCCATCGAAGCCGAGGGCAAACAACTTCAAGGCCAGGCATTTTCGCTCGTCTGCGCCGCTGTCGTTCGCGACCTCGGGATTGGCATGAAGGTCAACTACCGCGCAGGTGAATCGCTCGAACGCGTGCATCTCGTGGCCAGCCAATTGCCCCCGCACTTGCTCGCTCCGCGATGTCCACGTGTGCTCATGGGCCAGAACATCGGTGGCCAAGGTCATGTCGACGACTTGTTCCAGTCCTTCGTCGTTCGTTTTGCACCCGAAGGACCGTTTGTCTTGGACGGCGAGATGCTTCGAGCCTCCGAAGTGCACGTGAACGTTGGGCCGTCGCTCGATGTGATGACGTTGTCAGTGTGAGCGAACGCGTTTGACCTCAACGTTTTTCGTTGGTTTGGCAGGAGCAACAAATGAACGAGAAACGATGACGCCCTTGGCCAACGCATCGCGCGCCAAGGTCACGAAATCCGCTTCCGTCACGATTCCCATCAAGTGCCTACGTTCGTCCACGACAGGCAACGAGCCCACCTTCTGCGTCAGCAGAATGTCTGCCGCTTTCACCGCGTCGTCATCAGGACCAACCGTTTCCACGTCGTGATGCATCACGTCGTCCACTCGCACTTTGCGCTTCGCGGCGATGTCTTGTTCTGTGGACGGATCGTTCGTCAGTGGAATCGACGCTGCGGCAATGTCGCGATGCGAAAGAATTCCGACGAGCACATCCCCATCAACCACAGGCAGATGACGAACACGTTCGACCGTCATCAGTTCTTCGGCAAACGCCAAGTTGTCGTTTGCTCCGAGCGTCGTCACCGGTGTGGACATGATTTCGCGCACTTTCACACGAGCCTCCTCCGCGTGCGCGTCATGCACGCGGAGCGTACGAGGTGCACGCACTGCGCCATCGCTCTTCGACCTCACGATCGTGCGTTCAGATCGCAACGAAGATTGAGTGACGCATGACGGAATCATGACGCCAGCCTGGAGCTGCGCTGAAGGCCATTTGAGACACTCAGCCTGTGCAATCCGAACAAGCAGTGACCGTTCGAACTCCAACGAAAATTTCGGTGGAAGCTCCCAATCGTTTCACCAAGGAGCAGTGGCACAACACCATCGCGCTCATTGCGATCCACGTGATCACGTTGGCGACGATTTTGTACGAAGTCACATGGCGGCTCGTTCTGATTGCTTTGGGCACATACGTTTTGCGCATGTTTGCCATCACCGGCGTGTACCACCGGTACTTCTCGCATCGCACGTACAAGACGAGCCGTGCATTTCAGTTGTTCCTCGCGTTTCTCGGGACAACCGCGACGCAAAAAGGCCCGCTTTGGTGGGCGGCTGCGCATCGTTTGCACCACAAACATTCCGACACCGAGCGCGATTTGCACAGTCCTGCGCAACGTGGCTTCTGGTACTCGCACATGGGTTGGTGGCTCGGACGTGAACACGAACGCACGCACATCGAGATGATCCCAGACTTCGCCGGTTATCCCGAGCTTCGCTGGCTCGACAAAAACTACCTCATCGGCCCTTGGACCTTGGGCATCGCGGGTGGTCTTTTGTTTGGGGTCCAAGGAGGCTTGTGGGCGTACTTCGTCTCCACATGCGTCCTCTTGCACGCGACCTTCACGATCAACTCACTCGCGCACGTCTGGGGCAGCCGCCGCTACGCCACGAAAGACACGAGCCGCAACAACTTCTGGCTCGCAATTTTGACGATGGGCGAGGGCTGGCACAACAACCACCACCACTACATGTCGAGCACCAACCAAGGCTTCTTCTGGTGGGAGATCGACATCACCTACTACATCCTCAAAGTCTTGGAAAAGCTCGGCCTCGTGTGGGACTTGCGCCGACCGCCGGAACGCATCCTGCGCAAAGACTTGATTGCCGACGTGGGTGAACGTTGTCCTCTCTTGATCGACAAACCCGCCGCGACAAACACCACCACCAACGTGCCAGTCACTGACGTGGCGTGAGTCCGTTCGGACAATCGTCTGCCGGCGTGTG
>JBGAOI010000344.1:0-7632 GCA_044221885.1 Polyangium sp. (in: bacteria)
CTCCCAGAAGGATTCCAGGGACAAACCCAGCACGTCCGCCGGGCATGAAGATTTCCTCGGTGTAGCGGAAATGGCGACCATACTCGTGATCGAAAAGCGCATTCGAACGTCGCACGACGCGCGTGTTGATCCCCGCCATGAGCCACGGAGCTCCCCAACCATCGAGCGTCGCATCGAAACGTGGTGAAAAGCGATCCGGCCCATCGAGTCCGGATTCGCGGCGCGGATCGGGACTGAGCGCGTACGGATCCATCATGAGCTGCGCGATGGCACGATCTTTCATCACGAGATCGCTCATGAGCAGAATGCTCGCCACCGTACCTCCGCTCATGCCGCCTTTGGTGTCCCTGACAAACCCGCGAACGTCGGCCAATTTTTTCCCGCGACGTTTGGCTTCTTCAGCCAGGAAAAACACACCGATGTCCGACGGAATGGAATCGAACCCGCACGTGGGCACGATTCGCGCGCCCGACGCTTTTGCGGCTTCGTGGTGTTCGTCGATCGCCCAGCGGACGAAAGGAACTTCGCCCGTCAAATCGCAATAATGCGTTCCGTGACGAACGCATGCGGCGAGCAGGTTTTTCCCGTACAAGCCATAAGGCCCGACAGTCGTGGCCACGACTCGCGTCTTGGAAGCAAGGACATCGAGCGATGCGGGATCATCGGCATTGGCTTCGAGAAGCGGAATTTTTTCGATGGCGGGAAAGTCTCGCGCGATTTCTGCACGCAACGATTCGAGTTTGGCCCGACTCCTTGCGGCTAGGGCCCAACGCACATCCGGCTGCTTTTTCGCCAAGTATTCGGCGACGAGGCGACCGACAAACCCCGTGGCTCCCCATACCACGACGTCATGTTCGCACTCTTTGGATTGTTTTTTATCACTCATCGGCCCCGCCTTGTTCGTGTACGAAGGGCCCACGCTATATCGTCCACAATAACGTCTGTCCAGACTTCTCAGGGCGCAGCGCCAAGGAAACAGCCACAACCACAACGATCAAAAAAAGCCTCGCCTTCGGCACAGAAGAATCGAATGGCAGCACAAGCTTCCGGATCTTGCGCAATGTATTTTCTCCGCAGATCAGGCAAACAACGTAAATGCCGCCACCCCGGATCGATCGGCTTTGGGCGCCGAATTCGGCGAAGTCGAGGCGGTTCGAGCCGAACGTCGAGCGCATTTTCCACCGAAACTTCTTCTTCGGTTTCTTCCACGTCCGGAGTTTCGACGACCATAACACAAGCCGTCGTCGACGAAGAAAGACCCAGAACCATTGCCCAGACTGCCACGCGTCGTTTCGACATAGGTTTCGCTCCAACGCCGAACCACTGCACGAAGCAGGCCCAGTCTCGGACCCTTCCAAGAGCAAGCTCTGCGCAACGACGAACGGAAAAACCTTCGTTATGGCAATATCAGGACGACGAGCCCAAACGCGAACGACAAAACGTTCGGAGTGCTTCAAGACAAACGGCTGGAATTTCGTGCGCGCCCCCGTGCGGCACCCACGTCACGTCCGCACCGGCCCCCTTCATCATGTCGCGCAAAAGTTCCGCCCGACCAAACGGCAAAAGTGGATCGCGTCGACCGTGGGTCACGAGCGCATGCAGGTTCGTCCCATGCCGAGACAAACCAGATTTCCAGCGTTCGCCACCCAATCGAGTTCCGGAAAGAACCACAAGCCCCGCAAATGGTTTGTCTGATGAAACGAACATTTCCGTGGCCAGCATCGCGCCTTGGGAAAACCCGCCGATGACCAAACGATCTCGGGTGACACCGTGGTTTTTTTCGAGGTCGTCGAGCACACTGGACAACGCATTTTTTGCGGCTTCGAGGCCGTCAGGGACTTCATCGAGGCGCTTCATGGCGCTGTCGATGTCGCCACGCATCAAGTGCATCATGAGCTGCTCCATGCCGATGTCCCACCACGCACGTCCCCGCATTCCCGGCCCGATCTCGAGCTCGAGAGGTGCTTCCGGAAAAAACCAGCGCACATCACGTCCTGCGTCGATGACCCGCGCGAGACTCACGAGATCGTCCCCTGCCGCGCCAAACCCGTGGCAAAGTAGAATGGCTGGACCATTGCCGCCCCCTTGGCGATCAACGCCCCCACGCACGTGTACTCGAAGCTCTCCCAGATTCGCGAGATCCATGCGGCGCACCGTAACGCAAGCGGCTCGAGAGACGCGACCATTTCTTGCGCCTCGATCGTTTTCCATTGATCAGTCGCAATGATTGCGCGACCCTCCCCGCGGGAGGCGTGTGATGCCGGAAAACACGTTCGTTCGCGTCGTAGATTCAAAAGGCTCCAAAGTGGACCTCGCTGTGCGCCTGGTCGCCGCAGGTCCGGACGTCGCCGATGCGTGGACGCGCCTGCGTCAAACCCCGGGCACGCACGTGAAGCTCGTCGGGGACCGCGATTATGCCGTCACCCTTGTGGATCCGAGTTCCGGATACGCGACCGAGTTATTGGAAACTCGCCGTCACAAGACCGTACGGATTGTTTTTCCGGGACGATCCGCCGTCCGCCGCCGCCTGGAAGACTTGATCAACGTTTCGCTCGACCAACCGCCTGCCCCACGAGAAGCCATCACGCTCACCCCCGCAAACGATTTGTGGCTTTTGCCCGATGGCTCATTTTCCACCGATGGAACCACAACATTTCGAGGAATCGACGCTGGCCCAGCTTTGATTCGTGCCGCGCGGTGGATATCGTCCCGACGAACGACCACATTCGAGCGACTTTTTCCTCCGAGCTTGTTTCGTCCGGACGTACCATTGCGACCGGAACGATTGACGGCGGCGCAAGCCCAAGGATTGCTCGAACAATTACGCAGTGCGCTCGATGCAGCCAACGTGACGAGCGATTTTTCCAAAGACAAGCCGCTCGAAGCGGCGCAGATCCGTTCGGCGACGCTGACGGTGCTTTCGCACTTGGTCGCGACGGTGTTGCGCGATCCTGATTTTCGCTCGATCGCCGATATCGCTGCGGCCGAGATGTTTGGCGTGGTGGAACGGGAACAGGGCCCCTACGCGATGCCCGCATTGCGGGCGCATGCGATCTCGCTCTTGTCGCTACGCGCTCCAGCCTTGGCCGCATCCGACGCCGATCGCGTCCGATCGCTCGTGAAATCGTTGGTCCGGGAAGCACCACCGTATGATGCACTGACGGGACCGTGGCGGTTTGCGATGTGTTCGGCGCACGATTTTCATGAAGGCGAAGTCGACATTTTTCTTCAAAAATTTGGCTTTCGCGAAATCCCCGTTCCCGATGGAACGCCGGCGGGACCTTGGGGCGCGACGTATCGCGTGCTTCAAGCGCCTTTCAAGAATCCGCATGGCGAATCCATTCTTTTGTTTTCACGGGCGGCGCGACCGGACGATGAAAATCATGAAATGGCCAGCGAATTCTTCACGGGCGTGATGATCAATCGCCACGCGCAACTCGGGTCCTACGACATGCGCGCAGCCATGACAAAAGTGCGGCAAGCTGGCTACAAGCTGATGCTCAACTCTCAATGCGCGGGATTAACGACGCGATTTGCGATTTCTCGCATTTTCCCCGACGCCGACATTTATTCATCATGGGATTCCACGTATTTCCGGACAGACTCGAGCGGAAAACTCAGCGAATCGGAAGGCGCGGATTGTTTCCACGCGATTTTGCAAGGCATGTGTGCGAAAGAATCGCACAAACAGCTCGAGGCGCGCGTGCAGCGCGTGCAATGGTATCACAAGCAAGGTCGATTTCCGGGTTTTTCGCAATTCGTGGGTCCGAGCAATCCGCTCGTGTGGCGACGTTTCCAAGACGTCAACCGAGATGGCAAGGCCGATCTGTACGACGGATTTTTGGATTTTAATCTCGCTGAGATTGCCGAAGACGTACGCGCGTCCATGACGCCGCGTGATCCAGGCGTGGCGGCATCACAAATTGGCGGCGATGCGGCAACGGGTTTGGCGTGGTCTGCGGGCAGCATGAATCGCGTCACGCAATATTCGAATTTGTGGGAAAGTCTTCCTGGACAAACGGAACTTTTCTACGCATTTCAATCGGGTGGGTTTTACAGCGAAAAGGAACCTCCGATGGACGTGCAAGGCGGTTTGCCCGATGAAAAGCTGGGACGGCTGCCGGCGGTATGTCGGTATTTGAAGACAAACACGGGCCCGTCAACGGTCCAAGCAGAAATCTTGTTTCATGCGTCTTTGTCGCATAGTGGCAAAGAATTCAAACGCTTGCTGTGCGCCGCCGATGCCATGTGGCGAGCGTTCGATATCGGGCTTCTTCCGGATCCGTGTTTCGAAACGATCGCCCACAAACGGGCCAGTGTGCTGTTGATGCTCGCCGGGTTGCTCGAATTTCCCGCGGATCAAAACTTCATCGATGGTTTGTGGACAATGGCCCTCGAAGCCCTACGTTTTCCGGCAATATCGAGGTCGCTCGTGCGCGCATGTATTACCGAAGCCGATCACGATGCGTCCAATTATTATGGTTCACGTCGCGGCATCAAACAATTGCTCGACGACCTGAACCGCACGGATCCCTTGGCGTGCGAACGTTTGGCGAGCGACGAACCAACGATTGGTCGAGCCCGGGAAATCGAGGTTTGATTTGCGAAACGACGTAACTGCGTCGAGGAAAACGAGCGCATGAATCAGGGTCCGTTTTTCATACCGCAAGGAGCACCTCCCGGTACGCCATTGCTGATGGAGGAAGAACGACCTCCGGAGGCGGTGTACTATTTTCGGATTTATGCCGGGCTCATGATCCTGAGTCTTCTCGGCTTTTTCGGTGTTGGTTTATGGATGATGCTCGAACCCATGATGAAATATTCGGGCTCGGGCCTCAAGACTGGCGATTGGGTGTTCGGCTTCATCATCACGGTCATTGCGGGAATTCTGTTGATCCCGCACGCCATTGCGCTTTTCGCCGGACGCGCCAAATGGGCCTATACGCTCGCCGTTGTTTTGATTGGACTCAGTATGCTCTGGAATTCGTGCTGTTTGCCCGTGACGATTCCCCTGCTCATCGTGTGGATGAAGCCGGAAACGAAAAAGTGGTACGGGTTGAGTTGAGTTAGGTTCGTCCCTTACGCACCACCACATGATACGTGGCGCCCAGATGCCTCATTTCTGACTTGGCCATCGTTGCGTCGGACTTGTCGAGCATCTCGCAACGCTCGAGAACGAGTAAGCCAGCGCGATACGACGCGAGCAAACGCTCCTTGAATTCGGCCAAACTGCACCCCGTCGCTTCCCCGCGTTCTTCGAAGGAACGGTAAAGCGCCGAGACAAACACTTTGTTTCCAAAGATTCCCGTGATCGAGCCGTCGGCTACTTCTTGCACTCGAGTCACGAATTCGCGTAACGATAGCGCCTTCAGAGGAGGCCGAGATCCTCGACGCCGTTCTTCATCCCGAAGTGCCCGGGCTTGCCCCAGCAAGATCGCCAAACCGTGAGGTGAAAGTTCCGCGACGATCGTCGCCAGCTCCGCCGTGGGATTCGCGTCCGTGGTCAAACCCGAAGATGTCGTCGTGGTTGTGGCAGCGACTCGCTGCATACGCATGAACGTACTCGTCTTGCGCTTCATGGTCCTGTCCCGATGTTGTTCCCTGGATATGCGATCCGGGTGGTTGTTCTCGTCATTGATTCGATGGAACGGATTTTTGGTCAGTCTGAATCAGCGTACGATAGGTTCGGGTGCGCGAACAGAAGATTTTCGATCACACGCGTGATCCCATGAGCGCTCATGCACAAACCATAACGAAGAACATCGGCGGAACCATGCATTCGCCTCTCGCCATGGATCCTGGAATCGCGTAATCTCCAGATTTGGAGGTTCACATGCGCCTTATTGCCACTGCCTTGATCGGCGTATCCATGACGTTGATGTCGTGTGCGGAAGGTACGGACACAACAGCCGCGTCGACGTCGGGAAAGAGTTCGTCCGGACAAGGTGGTGAAGCTGGGACAGGAGGCCAGGGCGGCATGGCGGGCATGGGTGGCAAAGGCGGTGGCGCAGGGATGGGCGGAGCCGGGGGAGAAGGGGGCTCGGTGCAGCCAACATGTGGCAATGGTGTTCCAGACCCCGGTGAAGAGTGCGACGGAGCAACCTCGGCAACCTGCGAAGATCTGGGGTTTGTCGGAGGTCCGGTGACGTGTAAACCCGACTGCACGTTAGATGTTTCGACATGCAAATCATGCGGCGACGGCAAAATCCAACCGAATCTTGGTGAAGAATGCGATTTCGACGGCCAAGGCGATCCGCTCGTCCTGGCATCCTGCCTAGGCATCGGCTTCCCCATGAGCGGAGCGAACCCGGCATGCGCAACGGATTGCAAATATGATCTCCGCCCCTGCCGTTGCGGTAATAACAAGATCGATGTGGACGAGCAATGCGACGGCATGAATTTGGATGGGAAAACCTGCGTGACCGAGGGCTTTGGCAGTGGAAGCCTCACGTGTTCGCCTGATTGTTTATTCGACCTTTCCGGGTGCAGCATGTGCGGCAACGGAATGATCGATATGGGCGAAACGTGCGATGGGATGAATCTCAACAACAAAACGTGCGTAACCGAAGGGTTTGGCGGGGGTGAACTTGCGTGTACGTCCGCGTGTGCACTCGATACTTCCAATTGCAATCCCTGTGGCAATGGCGCGATCAACCTCGGCGAAGCGTGTGACGGGGCAAACCTCGCTGGACAAAGCTGCATCTCGCTCGGATATGGAAGCGGGCAGCTTGCTTGTACGGCGATGTGCACGCTCGATACGTCGAATTGCAATCCTTGTGGAAATCAAATGATCGACATGGGTGAAGCTTGCGACGGTGGCAATCTTCAGCAACAAACCTGCGTTTCTTTGGGATTTGGAAGCGGTCAGCTTTCTTGTTCGTCGATGTGCACACTGGATACGTCCGGATGCAATCCGTGTGGCAATGGCACAATTAACGGGACGGAAGCTTGCGATGGGACGAATTTGAACAATCAAACGTGCATAACGCTGGGGTACGGCGGAGGCACGTTGAGCTGCACATCATCGTGTACGTACAATACGGCAGCTTGCAATCCTTGTGGAAACGGGACCATCGAGCCGGGAGAAGCTTGCGACGGGATGAACCTCGCGGGAAAAACCTGCCAGTCGCAAGGTTTTACCGGAGGAACCTTGGCGTGTAATCCCAATTGTTCGCTCAATACGAACGGGTGTACATTCTGCGGCAATGGAGCGATCGAACCGGGCGAAGCGTGCGACGGCATGAACTTGGGCGGAAAAACGTGTCAGTCGCAAGGATTTGGCAGCGGCACATTGAGCTGCAATGCGAACTGTTCGCTCAATACGACGAGTTGCAGCCTATGCGGCAACAATACCATCGACATTGGCGAAAATTGCGACGACGGAAATACGGTGTCGGGCGATGGATGCGACTCGACGTGCCAGATCGAAATCATCATGTGCGATCCGGACGGGACGTACCTCATTCAAGGTGCTCCTGTGGCGTACACGTGTTGCTTCGGGCTCGTGAGCGTCAATGTGAATTCGTTCATTTTCTCGAACAATGGCGCGACGATTGCTTCGTCGCCCTCGAATCCCACCACCATGATTGGCAATGCGACAACATGTCCGTCGGGCAGCTTCAACAATCAAGC
>JBGAOI010000345.1:0-7270 GCA_044221885.1 Polyangium sp. (in: bacteria)
GCCGAGCCTCTGTCGACGCGCACGCCTGCCTCGGGGATGGTTTTCGACAAATCGCAACTCGGCACCGATGCGTATGCACAACTCGCGATTCCGCGTTCGGCACGAACTGGCTTCGAGGTAACGAGTGGTGATGCTGCGCCGTCGAAGCCGACCACGACACGCACGACGGATCGACGAACACCGACCTCCGGCCTCAGTGACACAACGGCTCCTCCACAAAGCGTCCGATCTCGCGCGCTGCAAAATCGCAACTCCGTTGCTACGCAATCAAAACGTTCGTCGGACCCTGGCGGTGGTGCATTGTCGAGCGATCGTTCGCCGACGTCGGTTCGCCGCCCGAGTTTGTCCGTAACCGACGAAGCTTCGGGGACCAGTGATTTTCCGACCGAACAGTCACGATCTCGTCAACGCATCTCCCTGATCAGTACGGTGGATGAAGCGGAGATTGCGCAAGTTTTGGGGCGGGAGTCTCTGATCCCGGATCGGGGACCACCTGTGTCGCGTCGGACATGGGTGCCGCCGAAGAACCTTTCGAGTGCGCCGGGCACCCTGACGACCACCAGCACTCCGCCCCCGCGTGCCGTATTGCCTTCGTCGTTGCCGCCAGAACGAGGCCGCAAAGCGTTGCTCTTTGCTTCGATCTTCGCGGTCTCCTGGACGCTCGTGCTCGTTTTTGCCCCCGCGATTCCGCCCGCGCGTTCCGTGCATGGAAGTCGCATCATCCGTGCGCTCACGCGTGACGATTTGTGGCAACAGATCAGCGGGTATGCACTCGTTGCCGTTTGTCTTTTGAGTTTGGGGATTTCTTTACGCAAGCGATGGAAACGTTTTCAGTTTGCCGACGTGCCCTTTTTCCGAGGCGTTCACGGCGTTGTGGCTGCCGCATCGCTCGTGCTGTTTTTCGCGCACACCGGGTTTCGTGTTGGTCAAGGCATGAACCTCATTCTCGCGGTCGCGTTTCTCGTAGCGATGCTCGTCGGTGCAGGTGCTGGCGTGGTGTATGCTCTCAGCGATCGTTGGTCGGCGTTGGCGGCTCGGGATCGACGGCTACGTGTGTCATGGGTGCACATTCTCGTCCTTTGGCCGTTGCCGATCCTCATCGCGCTTCACGTAATCATGGTGTACTACTATTGAAATCAATCGCATGACCACGCGTGTTTCCATTCTCGTCTGGCTTTTGGTCACGGGGCTCGTGGGGGCCTACGGTGCGTATCGACTGCGATCGCAAGACCAGACGATCTATTTGCCTGGGGCGACATCGCATGGGCACTACCAAGTCGAAATGGCGTGCAACCAATGCCATACGCCTTTTGGAGGCGTATCCAACGACGCGTGTTTGAAGTGTCATGGAAAAGCGCGCGAATTGGCCGATTCTCATCCGAAAAACAAATTCGATGATCCGCGGAATGCGGCTCAACTTGCAAAAATGGATGCGACGAAGTGCGTGACATGTCACGCCGAGCATTGGCCTGCCGGGACGCACCGCGAAGGGTATTCGATGCCCATCGATTTTTGCGTGGAATGCCATTCCGACGTGGGCAAGGAACGTCCGAGTCACACGGGAATGGCGTTTTCCACGTGCAGCGATGCCGGATGCCACAATTATCACGACAATCGGAGCCTCTGGGAAGATTACCTCAAACAACACTTGGGTGAACCTCCGACCTTGGCCGAAGCGCATGTACCCGTTCGTGGTGTAAAACCCAGCCCGGATCAGACCAATCTTTTGACCGCCAAAGATGCCGATACGCCGCCGACGGTCGCTGTCGCTGCCGTTCTCGTGAATGAATGGGCCGCATCTGCCCACGCACGCGGCGGCGTGAATTGTACCGGATGCCACGGTGGAATTGCCTCGCCGTGGGCCAAGGCGCCGTCTCCGAGCGTTTGCGAACGGTGCCACGAAGACCAAGGTCACGGTATTCGCGAAGGACGGCACGGAATGCGTCTGGCCGTGGGACTTGATCCCATGAAACCCGGCGCGGCTCGATTGCCCATGAAACCCGAATCTGCCGAGCGACAAATCGGATGCAGCTCATGCCATACCGCGCATGCTTATGACGCTCGAATGGCCGCCGCCGGTTCATGCCCCAGTTGCCACGACGACGAACATACGCGCAATTACGACCGCTCTGCGCATTACAAGAGCTGGGCCGCCGAAGCCTCGGGCAAAGCACCTCCAGGCACCGGCGTTTCTTGTGCAACGTGCCATTTGCCGCGTCGCAAGAATGCCAATGGCACGATCTTGGTCGACCACAACCAAAACAGCAATTTGCGGCCATCAGACAAAATGATTCGCGATGTGTGCGTGAATTGCCATGGCGTCGCATTTTCAATCGATTCCATGGCTGACGCTGACCTTGTCCGGCAAAACTTTGCGGGTCGACCCAGCAAACACGTTGCTTCAATGGATATGGTCGAAAAACGCGAAGCTGCGCGGAAGAAATAAAGCCGCTATGCGGGACAATCGACTACGGTTGCGTATTTTCGGTCTTTTGGTCTTTTTCTTCCACGACGACAGGAGCCGTCGCTTTGGGCGGTTCCGCGTAAAACGGTTCGCTCGAACTCGTCAGCCGCACGAAAGAGGGTTCGCGTGTGGTCAACTTCGTCGTGGTCACGTCCACGCCTTGATTCAGCGTTTCTTTGGCGTCCATGAGCGCAGTCACTCGATAAAGACCCGGGCGTGAAAAGATATTCTTCGGACAAACTTCGGCCAGCAAGACGGTGAACGATGTCGAGGCCCCTGGTGCAACCGGTCGATAGGCGTCGCTGGGCAAATTTCTCCGCGCATTCGCGGCGTAACACATTTCCGCCATGCCTCCGGGGCCATCGATGCGGAACGACATCATCCATGGACGTAATGCGACGACAATCGGTCGCAATCCGACATTTTTCGCCGTGACCGTCACCGTAATGTTTCGAGGCGCGGCCGCTTCGACGTAGGGCGTACTTGATAACTCCAATTTCCCCGCGCGTTCGTCCACAGGGGGCGTCGATGCCGGCGCTGGTTTGTCTGGCGAACCTTCTGGTGCGTCAGGGCGAACCTCGGGTTTTTTCTCACCTGGCGCTTCTTTCGCCTCTTTTGCCGGCGAAACCGTGGCTGCTCCGAGCAAAATCGAAGGCGCAACGACTTCGAACAACGGCCCCACCGTGGCTTCGCGCTCTGTGCTTTCCACGGCAAAAGGACCGGTCGGCGGCTTTTTCGTTTTCGGTTTGAACGCCGTTTTTTTCTCTTTCGGAGGTTCCCATCCAAATCGGGCGCGGACCGTGACGTTCGGTCCAAGCGGCACGGCGCTCTTGCCAAAACAGAAAAGACGCGGGTCGAACGATTCGACATACGAATGCCCAGGTGCCAACAGCAACGCACGATCCTCGGGAAAACGCGCCGAACGCAAACTCGACGGCAACACGCACGACACGGGCTTGGCTTCTTCGCTCGTTTGTACTTCCAAACGAAGCAAACGACTGTCTGCGGCAATGCGCAACGCCACGGTTCCTTCGTTCTCGAGCCGCATCGTCCAAGGTCCAAGCGCTGTCGGGGCAATCAACCAAAGTCGAGCTCCGGCCGGAGGCAGCGGCGGCGGTTCAGGAGCCTTTTCCGCAGGTGCTTTTGCTTGCGCCCACGCTTCGGACGAACCGAACAAAACACTCGCCACGAGCAAGCCACGAACGAACGACGAACACCCACTCATCACGATACGACTCCCGGCGCGAGCAACGAACTTCGGCGCAGCGTCATCATTTCCGCTTTCCTTCCGCGCGCGTCAACCCTAGCGTACTCACGCATTCTTTGCCCGCGGCTCTTTTGCGGATGAGCGTGCTTTAATCATGTCGAGGACATGTATGCGAGGTCTCTATGCGATCGTAGACACGGCAGCGCTCGACCAGCGCGGTATCGACGTTGTCGCGTTCGCGGAAGCCGTGCTCGAGGCGCGTCCCGCGGCCATGCAGCTTCGAGACAAACCCGCCGAACAGAGAGGAGTTCGTCGCACACTCGAACTGCTCGCGCGCATTGCGCCTCTCGCCGCAGCGCAAGGAGTACCGTTTTTTGCAAACGATCGTGCGGATCTGGCGCTTTTGACTGGTTGTCCCGGTGTGCATGTAGGACAAACGGATCTGCCCGTGGCGCTTGTACGTTCGCTGGCTGCAAGGATGTCGGCGACGCTTTCTGTGGGTTTGTCCACGACGAATGAAGCACAAATAGGTGCTGGCGTGCGCAACGGCGCGGATTATTTGGCCATCGGTCCGGTGTTTGGCACAAAGAACAAGACGAATCCGAATCCAACGCTGGGGCTCGCTCGTCTTCGCGAGATTGCCACGTCGGCTCGTGTGTTGGGGTTTTCAGGACCGCTCGTGGCTATTGGGGGCATCGATTTTGACTCGGTCAAATCTGTCGCGGAAGTCGTCGACGTTGCGGCTATCATTGGCGAGTTGCTTCCGCGAACGACGGGATCTGCTGGGCTCAGCGATACGCGTGATCGGGCCAGAGCATTGCATGAAATGATTTCGAGTGTAGACAAGAAAGTTTTACCATGACCATTACGATTATCGTCATTACGGCTGCCGTTGCTGCTTCGATGGGGTATTTGGCCAATCGTCGCCGTTCGTCCAAACAAGAGATCACCGAAGGACGGGATGCAGCGACCAATAAGAAGCCGAAAGCCACATTGCCGGCACCCAAACCGTTGGATGGTTTTCCGTTGGAACTCGGCGACGTCATTTCGTCGGGTGGTGAAGAACGTTGGCTTTCCGGGGCGATTGCTGCGCGTGAACAAACGTCGGTCATGGCTCTATTTTTTGCACCCGAAGGTCGCGAGCATTTTGTCGTCGTGGCGCATCCCTTACCCGAACGCGATATTTTATGGCTCCGTCCGGTCGAAGTGGTTTCTCCTGCCGAACCTCCGGCGACGTTGGAAATTGAAGGTCAAGCCATGCAACGGAAAAACCGTTTTCCGGTGAAACTCGAGCGAATCGGGCAAGGAGCACCCGATGTCGGCTCGACGGGGATTGTTGCGACGTATACGATAGGAACACGCGAAGTTGCTGTGGTTTTGACCAGCGGGCAGCAATGTTTGGCGTGGTTGGGGCGACGTATGGAATCGAGCGAATACGATCGTATGGGTAAGTCGCTCGACGAGGAATGAGAATGAAACGGTTATGGAACTGCGGCGCGGAGTTCCATGACGAGGGCGAGAATGGACAAATTGGGCGAAGCGTTTCGTTCGAGATACCCAATGGCTCGCAAAACGCATTCGAATCGACGAGCATCAATGATCGCGCCAATGGGTTCTGTTTCCAGACGTTTTTTGGCCGAGCGCGCAAGTGTCGCGGCAAACGCACGCAAATCCTCTTTTAGACGCTCCTTGTCTTTCGTATCGAGTCCCTCGGCAATGTTTACGGCCGGGCCCAAATTCGGCGCTCGCATGGCGGACATCATGGCCGATACGAATTCATCGCGGCTCGTCGTGCGTTCGGCATCCACGAGCGCCAATGCGGCCGATGCACTTCCCGCTGCCAAATCGATGACCAATTCGTGTTTGTCAGGGGCGATTCCCTTGGTGGTCAGGATATTTTGCAATATCGGATCGGGCAGGGGACCAAAACGTACTTTTTGGGTCCGGGAACGAATCGTATCGAGCATGCGATCGGGACGCGACGTAATCAAGACGAAATGCGTTCCTTGCCGGGGTTCTTCAAGAAACTTGAGCAGCGCATTGGCGGCACTTGCATTGCTGGTTCCGGCCAATTCTTCGGCCCGGCGAATGATGAACAACCGCCCCCGGCCCTCGTGCGGCGAATAAGAAGCGTGGGACAAGACAACCTTGCGAATTTGCTCGACCGAGATCTGGGCCACTTCGTCTTTGCCAATGACCGATGCCGGATAAAGCCCGCGCTCGACGATAATCACATCAGGATGCAGCGGTACTTCGGGACGCTCGTGCGCAAAGGTGACTGCGCGCCGACACGCGTCGCACTTTCCGCAACCAAGTTTGTCCCCGCTGGTGCACACGAGCGCTTGCGCCAGCGCAAATGCCGCCATCTCTTTGCCAACACCATCTGGTCCTTCGAACCGATATGCGTGGTGCACTCGGCCGCCTTGCAACGCTCTTGTCAGCGTGCGAATGGCTTCGTCTTGACCTTGGATATGCGAGAACGGCACGAAAACCCTCTTAGCACGACGAGCATGCGGGCATCAAAGACAATTGCATAGGTCACGAAGGATCGTCGTTCATATCGCGAATCACCACGGGCAAACCATCGCCCGCGTCAACCAAACCGCGACGTTCAGCGTCTCGGTAGGCGACGAGGCCGATGCGAAGAGCCGTTCGTCGCCCCACAACCTGTACGCGTGTTCCTTCCTGTAACAAACCTTCTCGAAGATTCAAGTTTTTCTCGGGCAAACGCCGCGCGCGAAGAAATGGCGCTGCGTTTTCGGATGGATGTTTCGATTCCGCCACCACGTCGACGACGACATCCGTGTTTGTCACAACGTAACGTTTTTGATCGGTGCCGATCACGGCAAATGGTATTGCTTCGGCGTCGTCGATGGGTTGTCCGTCGGCGTCACCCGTGATGCGAAATGCGAAACAGGATTGTCCGGACAAAGGACTCGCAAGGGTTGGAATTGTATTCAATTGAAGCGCGGCTCGTTCCGTTTCATCCAGTTCCGTAGCTGTGCCGATGATTTGCGTACGATTTTGCAAATACGCGGTGAGCGTCTCGTTGTTGATCAAGGGTGGAGGCGCCGTGCGATAACCAAACAGCGTTGGAGGTTTGTTCAAAAATGCGTGCGCGTAATTGAAGAACGTCGCGAAAACACTGGCAAAAATGCCGAATACCATAACACTCATGGAATTGATGATAACGACGACAATCATGGACGAACCAAACGCTTCGAGATTGGTTGTCTTGACAATAGGGTCCTTGCCCAAAATTTCGGCCAGGATTTGAAGCCCCAAATAAATGGAAACGAGAGGCAGGATCCATTGATGCATGCGATCCTTGGCATTTCCGATGCGCGTTTCCAATCGATCCCACAACTGATGCATGGGGTGTCGAGCATGTTCGGGCACTGTCCGAGGCGCTGTTTCAATGGTGACTCGCAAGACGCGACGCGGACGATCAATGATGAACTTCAAGACGAACCGCACGATGGCAATGACTGCAAACCAAAGCGCCAACGGTATGGCAATGGCAATGCTTGCGCCGAGCATCGTCCCCATCGTGCCCAAGAGGTACACGACGACGTCAAGCGCATTTTTCGGCGGCCATC
>JBGAOI010000345.1:7280-7628 GCA_044221885.1 Polyangium sp. (in: bacteria)
GCCAATGTAATGAGCCATTTGCCAAGCCAAGCCGCGCGCGATGTCGGTTGAACGGCACCGATAGCATCGGGAATAACAAACCCAGGATTGCGACAAACAGGACAATTCGCCAATCGCGACGAAAATCGCAATCGACATCCCGGACATCCAAGGGTCAAGTCACGCCGCATGGATTACCTCAGACGTCGCGTTTCTCCTGGATCGAGAATCCACAAATTCTCTTCTTTGCCGCCTTCGCGCGACCACGCTTCACGCGCGCGATGCGGAGGAATTCCAATCGGTTCGTCCGTCAATTTGAACGTACCCCAATGCATGGCCACGAAGTTTTTCGCGCCAAGCAGCATGGCC
>JBGAOI010000346.1:0-7620 GCA_044221885.1 Polyangium sp. (in: bacteria)
GGACAATGTTTTGGTACTTTTGGATAAACCCATACCGAAACGTAATCGGCCTTGTTCCCAAGGAATCGCCTTCCACGTGCGCCCGAGACCTCGATTCCAGCGCGCCGGACCCAGCGGCACGAGCGCTGACAAACCTATTTCCCGGCGCCGTAACTGTTCACCCGTCGTTCGCCACGCCAAACGATCCGTTTCCGTCCCCAAACAGCCCAAATCGCCCAGCACGAGCACCGGTGTTTGGCTGTCCAAACAAGCATCTCCCACCAGATCACCACGACGCATCATCAACACACTTTGCTTCGGCGCATCGAGGCTGCGAATATCGAGGCCCCGTCGATCGCATACCGCGTACAATCGACGACAAACCTCGACTTGGTCCGCCCAAAATGGAACCAAGCGACGACTCCGATCGAGCCAGACCGACAAACGCGCCGGCCACGCTTTTCGCTGAAGACGCGGAATTCGAGTGACCATTTCCCCTTGAGCCACGCGATGCACCCACTTGGCCACGTCCGGCTCGCGACTCGCCACGGTCGCTTGCAATGCTTGACGCAAGCGCGGCCATAACTTGGACCACGGAGCCAAAGGCGCAGGCCTCGGCGTCGCGAACAACGATGACCCGCTTCCGTGAATATCCTCCGCCGTCAAACCCTGCACTTCGCCACGCGCCGGCTCGGAAACGTCGGGTTCGTCCCGAAATGTCATGGCCTCGAAACGCCACAATGGCGTTTGCACAATCGGCGTTGCTTCCGAAGGCTCGTCCCAAATCGTTATGGTATTTTCGTCGGTATTGGGTTGTGTCGGTTCGTCAGGTATCGAAATTTCGATGGCCGGATCCGCTTCGCGCTCACGCACAAACCCCAGCGTTGCCGCCGCGAGCGCTCGGTCCCCGCGCGCAGTTGCCGCAAAAAGGCGCACCAAGTCGGCGCGACTTCGGCCCGTTCGCTGAAACGTCCCGCTCAATGCCGCGACTCCTGCGGGTGTTTTTCATACATGAACGATTTGATTTCGCGCAGCAATTCGAGCTGCTCGTTTTCGCGTCCTGGAAGTTGCTCGACGACGGCGCGCACGAGGTCGATGTATTCGGCAAGTCCCGGCGGAGCGAGATCCTGTTGCCGATGTTTTTCGCGGTCCGATGCCAATTGTTTTGCTGCTTCGAGCAACACAGTATCGCAGTTTTTCCCAAAATGGGCTCGACCGCGTTCCATCAATTCCGCAATGAGTTTGTCCGTCTCGCGAGGCAGCTCCAAATGCAACACGACGCAGCGGCGCAAAAAGGCGTCGGGCATTGCGCGTTCTTCGTTCGTCGTCATGATCACGAGCGGCAATCGTGCGGCATTCATCGCCACGGGCAAACGCCCCTCCACATCGAATCGTCCATGACCCAAAGCATCGAGCAATCCATTCGGCACCGAAGCGTCGGCTTTGTCGATTTCATCAATCAACACGACCGACCCCTTGTCCGCCGTCCACTCGGGAGGTGTAAACGGAATCATCGCATTCGATTTTTGTGCTTGTTTTTCGGCATCTTGCCAATCGAACGCCCACCACAAGGGCCCGGGTTTGACGAAATGGAGCACGTGCACGCGATCCATGACGTCCGCACGTTGCGCATCATGCAGGGCACTCATCAATTGCGCCGTCGCCAATCGAGCCACCGCGTCGAGGGTCCACAACAAGTCCCTCGTTTCCGTACGCGCATCGACGGCATGCGAAAGAAACGTTCGACCGAGTAAAACCGCGGCGGCTCGCGCGAGCTGACTTTTGCCAATGCCGGGTTCACCGCGCACGAGCAGCGGGCGTTGCGTCGCCAAAGCCGCATTGACCGCAAGAATCGATTTCTTGTCGATGACATGCACCGATTTCGCCATGCCTCCGATGACCGGCAACGAAACTTCACCTACGCGCGACTTATCAATGAATGCTTGGGCCATGTCTGTCTTTCCGAACATCAACGTTTGGCGAGAGGTTTTTGAATTTGCACGACGACTTTGATTTCTTTACCGAATTCTTTGGGCCCACCCAACAAACGAAACAGGCGCAAATGCGGCAACTTGGCACTGCATGCTCGGCACAAATCGGTCCATAGACGATCCAAATCGACGCTCGTGTCCTTGCGCAGCAAATGATCGACGAACAGCAAATAATGCGGCAATCGATCGGGATTGTCTTGGCGCGAAAAATCGGCCAACAATTCATTCACGAGCACGCAGGCTTCTTCGATTTCGTCTTCGGTTTGCGTGGGTATGCCTCGATAATCCCGGAATGACCTGACACCAGGCATTTTTTCGTCCACCATATCCTTGACCAGCGCGTTCACGGCGTGTTTCTCGATATGGAAAAACGGCGCGAGCATCACCGAAGGCATGGGAATCCGCGCGGAACCATGGGGATAAGGTTTTGCTTCGACCAACGAACAAGCCCGGCCATCGACACCCGCAAGAATGACTTCGGCCATGGTTTCCGTACGCAAAGGAAGCTCAACGGAGGATCGGCCTTCCTCGAGGTTTTTCTTGGCCAATGTCAATACATCGCGCCAATCCACGGCGAGCGGCAAAGCTTCCCAGAGCAATTTGCGGACGAGGTCCCGGTCGGAAGGAGCGAGGTCCGGAGCGGCATCCAAATCGGCCAAACATCGGGCCATATCACATGCGGGCCGGTCGAATAGCGCGGGAATGATGTCCGTCACCGTGCTCGAAGTTTCAAGCTTTTCGGCAAGTTTGGCACAAAGAACGGGCCTCTGTTGCAATCGTTCCCGCATTTCGGCTTGACGTCGATCGAGGTCCTCAACGAGCGGTTCCTTGACGTTGGGCGCTGGAATTGATTTCGACGGCGCGGGTTGTCCGACCACAAAAACATTTTTTGCGAGAATGCCTGGACGACAAAAGAGTTGCGGGACGTCTTCCCCGGACAAACGACGCAAACGAATTTCGTTGCGTCCCAAATCGAACGCGTCTTCGACATTTTTCCCATGCGCAATGGCCCGGTAAAACGCCGTGGCAAAAGCTATTGCGGATTCGTCGTCAATTTCTCGGGCCGTTCCCACGACGCAATCGACATGTTCGGCAATCGCGGCAGCTTGGTCCGCCGTAAAACACGCATTGAGCACGACGCAGCGTAAAGGCGCATCGCGTTTCAAAATCGCCAGCAAATCCACGAGCACATCGCCTCGCAAATCGACGGCTGAGCCTCGAGCGTCTTGCAAGAGCAAGCTGCCCATCACGGTTTCGTGCTCATCTTGCGCATCGGGCATGAAGTCGCGTGCTGTGCTGCGCGTTGTCGCGCCTGGCGCGGGAGGCGTTCCGGAACGTTTTGAGCCATGCCCACTAAAATGCAAAACCTGCGGGACGTGGGACAAGAAGAGGCTTTGTAAATCGCTCGGACGAACGGCTAATTCGGCGATGAAATCAATGGCCTCGCCAACGCCGGAAACAGCCAATTCGCGCCGGATGTCGCGAACTTCCGCGCCCAATTGGAGCCGCGTGGTATCGCGACCATTTGCGCCAAGGAAGAGGACTTTGGGCGTGGGCATACGGACAGGCTCGAAAATGCCATTCTTTGCGCGATGATTCCAGCAAATTCGTCTAGGGGCGCGGGAACTGAGACGGAATAAAAAAGCAACCGGGATACGAAGGAGACCGGGCCTATGCGAAACATCAACACGGGGTCTTTGCATTGTGCGATTCGTCGGCGCGCCGTCTCGTCGGTGTTCAGCGCTCGCGCGCACAAATCGTGAACAATGCCGAAGAAGAGCCGATTGCACAAGGTGAACCCGAGCACGGTAGCGCAAGGACCATCATTTAAATACTTTTCTCACCACCGCCAATACCCCAAGTCCGCACACGTGCCCCCATAACACGCCCGTCGTTATGCGTGTTCCGTGCCAAACTGGATGTAGCCCCATATCTTGCGTAATCACATCCACCACCATGATCACGCTCGCGACAAACCCATACAGCAAACTCGTCCCAATGCTCAATTTTGGTTTCGGGAAAAACCCCGCCGTGCCAAACCCCAAAAACACCCCATAACATCGACTACACAATGGCATCAACGTGCCAAACCATTCCATCGTTCGCGATGGTCGGTTATGACATACCGGCGAAAATATCCAATACAATGCGTCGCCCACGCTCGCTGGAAGAATTGGTTTTACAAGGGTCACCAATCCCGGCAACAATGCCAGCACCACTCCCAAAACGCGCAATACAACTATCAGCCGCGATTCGCCGGTTGATTGCGCGGCGGAGGCACCGGCTTGCCCAGACGCGTCATCACCTGCTTCAAGTCCTCCCATACCTCTTTTTTCGCCTCGGGCTGCCGCAACAAATACGCCGGATGAAACGTCGGCATCACCGGAATCATCCGATACAGCTTCCACTTGCCCCGAAGCTTCATAATGCCCTCCGTCGTCCCCATCAGCCCCTGAATCGCCGTCGCCCCCAGCGCCACAATGCACTTCGGCCGGCATAACTCGATTTGTTGCACCAAATACGGCTTACACGCATCCATCTCTTCCGGCGATGGCTTGCGATTCCCCGGTGGACGGCACTTCACAATGTTGCAAATGTAGACCTCGTCACGACGGTACCCCATCGCCGCAATCATCCGATCCAAAAGCTGACCCGCCGCCCCGACAAACGGCTCGCCCAATCGGTCCTCGTCCGCCCCAGGCCCCTCACCCACAAAACATAACTCCGCAAACGGATCGCCCCGCGAAAACACCGTCTGTGTTCGCGTCGGCGCCAGCCCACACCGCTGACACCCCGCCACCTCCGTCGCCAGCACGGACAAACGCCCCACTCGCTCCGTCTGCGTCAGCACCTCACCACGCGCAACGGGCGCTCGGGCAGCAGGCGCTGGCGTCGCTGACTGAAGCGTCACCAGCGGAGGTCGTTGCTGCTCAAACGATGCCACCGCCGATGGAGGCTGCGCGGCACGAGGTGCTTGCTGCTCAAACGAATTTGGCACCGGCGCTCGAGGTGCGTCGCGTGAAACCTGCCCCGGTGCACCAAACGTCGGCGCTTGCATCGGCGCTTGCCCCGGCGCCCGCATTGTCGCCGGCATCGTTGCCAACGGCTCGGGATCCACCGCTCCTCGAGGCACGCCCGTCGCGCCCGTCATGTCGTACCAATCGATCAGCGCTCGCACCGATGTCGCAAGCTCGAAGAGCTCATGGCGAGCATCCACAGGCGCGAGCGGTTCGTCACTCATGACGGGCGTTTGTCCTACCTGACTCTACCTCAGTGCGCGCCGTCTTGCTGAATGAATCGTTCCGCATCGAGCGCCGCCATGCAGCCTGTGCCTGCCGCTGTGACCGCTTGCCGGTACGTCCAATCCTGCACGTCACCTGCCGCAAACACGCCCGGAACGCTCGTCCGCGTCGACCCTGGAACCGTCTTCAAATAGCCGTTGGGATGTACGTCGAGTTGCCCCAAGAACAGTTCCGTCATCGGCGTGTGACCGATGGCCACGAAAAACCCGTCGATCGGAACAGTCGTCTTTTCCCCTGTTTTCAAGCTTCGAACGACCATGCCCGTCACGTGATCTTCTTTCACATCGAGCACTTCGTCGACCACATGGCTGTACAAGATCTTGATCTTCGGGTTCTCCACGACACGCGCCACCATCGCTTTCGAGGCGCGGAAATCATCGCGGCGGTGCACGAGCGTCACGTGCGAACACAAGCCCGCGAGGTAACTCGCTTCTTCCATCGCCGTGTCTCCACCACCCACAACCGCGACGGGTTTGTTCCGGAAGAACGCACCATCACACACCGCACAAGCACTCACGCCCTTGTTCTTGAGCGCATCTTCCGAGGGCAAACCCAAGTAGTTCGCTCGGGCGCCCGTCGCCACGATGACCGTCTTCGTGAGGTACATCGTGTCGTCAACCCACACCTTGAAAGGCCGCGCCGAGAAATCGACCTTCGTCACATCGGCCGTGACAATCTCCGTGCCCTGATGCTCCGCTTGATCGCGGAATCGTTGCATGAGCTCTTGGCCCGTCACTTTGTGCGGAAAGCCAGGATAGTTCTCGACCTCGGTCGTGAACATGAGTTGCCCGCCGGGAATCAATCCACCCGCGTTGAATCCTTCGATGCACAAAGGCTTCAAGTTCGCGCGAGCTGCGTAAATCGAAGCGGTGAGACCCGCAGGGCCAGAACCAATGATGATGACGTTGCGAACGGCTGTGTCGGTCATGTCGAACATCGTCATAGCGAACCCCGCAAGCGGAGTCGACTAGCGCGTGGATGCAACGGTTTTGCCGCGTTATCGCGAGCGCCCGCCAGGCGCCGGGGGCAGGCTGCTCCGCCGACTGATGACCGATGCCGGCGGTGGACCGTTGCCCGTCAAGTACGCAATCGCCATGGCTTCGTCTTCAAAAAGTTCAAGACGGAAAGAGTTTGTCTTTGCAATCCTTCGAACTTGCAACGCTCCAACGGCCGTACGAACCAAGAGACCGGAACGTTCGAACTCGCTCGCCATCGCGTCGATCACCTTGACCGCTTCGATTTCGAGACCGTCGTTGGACAACATCGGTGCATCACGCACATCGACGAGCACCGCAATTCCGTAGCGTTCGCGCATGGGTATCGTTCGCAAGAACTGCGCTTCAACGCCGTACATGTCGGCGACAGAAGCAAATGGCGTCGCTGTACGGCGCGCTCGGATCAGCTTCCCGCTCTCTTCACGCGTGACGATGAGGTGCGTGCCATGAAATAGCTCATCCATCGCGCGAACATCGTGTCCCGCTTGGACACGTTGGAGCAAGAGGCAAGCGCGCTACTTCTTGTTGTTCGGATCAACGGCGCTCATTGGAGGCGGCGCCACGGAGGGAGCAATCGACGGACGGCCTTCCCAACGACGAACCCAATATTGACTGGATCGAGGCAGCGAATTGATCGGTGCGGATACGACAACCTCGGCCGCCGTCGACAACGCTTGCTCATCAATTTCGCGACTGACGAGGCGATGCACGACGAGCCGATCGTCCACCATCGAAACAATTGCGGAAAACCGAGCCACCATGTTTCCGTCAGCCGCCCGAATCGACCACGTCACAAAGACGCCTTCATCATGCGCATCAATGGCTTCGATGTGGCTCATGCCCGTGCGCACCATGCGATACACACGCACATCCTGGCGCGACCGATCCATCGCGGCTGTTGCGAGCACATCCATATCGCCGCGATCGAGTGCAGCGAGGTACTCGTCGAACGCAACCGCTACACGGGACTCGACGTCGTCAGAAAGGCTCATAGGGGTACCCGCAACGTATCAGTTCTCTGCAAAAAATCGGACCTACGGAACGAGACTGTCTCGAAACTCCGTTCGCCCGTCCTTCACGTGACCCCGCCCACGGTTAAAACCGTGGGCTATTCAATAAAAAGTCCTTCGCTGCCGCTCCGGACTGGCGTTGTGGTTTTACTGCGAGAAGTCGTTTCATTCGATCAACGAGGGCAAATCTCGATAATGAAAGAAATCACGAAGATGGCAGTCCGGAACGGCAGTGGAGGACTTTTTATTATGTAGCGCGGGGTTTTAACCCTGGCCATTAGTCTCATTTATTCATCAATCATTCCCTTTGGATCCGAAGCAGTTCCATGGCAAGCTGCAAGCG
>JBGAOI010000347.1:0-7613 GCA_044221885.1 Polyangium sp. (in: bacteria)
TTCGTAGGAATTTGTCGTTCGTTTTTTCCTGGAGATGGAGTGCTTGTTGCATGCTTTTTTCAGCATCTTCAAAGCGTGCGAGCGCCATTGAGATGTTGGCAAACGTCATGAGCGCTTCGATTGAATTCCGGTCATGGCTCAGAGCAGCGCGGGCCCACCGCAGTGCAACCTCCGAATCTCCAGCAACATAGGCCGACATCGCGGTTTCGGGCAGGTTTGTAGTCGAAAACGTAGTTTTCGCGTCGCCTGCCGTTTTTCGTCCCTGTGTTCGCGCTACTGGCGCAGTATTGTTGTTCAATGCTAATTCTTGCGCGAGGGCGTGTTCCACAATGGCGATGCCGGGATCGTCATTTTTCAATGCGAGTTCGACGAGTTGTTCGCAGGGAATACCTCGACGGAGCATGTTGCAGGCAATATCGATGAGCTCCGGTTCCAAGTGCAAGACCGCCGCCAAACGTCCTGCACCATTGGCTCCAGCCGCGCGCAAGGAATGCATAGCCTCGTCGAGATGGGCCGGCAATGCGTGAAGGCTCCAAAATTCGTCCGAAGAGGTGAATGGTTTGTCGAGCACGACCATGTTCGACCGTTTGCTTTCCGCAAGTGCCCAACGAATTCGCCGCAGCCGAAACGAGCTATCGACATCTTTTAACAACAACGTGCGGTGTTCATTCTCAAATAGCTCAACGAGTCCGTCGTACGTGATAGCGGCTGATTGAATGGCAAAAGACCCGTTTGGAAATGCGGCGGCGAAACAAGCATCGAAATCACCACCTTGCCAAGCCACGTGGGCTTTGTTCGTAGCCGCGGAGCGCAATCCGAAGACCGCGGGGGGCCATGCACTTTGCGGCACCTCGATTCGATGCGAAATCCAGTGGAAAAAATCTGGAGCCTGCCGGGCCAGTCGTTTCGAGGCTTCTGAATCGCAATACAAGAGCGTTCGAAATCGCCGTTGTGAAAAAATAGGTCGCTCTTGATTCAACCAAATCGCATCGTTTGCGTCTGGCACGAGCACAACGACGGCGCCGTCGGGGACTTTGACGAGATCAATGGCTCGGTGGAGAACGTCGAGGCAAGGTTCGACGCTGACGAGCATCCGCACGAACAGCCCCAGGTTTTCGGGACGTCCGTCGTCGATGAGAACGAGTACACCGCCATCTGCAAGCCGAAGAATCAGCTCGAGGCGGTCGAGGATTCTGTGCGCGGCTTCAGCAGGTGCATCAGCAACAATGGGTGCGGGTAATACCATTCAGACTCGTTGGGGTAAGGCAGGAGATGGCCATACGTGAGTAAATCCCGCGCTTTTCCATCACCAGGCAAACGATGCAATGGATTTTTCATGATTCGTTCGAGGACATCGATGTGGGCTTCGTCGAGACCCGTTTCGAGCAAACGTCGAGCTTCATCAATGACGCGATTGACAAGCGCCATATCCACCGTCAAGCTATCATCGAGCCAAGCTTGTTCCGCAATCGCTCGAATCGATTTTACAAAATCACGCGCTCGACCACCTGAGTAATAGGCCAATCGTTCCAAGATTTCTTGCGGAATGAGATCTGGGGCATTCAAATCGTGGATTCTGCGCCGATAGAGATCGCAAAAAAACGGCACACCTGGCCCCGGTTTGGCTGGTTCATCTTTTCGCATGACGGGTTCATTCACAAGGGGCAATATTTTGCGAAACCTTGGAATCGCTCCCGCTGCGGGATGCGAGCGCAAAGAAAACGGTCCAGTCACAATCATTCGGCATTCGAGCTGCGCAATCATTTCGGAGCGCAGAAACAACGCCTCGGCTCGTTCCAATTCATTGATTCGATCTAACCCATCAATCATTAGCAAGATGCGCGAAGCCTTGGATTGCACATAACCGATAATGGCATTGACCGCATGCAATAGGCTCTGCATTTCAGAGTCTTGATCCGCCTTTTGTTTTTTTGCTTGTCCAACAGGTACGTTCCAGCGCAGTCCCCCGGTCGCCGTATCGAGAACCTTCAGTCCCGTGCCAATGATTGCTGCGGTTCCGGGTGACGCACCCAATATTGGTACCGCAGCAGACGCAACCACAATCATCGCTTTGGCCAACGCAGAAACGTCAATTTGCAAACCAGCCGAACCCGGCGTATCCGTTGCTTGCGCAGCCTTGTCCCACGCTCGCGCGAGGTCATTCAGCAATTCTGGAGGAATCGGGTAAGGAAGTATCTCTGCCGCCATTCGTACGACGGCCAATGCGCCAAGAAAAACCACTTCCCACGCTTCAATATTTCGTAAAGCGTTTTCGTCACCAACGACTTCCGAGAAATGCCGCTGCAAATCCAGGACAACCACGAGATCTGCCGAACTGCGAGCTTCTGCAATGCGCAGCAATTCCGTCGATTTGCCTGTGCCAATCGTTCCGGTCACAAGTGCTCGCGCGTCCCCAAATGGCATCGCCACGAGTCGAATGAGATCATTGGCTGGACTGCGTGATCGTTCCGCTCGCCACTTTGGATCCTCCGCCGGGCGGAACGGATCAAAGCGGCGATAAATCACTTCCCAAGTATGCCGTCGACTCACGGCCGTACACTAGCAGAAGTATTGTAAGGTTGGCGAGAAAGTGGCCATTCGAGGCCAAACCCAGCCGGAAAGGAAGTCAACCCTTCCCCAGCGCCTTACGCCACGACGCGCGCTCCAATACCCGCGTCGCCCATGCGCTCACGTTCGGTCGCTCCGCAATGATGTCTCCCGCCTTCGTGTCGAAGAGATATTGCAAATACGGCGCATACGTAATGTCCGCCAAAGAAAACTCGCCCACCAAGAATTCCTTGCCCACAAGCGCCCGCTCGATCACGTCCAGCGCCTTCGCCGCATCCGCTTTGCCCTTCGCAATCACGTCCGCGTCGGGCGTCGTGCCCTTCATCGGCGCAAAAAAGACCTCGAGGATCGCTTTCATCGCCGGCGGGCTGAAATACGACTGCTCCACGCTGATCCATTGCTCCATCCGCGCTCGGTCCTGAAGACTCTTCGGCGAAAGGTGCGCACCTTCGAGCTTCGCATCGAGGTACCGCAAGATCGCCCGCGATTCGTACAAGACGAACCCGTCGTCATCCTCGAACGCCGGCACCACGCCAAACGGATGACGCGCCAGGTGCTCGTCGGACTTCTGCGCGCCTTTCATGATGTCAACCATGACAAACTCGGCGCTCACACCCTTCTCAGCAAGCAAACACAACACCTTACGCGTACACGTGCTCGCCGGATGACCGTAAACCTTCATGGCAGTTCTCCTCTTGCGGACAAACCCGTCCGTTGTGGAACGGATCTTGTACCCGCACGTCGGCGACGCGTCTACGCGTGCTAGCGGAGCAGGAACTTGCTGAGCGCAAAGAGCGCCACCATGCCGAGCGCCACGCCCACCGCCGCAGCGATGAGCAGGACAAACTTACCCGACCAGGGATCGTTAGCAGTCGCGCCGCTCAGTTGATAACGCTGACTCACTGTCGTGTGCGCGTGAGGCGTTGAATTTGGAAGTCGTTGCGATACGGGCACCGGCACCTGCATCGCTGCGGGTGCAAGCGGATGCGGTCCTGTTGGCACGACCTGCCGCGCCGGCTGCATCTCTTGCAAAATGGCTTCGAGCCGCGCTGCGAGCGTCGCTGTCGTTGGTCGTCGTTCACGCTCGCGCTTCAAACAGTCGTCGATGAGCGTACCGAGAGCCGGCGGAAGATCAGGCCGTCGCGACACCGCCGGATCTGCATCTCGCGTCATGATGCGAACCATCAGCGCGTTGTAGTTCGGTGCTTCATGCGGAAGCGTTCCCGTCAGCGCCTCATACAACACGACACCAAGTGACCAAACATCTGCACGGCCATCGATGTCTTCGCGCCCCGCTGCTTGCTCGGGACTCATGTACGCAGGCGACCCCACGACCGTGCCCGTGCGCGTGAGCGTCATGTGCTCGGCCGTGTTGTTTCCTTCGACCATCTTGCTGATGCCAAAGTCGAGAATCTTCAGCACGAGTTGCCCTGTGGAGCTTCGATGCGCGAAGAGGTTCGCGGGCTTCAGATCGCGGTGAATGATGCCTTGACCATGCGCAAGTTCGAGCGCGTGAACCACACCGATGAAGAGTTCGATCAACGTTCGCGGATCAAGCGTGCGTTCACGAGCGATCCACGTATCGAGTCCTTCGCCGTGAAGTAGTTCGAACACCAAGAAAGGCGATCCATCTTCGGCCTGACCCAGGTCGAGGATTTCCGCGATGCTCGGACTGCGTACACGTCCACTCGCTTTGGCTTCGTTGAAGAAACGCTGGAGTTGGACGGAGTCCGTCGCTACGTCGGGATGCAGGATTTTGAGCGCAACTTCGCGATCGATGAGCTCGTTCTTTGCAGCCCAAACGGTTCCACTCGCACCGGAGCCAAGCATCCGAACGAGACGATAACGAGACTGGAGCAGATCACCCGGGTTCAAAGCAGGTCGGCGCGAGGATAACCCAGGTTGAGGGCGAGCGCGTCATGTGTCGTAGTAGAGATAGAACTCGTGCGGAACAGGGCGAAGACGCACAGGGTCGATCTCGCGTTCCCGCTTGTATTCGATCCACGTTTCGATGACGTCACGCGTGAAGACGTCGCCTCGCAGAAGGAACTCGTGGTCCTTTTCGAGCGCCTCGAGGGCTTCGTCGAGCGAACCTGGGCACTTCGGCACCGTTTGCAGCTCTTCCGGCGACAACGCGTAGATGTCTTTGTCGAGCGGATCGCCTGGATCGATGCGGTTTTGGATGCCATCGAGCCCCGCCATCATCATCGCCGCGAACGCGAGGTACGGATTGCACGATGCATCCGGGAAGCGAACTTCGATGCGCCTTCCGTTGGGTGAATTTCCCGCAGCCACCGGAATGCGGATCGACGCAGAGCGATTGCGGCTCGAATAGGCCAAGTTCACCGGAGCTTCGTAGCCTGGAACGAGGCGCCTGTAGCTGTTCGTCGTGGGGTTTGTCAAGGCCGCAAGGGCTTTGGCATGCTTCAAAATCCCACCGATGTACCAGCTTCCCAGGTCGGACAAACCCGCATATCCGTCGCCAGCAAACAGGTTCTTCCCGTCCTTCCACAACGACTGATGCGTGTGCATACCGCTGCCGTTGTCTCCGAAGAGTGGCTTGGGCATGAACGTGGCCGTTTTCCCGTGCTTTTTCGCCACGTTTTTCACGACGTACTTGAACCAAAGCAAGTTGTCTGCCGTGGATGTGAGCGTCGAGAACTTGATGCCGATCTCGCATTGCCCCGCACTTGCAACTTCGTGATGTCCCACCTCGACGATGATTCCGCTGTCCATCAACGTCGTCATCATGTCGGCACGTACGTCGACGAGTGAATCGTTCGGGGCGACCGGGAAGTAGCCTTCCTTGGGACGAATCTTGTGGCCGAGGTTTGTCCCGGCCTTGCCGGTGTTCCACGAAGCTTCCGCCGAATCCATCTCGAAGAAACCACTACGCGGCGAGCTTTCGTAACGGATCGAATCGAAGACGAAGAACTCGGCTTCCGGACCCATGTAAGCGGTATCCGCGATGCCCGTCGAACGCAGGTGATTTTCGGCCTTCTTCGCGATGTACCGCGGGTCGCGACCGTAAGGTTGTCCCGTGATCGGATCGGAGATTTTGCAGACGAGACTCAGGGTCTTTTGTACCGGAAACGGATCGATTCGCGCTGTCGACGGATCGGGGGTCATGAGCATGTCCGACGCATTGATCGGCTGCCAACCACGCACGGACGAACCATCGAAGCCGATGCCTTCTTCGAACAAATCTTCGGTCAATCGGTTGGCAGGGATCGTCGTGTGTTGCCAAATGCCGGGCAAATCGATGAACTTGAGGTCGACGAACTTACAATCGTGATCTTTGGCGAATTGAATGACGTCTTTCGGTTTCATGACTCTTTCCCAACGGGTTTCCTTGTGTTTTCGAAGACGAACGAGTTTGTCTCGAACGTAATCTAAACCTGTCTAGATCGCGTCTTCGCCCCGTTCTCCCGTACGGATGCGAATCGCTTCATCAATCGAGCTGACGAAGATTTTTCCGTCACCGATCCGTCCGGTCTTGGCACTCTTCTCGATCGCGTCCGTGACGCTTTGGACGAGGTGATCGGGGACGACGATCTCGAGTTTTACCTTTGGAACGAAGTCGACTACGTAAGCTGAGCCGCGGTAGACTTCTTTCTTTCCGCCGGTACGTCCGAAGCCTTTGACTTCGGTGACCGTCATGCCCTGAATGCCAACTTCGGCGAGGGCATCTTTGACCTCGTCGAGTTTGAACGGCTTGATGATTGCTTCGACCTTCTTCATTGCTCGACCCGTTGCTTTCTACGGCTCGTTTCGTTTCGGGAATGTTTCGAGCCAGTCGACCCTGAAAAAAAATTTGCGATGCGCCTAAGCTCGAAAGACAAGTTTGGCAAACGGATCCTGCGATCAAGCGGACTGCTTCATGCAACGACCAAGACCCTGCATCTCGCTCTGCCAGCCTCGAAAATGACAATCGGCGTCGACGAACGACGCGTAGTTGTGTGTAGGAGCTGCGTCGCCTACGATTCCCCCCGCCACGAACCGTTTCGCGACCCGATGAACTGATGGCCTCACCGACGTCGACGAAGATCCCGGTAGGTACCATCCTGTCGGACAAGTACAGAGTCACCCGCGAGATCGGTCGTGGGGGGATGGCTGCTGTCTACGAAGCCGAAAATATCGGCATCGGGAAACGTGTAGCCATCAAGGTCCTGGCCCAAGAGCTCACGGCATCCGCCGTCGTGGTGGAACGGTTCTTCCGGGAAGCACGGGCCGCAGCAGCGATCCGCAGTCCTTACATCTGTGACGTCTACGACTCCGGACGTCTCGAAGAAGGGCCGCCGTTTCTCGTCCTGGAACTGCTCGAAGGCGAATCGCTGTACGAGCGCATGACGAAGGTTCGGTACTTCGACATTCAAACCACGTTGGCGATCGCCACGCAGGTTTGTCGAGGTCTAACCAAAGCCCATGCCGCGAACATCGTTCACCGCGATCTCAAGCCAGAAAACATCTTCATCGGTAAGGACGAAGATGGCGCGCTTCTAGCCAAGATTCTCGACTTCGGTCTCGCGAAATTTTACACGCCGCTCGATGGCTCGGGTGACGCGAAGCAATCACGTTTGACCCGTGAAGGTGCTGTGTTCGGAACTCCCGCGTACATGAGTCCCGAGCAGGTCCGTGGCCAAGGTGCCGTTGATCATCGCGCGGATCTTTGGGCGCTTGCGTGCATCGTCTACGAGTGTTTTACGGGCCGAACTGTTTGGCAAACCGAGCAGGGCGTGGCCATGACATTTGCGCAGATTGCCAGCGCGCCCGTGCCAGATCCGCTTGCGTTTCGCCCCGATTTGCCGCCGTCGTTCAAAGACTGGTTCGACAAAGCGCTCGATCGCCGCATCGATCAAAGATTCCAAACGGCCAAAGAGTTTTCCGAAGAACTTGTCGGTGCCCTCGATCCGTCCGCTCGTCTCGATGCATCAGGCGCGTTTCGCCACGACATGAGCGGTATGTACCACGCACGTGTTCCCGCACCGGTGCCCACACCTCCCGTGGTGGAAGGCGAAGGACGCGAGTTTTCGCTGCCGCCGCCT
>JBGAOI010000348.1:0-7596 GCA_044221885.1 Polyangium sp. (in: bacteria)
ATGTGCGTCGAATGTCCGCTGTTTGCTGATCCGACAAACACCTTGACGTCAATCTGGTTGGCAAAACGTTGAATTCCATCAATCAGTGGCTGGTAAAGTTCCTTCGCCCGTTTTTCCACTTGCGCCGGCGTTCCTGCAATGAGGTCACTCTTGTTGATGAAAAGCATGACACTCTTGCAACAAGCCACCGTTTTGGGACTGAAGAAATATCGCAAAGATTGCGGCTTGAACTCCTCGAGCTGCATCGTAATGCGCTCAGGATCGACTTCCGTCGCGTCTTGACCGCCCAGATCTACGACAATCAAGAGCCCGTGGACTTCTTCGACCATGAGTTCTTGCAATGCGTCGACAATGTGCTCCCCGCCCCAATCGTGGACTTCAAAGACATGCTCCACGAGTTTGTCTTTCTCGCGGACGTGGCTCACGCTGCGTTCATAACGTTCGATCTTGGTGCCTTCTATCGTGCCAAGGTCAATCAGCGGGTTCGACCACTTTAGCGTCAGTGAGGTTTTTCCCGTCGCTTTCATTCCAACGGTCAGGATTCGGTACACCTTACGCTCGAGCTTGGGACGTTTTTCCAGCTCAGCGCGGGCCCACGCGAGTTCCTCTTCCATTCCATCGAGCCACCCCACTTTTTTCTTGTCCTCGGCGTCGAGCGTTGCAATGCGCATCCGAAGCCCATTGTTTTCAACGCCCAGCACCTTGCAGCGTTCCTCAAGCAGACCCGTCTCGACCATGAGTTTGGACGCTCGAACCCCCATCACGAGAATCAACGCCACGAGGACCAACACGACGATGCCAACGGCGATGTAAACGCTCATACCCTTCGTGCCCCAACAGAAACCCGACCGACCACTGGTTCGTCCCTGCAATCAACCTCGTCGAGCATCAACGCGACGACGCGATGACACTTCCCTTCCGCTTCACGCAGAGACAAACGTACCGTTTGCCATGGAAACACGTGAACCAGCCATCAAGGCCCGTCAAGCACTTTTTCGCGCAACGACGTTCGTCGTGGGACCCCGTGGTGAACTACACCGCATGTTGCGCCAAACGCGCAAGGTCACTCCGCCAAACCGGCAGCGGGTCTGTCGGGACGATTCACTTGAGATCTTTACAGCAGCGAACGCCGGTTGAATAATCGAAATAGTCGAAGGGATGGGCTTTGACGATGGAATCGCAACCATCTTTTTTGGACCGAGCATAAAATCCGCCGACAAACGTGCCTTCCGGGTCGTCGATCCATTCATCCATATTGCCAACCATATCGTAAATAGCATCGCCTTCCCATTCGCTCACGCACGAACGGGTATCTCCGGTCATTCGCAAAAGTGGTTTGTTGTCGCTTTTGACCATATTGAGGCGCGGGTCGCTATGACCAATGCTGGCATTGCCATGTAAAACAGCCGCAGGATGAGCTTCGCGAAAGATATTGCATTTTCCAGCAGAATATTTATCACCGTAAGGAAAAGGTTTGTCCGCTTCACCACGACAAGCCGTACGCCATTCATCATGTGAACACAATCGTTTGCCCGCGTTTTTGCAGGCCAGAGCAGCCAAAGGCCCGGTCAAATACCCCTGAGGAACTTTGCCCTTTTGCGACACAGCTTTGGGTTCGAAGTCCCGTGTCTTTTGCCATGGAGGAATGGGTGGCAACTTCATTTCGTGCGCGTCCTCTGGCCCCATGACCAATCGCTCCTTTTCCCAGAAATCCTGTATCGACAACGCGTTCTTGCGGGCGGGCATATAATAAGGAGAGAGCGCCTGGCCGGTCTGCGCATCCACAAGGCTTGCTTCGAAGCGATCAATGCAAAAACCTTTTCTCACCCGCACCATATCCTGTGGACACGGAGGCACACTGGGTTCAATGACTGCGAAATCGTCGGGACGAGGAGGAACAGCCTGCGCCGGATCCACGGCAGCGTCGGGCGAATCCGCGTCGGCGCTCGGCGATTCTGCATCGGGAATAGCTGCGTCATTGGAAATCGATGGAGTCGGCGAACGATCGCATGCGGATGTGAGACAGCAGAGGAGAAGAAAAAAAAGATTCGATTTCATTGACAGGTTTTCGCTTGCTCTGGATGCGCGTATGCGTTTACGACTGTTGGCGGTCTCGATAAGGAGAACTCGAAGATGAACTTGAGCAAAGCTTTGGCAGTGGTAGCAATTGGCGGCATGTTGGCAGGTTGTGGCGGTGGCAATGCTGCCGGCGACGGCGCGGCAACTCCCGCCGGTGGGGATGGGGACGCCGCAAAGCATTCTTGCGATGCGAAAAAGGGATGCAATGGCGACAAGGCAGCCGGCGACAAACCGGCCGAAACGACGCCCGCCCCGGCCGCTGGTGACGCGAAGGCCGGCGAAGCCCCGAAGTGATACGTTGACGATGTAACGGAAAACGAAGATGGCTTCGACAAACTCCCCTCGACTCGGACTTCCCGATCTCGGCGTGGGCGTTGGATTGAGGGTTCCTCATTACGAAGCCATCTTCGCTTCCACTCCGCCGATTGATTGGTTTGAAATCATTTCTGAAAATTTCATGGTTCAAGGTGGGCGTCCGCTCGCCAATCTCGACCGAATTCTCTCCCATTATCCCGTCGTGATGCACGGTGTTTCGTTGTCGATAGGCAGCACATCGCCGCTCGATTTCGAATACCTGCGCGAATTGAAAAAGCTCCACCAGCGCGTGAAGTGTCCGTGGGTCAGCGACCACCTCTGTTTTACGAATGCAAACGGCGTCAACTCGCACGATCTCTTGCCTCTACCCTACACGGACGAAGCTTTGCGCCACGTTGCGGAACGAGCCCGTATTGTCCAGGACTTCCTCGAAGTCCCGTTGGTCCTGGAAAACGCTTCGAGCTACCTCACGTACACATCGAGCAACCTGACCGAATGGGCGTTTTTGAGCGCGATTGTCGAGGAAGCAAACTGCGGAATTCTGCTCGACGTCAACAACATCTACGTCTCTTCTTACAACCACGACTTCGATCCTCATGCGTACGTCGGGGCCGTACCGGCACATCGGGTCGTTCAGATTCACCTGGCCGGACACACCAACTTCGGTGCCTACATTATCGATACACACAGCGACCATGTGATCAATCCGGTGTGGGAACTGTACCGCCACGCGATACGACGTTGCGGGGCAGTTTCCACCTTGATCGAATGGGATGACGATATTCCGCCTCTTGAAACCCTTCTTGCCGAGGCCGAAATCGCTCGAAACATTCGCACGGAGGAACTCGCACGCCGTGAAAGCTGACCTCCTCACTGTGCAAACGTTCTTGGTGTCAGCCATTTGTCGCGACACACCAACCCCCCAGGACCCTGAAATGTCGGAGCTCGCGGCGGAGTTTGTCACAGGAAACAGTCGCATCAGCGCCGCAGAGCAAATCAACATTTATCGCAAGCAGTTCTTCCTTCGCCTCGAATTCGTTCTGCGCCAGGACTTCCCGGGCTTATGCGCGATCCTCGGTTCGGCCGCTGCGCAGGTGTTTTTCCGACGATACCTCGCGGCACATCCACCGAGCACACCGACATTCGGACCCCTCGCGCTCGATGTGCCGTCATTCGCTGAGAACTACCCTGACTTTCCGCCGCTACGTCGCGACCTCATTGTAGATATGGCTCGCTACGAACGCTATTTGGCTGCACTCGTCGACGGTCCAGACGCTCCGCCGCTCGACCCGGCCAAACTTGCCGCCATGACCGAGGACGATTGGAGTCGTGCACGCCTCGTGCTTCATCCGCTGCTCACTCGTTTGTCTCTCTCGTACCCCGTGCATCTCCTCCGCATCGCCATCAAAGACCAAAAAGAGTACGTTCTTCCTGACGCACCCTCCCCTCTGCACCTACTCTTGTTTCGTCAAGACCTGATCCCGCGATACGAAGAGGTTTCTCCCGAAGCCTTTGCAATCGTTGGAGCCATTGGCGAAGGAATGCCGCTCGTCCCGGCGCTCGAACACGTTGCAAGTGCCTTGCCGACGGAGCGTCAGGAATACGTGATGGCCAACATCGGCGCGTGGTTTCGCTCGTGGACCGCCTGGGGAATCATCGTCGACATCGTTCGGAACGGTTGAGCCCAACAAGAAACCTCATCTTGTCGTTCTCCATGGTTGCGAATCACCCTCGATCTCGGACACCGTAGTCGAAGGGTCGAGCGACATCGTGACGAGTTCCAACATGCATCAGAAGCTCCTTGATGTTCGTACGCGTGGGCGAGGCCTGCACGACGTGACAAACCTCGTGCGCAGCGTGGTCACGGATAGTCACGTACGCATCGGCATGTGCTCCATCTTCGTGCAGCACACGTCGGCGAGCTTGGTCATTCAGGAAAACGCTGATCCTGCCGTACTACGGGACCTCGATCGGTGGATCGGACAGCTCGCTCCAGAAGGCGCGAACTACGAGCACGACGAAGAAGGCCCCGACGACATGCCTGCACATCTTCGTGCGTCCGTGACAAACACGAGTCTTCTCGTGCCGATCATGGCCGGCAATCTCGGCTTGGGTACGTGGCAAGCGATTTACGTTTGGGAACACCGGACAAACCCGCACCATCGACGCATCGTCGTTACGATTTGGGGCGAAAAAGGGGGCTTGTGAAACTTACTTCTTGGCTGAGCTTCTTGGCTTTTGGACTGCTCGCGTCCGCATGCGCGAACGACACGCGTTTTCCCGTTTGCAAGTCGGACGCCGAGTGCGCCGCGCGCGAAGACAACCACGGCAAACTCATCTGCGTCAACTTGCGCTGTGTGCAGTGCCGCTACGACAACGATTGCCCCGCAGGATCCTATTGCGACAAGACGCTCAGTTGCCAAACCATCGCGCCAAAACAAACCGAAGACATGTCGATCGCGACGGAAGACTTCAAAACATACGACGAGTGCATCAAGGGTTGTCAGGACGCAGCATGCACGGACATTTGCGCCGCGCGATTTCCTGAAGCTGCAAAAAAGACCAAGAAAACGAAGCGTCGATGAGCAAACTCGCCGCGAGCAAAACCTTGGTTCATACGGCCCGCATCACCGTGCCCACCTTCATCGATGCTGCTCTTGGCCGCATCGATCCGGAAGTCCTCGACAAACGTTTGGCCAAGTGGGCCGAAACGATGCTCGCCGAAGCGCGCATCACGATCGTCGTCAAAGGTCGTGAGCACCTCGGCGATGGACACGAAACATTTATTTTGATGTCCAACCATCAGAGTCACTTCGACATCCCGATCCTCTATCGCGCCATTCCGCGACGTATCCGCATGGTTGCCAAGGCCGAACTGTTCCGCATTCCGCTCTTCGGACGAGCCATGGTCGCCGCTGGGTTTGTCAAAGTGGACCGAGCCCAACGGGAGCAAGCCATGCAAAATCTGCGCAACTCAGCTTCGATGCTCGAACGCGGAACGCTCTTGTGGATCGCCCCTGAAGGTACACGCAGCGTGTCGGGCAAACTCGGTCCGTTCAAAAGCGGCGGCTTTCATCTCGCAATCGAATCAGGCCATCGCATCGTGCCCATCGCGATCGATGGCACGCACAAGGTTCTTCAAAGCGGCACGATTGACCTGCATCGGGGTCATCATGTGAACGTCACGATCTTGCCGCCGATCGATCCCAAAGCCTACGGGCCCGAGCGTCGAAAAGAACTGACCGCCGCCGTTCGAAACGCAATTGCCTCGGCGTTACCGCCCGAATTCGTTTGAAGCCCAAAGATTGGTGCTCAAAGAGTTGCGGATGCAGTCTCTTGCGTGTTGGTGACTTCGTTCGGCGTACGACGAAGACGCCACGGGTTGACCGCATGCCGCCCCGAACCTTTGGGCAAGTGCTCGCCTTGCACCGGAGGAGGCGCACGATGTTCGAGCAACCAGGCCCAAAATGCTTCCGCCCACTTCGCACCGCCGACATTACTCGGATGAATGGAATCGGGTTGGCGAGCAATGGGACCAACAACCGCGTCGGAATCGAACACGAGACACGGTTTGGCGCGCTGCTTGATGACCTCGATGATGCCGGTGTCTTTGCGCCAAAGAGGCGGTGTAACCCAGACGCACGGGGTATCTCCGACAATCTTGACGAGGCGCGTCACGGCGTCTGCGCGCGCCCACGGATCGGTGAGCGTCACTTCGTTTGCACCCAAAGTAATGATGACGAGGTCGGGGTGATAGTCGCCAACGAGGCGCGAAAGCTTGTTGTGCCAGGTCGTTGTGTACGTGGCTTGAGCGCCGCGAACTTCGTAAAGAGCGCCCACGGACTTCATTTTGGGTCGTAGGGTCTGGGAAAACCCCGCCATGACGAACGAGTCCCCAACGTGCAGTACGACTGTGCGAGGTTCGATCGGCGGTGCAGGCGGCGCCGCAGGTGACGGAGGAATGACGCTGCTTGGCGCTTCGACGGAAGCGACTGCGGTCACGCCGGGCGTTTCGGCGGCATCCGTTGCGGTTTTTCGCGCCTCTGTCTGAGGCGTTGTCTCCACCGTCGTAGCCGGCGCGCGAGCGTGCGTTGTCGTCTCGCGCGTGCCAGGCTGCGCGCTCGTGGGTGTACGCGATGCGCACGCGCTGCTAAGGAACGCGAGCGTTGTGGCGAGAATCGGAATGAAGTGCGATCGCTTCAACATCGGGAGTCTTCGGAAAGCGCACGACAGGATACTCTGCGTATACGCGACAATGAACCGGCCGAAGAGGGTCTTCGTGCACGAGGATAATCGAGGGCATGAATTTCACGTTGTTCGGTATCGAAGTTGAAGTTGAGCTTAGTTTCTGGCTCAGCTCGATCCTGCTCGGATGGTCAATGTCGAGCGCCATCGGTGGCAAAGCCGGCTTCATGATGCTCGTGTTGTGGACGTTGATCGTCTTCGTCAGCGTGTTGGTTCATGAAATGGGCCACGCCCTTGCGATTCGTCGTCACCGCATTCAGCCCGAGATCACGTTGCATTTCATGGGTGGACGCACAACGTGGCGCGCCCTGTTGCCCTTGGGTCGACTTGACCAGGTGATCATCAGTGCAGCGGGTCCATTTGCAGGGTTTGCCCTGGCGGGTCTCGTGTACGGGATCGACCACTTTTTTCTTCGGGGCGTGACCCTGCCGCTTGTGGCGCGGTACGCGATTCTTCAGTTGAAATTCGTCAATTTGTGGTGGGGCATCTTCAACCTGATTCCCGTCTTGCCTCTCGACGGCGGGCACGTGCTCGAACATGCGCTCGGCCCCAAACGCCTTCGGATCACGGCTACGATTTCGATGCTGGTCGGGTTTGGCGCAGCGCTCTACTTCTTGCAAGCTGGCAGCATCTGGGGTGCGTACATCATGGGCATGGGCGCGTTTCAAAGTCTGCGCCTGTTGCAGTCTGGCGGGACGAACATCGATGAATCCGACTTGCGACCTCGAACGCCCGTAGCCGCCCCCGAACCCATGATCTCGGCGGAAATCTTATCGATCCTCCATCGCGCCCGCGATGCCGTGGCAAACGACGACATCGCCAAAGCTCGTTCCTTGTGCACCGAATTGCTCGCGCGAGACCCCGACGCCGACGGCGCACCCCCGCCGAATGCTCGACGTGAAGCGCTCGAGATTCTCGCGTGGTCCGCGCTGAGCGAGGACAACACCAACGATGCCT
>JBGAOI010000349.1:0-7562 GCA_044221885.1 Polyangium sp. (in: bacteria)
CGCATTGAGTTTCCTCGGCAACAATGGGCGCTTTGGGGGCGTTCGCGCGCGCTGCACCATCCGGAAATCGCACTGTTTCTCCGGGATATTCAACTCCAACATAAATGATCCCAGGTTGGTCCCGACCGTCCAACGGCAATTGGCCTCGGAACGTGACCGTACAAATCGAACGATTCGTGTCAATCCACAAGGTATCGGCAACGAGTGTCAATTCCCATGGCGGCAAACCGTCCACGTCCACCTTCGCTCGCGGCTTGATTCCCGGCAAACGCGTAACGAGACGTTCGATTTTCGGATGCAAGTTTTCCAAAATGATCGTTTCATCGGCCCGTATTTCCTCAACAAACTGATCTCCTCGCGCCGATTGAAAATAGGACCCATCGAAGTCCATCCCGATGGGCGTCTCCATCCAGCGTCCGCCGAAAAAGGCCGCTTCGAGATCGCCAAGTTTTTCCCGACGCATGGGCCAACGCGCTGCTACGGGACCAAACCCAGCGGCTGCAATCGGCGCATTGCCTTCCATATCGCCATCGCCCGGAGACTGCAAATTCGGCCAATGGCGTCTTCCATAGGCATCCATCGCGAACGAATCGACGCCAACTGGATTCCACGAACCTTCCCCGCCCGCTGCTCGCTCGTACCGGAGCGACATTTGCGCCCAACGCGGACCATCCACGAGCACTCCATCCGGTCCCAACGTGCGCGCACCATAAACCTCAATCGACTTATCGAATTGCCCCACAATGACCCGGACAAACAGCGAACGCACCGGTTCTGCCCGTGGCGCGTATGCACTTCCCACCAGCATGATCTCGGGACTCGGCTTGTACGGCACGAGATCAGACGGAGCATAGACACTTTTTTGCGGATCATCATCCCAATGATTGTCTTGTTCATTGATCGCGTCTTGCTCCGCCGCAACGACCGCATTACCAGGTTCGAGCGAATACGTCGCTTTGCATACGATGGTCAGATTCCATTGTTCAGGCAGTTCCTGCCAAACAAAGGACGTCGTTGCAAACGGCGGAGAAGGAATGATGCGCATAACCACTCGAGCCTCGACTCATACCGGAAGGAAGCCACGTAAGTCAAGCACGGCCGAGTGATTGACGAAATAGGCAGTATGAACTTCGTTCGTCCGTAACGTTTGTCGAAAACGCTCTATGTCTTCGACGTCAAGCCACCTCCGGCGTACAAGTTATCCGAGCCAGTCTTTACTTTGCTTCCGCAATCGAGCGGATCACCGATACGTACAACGGGCAAACCATTGACGGTTACTTCGTCCGACGCTTGAATCACCTTGCCTTTGTGCGGCGAATGCGCCGGGCAACCGTGCGTTTCCCACAGATCCCCCAGACGCACCACCGCATGACCGTCCATGAACACGTCAGGACTGCCTTCGATCGCTTTGCGCGGCGGACAAGCATCGTGACCCGTGCAAATATCCACATCTTTTCGAGCTACCAGCAAACTCATGGGTCAACTCCTCGATTCAGGCCGGAACTACCATTTGAGGTTTTTCGCGTACCATTGCGCCTCGGACCAAATATCGCGCGAATAATCGCCATTCGGATCCGCAATGTGCGCCGTGCCATTGTCGAGTTGCGCCCACGCGGCCGCACTCGAAGGACGGGTACGAGCATTCTCGGGTCCGCTATTGTATCCAACGAGCGCTGCTGCCATGTATTCTTCGTTGGTCCAGCCCGGATTGCCGGCTTTGATTTGGTTGTAAGTATCCTTGTAAATACCCATCGCTTGATCGATGTGATCCCAATCCGCCGGGCCGCCGACGGGCGTGTGGTGCCGTTTGTCCACTTGATAGAGGCCAAACCCTTGACCATCGAATTTGCTGTACCCTTGCGAATTGAGGAATTCGCCGTACGCCGATTCTCGGTTCATCCACGCGAGCGCCATCGCCGGAGGAATATCGTATTTCTCGCCAATCTGTTTGGCCAAATCTTGGTATTGCTCGGCCTGTGCCTTACGCGCCGCCGCAACTTGTTGGAACTTGCCCGTAGGACCACCCGGATTCATCTTGAAAAGCTGCTCGTTTTGCTGCGCAGCTTTGGACTTTGCGGGCGTGGCTGGAGGTTGCGGCTTCGGAGGCTCTTGCTTCGGCGGCTCCTGCTTTGGCGGCGGCTGCTTCGGCGGCGGCTGCTGCGGTGCAGGCGCGGGTTGACCCAATTCCCCAGGCTTCGTCCCTTGCGCAACATCCCCGGGCGGATTGATCTGCACCTTCGGGCCACCCTTGACCACCAATTCCTTACCAGCTTGAATGATCACGTTCCCTTTCGCCGATAGAATCAAATCGCCATCCACGGTTACGTGACGATTTCCACGCGTCGTTTCGAGTTCGTCCTTTTTGACGACTTTGTGCAAATCACGTGTTGCCGACATATACAACAGCTCACCGTCGGCTTTGTCCTCGAACGTGATTTCATTGCCGCCATTTTTCGAGCTCGACTTCATCACCGTTCGCGTCTTGTTTTCCGGCATCGGATAGGGCACGGGGGACGTCGTATCGAACATTCGTCCGACGACCATCGGCAAATCTGGATCGCCTTCCAAGAACCCGACGAGCACTTCTTGGCCCACGCGTGGCATGGTAATCATGCCAAACCCGGGCCCTGCCCATTGTTGCGCGACACGCACCCAACAGGAACCCTTGTCGTCTCCGGCAGCTTCGCGATCCCAGGGAAATTGGAGTTTGACTCGGCCATACTCGTCGACGTGAATGTCTTCGCCTTTCGGTCCCACGACGATGGCGCTCTGCAACCCTTGAATCCGAGGCTTCGTGAATTTCGTCAATGGTTTGAAAGGACCACCCTCCCCCGTTCGATGTTCGTCTCCAGGCAGGTCACTCGTCAGGAGCGGTTTGAATGGCGCATCTGCCGAAACAGCTTCGCCACCAGCATTCCACTCTTCATTGATTTCCCCTGTAATGAACGCAGACGTCACCAGCAGTTTCTTGCTCTTCGCCAAACTCGGATGAGGATGCCCCGCAATCGAAAATACGTGCCCAGGTGGCACATTGATGGCCGACGTGTTGAACGAAGTCTTCCATGACGCCGCATTCATCGCTTCGGCATGACGCTGCGCTCGTGACGTGGCTTCCTTCTCCGAATGCCGATACAGTCCGTCTTTATCGGCAACGGGCGTATTTCCACCCCCCTCGCTCTTGACGTTGCTGACGCCAGGAACGTAGAAATACTCCTCGAGCAAGCTGTTTGTCCCAGTACCTTGGTTGTGTTGTCCCGCCAAGGGAAAACTCGGACGACGAAAATCGAAATCCCTTACGATAGCTCGGCTGGCTTTGACGATTTTTTGAATGTTGACACCCGTTACGTGTTCGGACTTTTCGGCCAAACTCGGGGAACGTAAAAACGGAAGCGGCGTTGCTCGGGGTTGTGCCGCAGTCGGCGTGTCCGTAAAAACCATTTTTGTTTCTTGCGTTCCGGGTGGCACGTAGAAGAGATACGAAATCCCTGCGTCCACGAGCAATCGACGCAAGAAATCATGATCCGATTCGCCGTATTGCACCGTGAATTCTCGCACAGGATGAGCTGCCGCGTCGACCTTCAATTCGTGCGGAATTTGCCATTCGCCCAAGACCTTCTGCACGATTTGCGGGACCGACAAATGCTGGAACACTCGATGATTGCGCCGATGTGTGAGCAACCAAAACGCAGGAACGATGGTCACGGCGTACGACGACAAACCGTCTTGTTCAGCACCTGTTTGTGTAATGCGCGAACATACGCCCGTCCAAATGCGATTGCCTCCCAAACCGGAAAGGCCAAAAGACACAGGGCGTCCGCTGATTTTATCCAAATCGATATCCTCGGCGCCCATTGCGGTCACGTCGATTTGGAACGATGCCGAGAGAGCCTCGTGCACGGAAAATGTGCGCACATCGAGGTGATCGCCTGATTCGAATGAAAGCAACGCGTTAGTCATGACTTCTTCTTCTCTCCACTCGCCGCGTGTCGCGGAATCATCAGCCGAACGTAATTTTGTGAAGTTTGTCGATGAGCGATGTGGGATCCTTGAGCGCCGGATTTCGACGATAAGCCCCACCACCACTCAGGTTCTGCCCTCGAGCTTGCTCCCCGAAAAGCTCGAAATGGATCATGGACATATTGAGAGAATCGAGCAGCCCCACATACGCAATGTGTTCGCCGACCTTGACCTTTTGTCCCGGACTCACGGGCACGGTTTTGCTCGAACTAATTTCCCCATAACGCACGACGCCCACACCAGGATGGTACACTTCGAGCGCATTCGTACCGTCATAGAAGTAATAGGGCCGTTGTATGATCACGCCATCGGCAATGGCGCGAATTTTCGCTCCAAAAGGTGCATAAAGGTCACAACCCGCGTGTTTGCGTGAACCACCACTTCGAGGGCAACCGAAATAACGCGGACCGTCTTTCCAGCTCGCCGAAGGTTTGTTCCACAAGGGAAAAATCAATGTGGACGCCGGTTGCGCTCCCGGGTTTGGTTGTTGAGGCGTTGGCGTTTGTCCCGGCGGTTTGGCGTCGGGACTTGTCGCCGGAGGACGATTTTGCGCGGGCGGGTTTTGCGCGGGCGGGCTGGAAAAACCGCCCCCACTTTGCTTTTGCGGAAGGTTCAGCTGTTGCCCCACGGCAATCTGATTCGGATTCTTGAGGCTCGGATTGGCCTTCATGATTTCGCTGACCGTCGTTCCATTACGCTCGGCGATGGCCCCCAGCGTATCCCCCGACTTCACCGTATATCGAGCCGTTGCATTCGATGGAGCTGCTGGCGGAGTGGCTGGTTTTGGTGCTGGCGCCGAATTCGCCGGAGGTACCGGCGCGGGCGGTTGAGCCGCTGGCGGCTGCACTGCCGGAGGAGGCGATGCGATGGGCGGCTGCGCCGAAAACGCGACCGGAGACGGCGGAGGTGTACCCGCAATCGGCCCGGGTGGAGGAATGTGAATCGGCGGCGGCGGGCCGAGATTCAAGGGTTCGTCGAAATTCGAGGATTCATTCATGGCCATTCCCGAAAAACTCCCCGCTGCATAGGACGCTCTGGACCCCAACGCAACGGGTTAGTCATTGCGGCACAATCAGCGTGCCCATTAGCAAGTGCTTTGCCAACGCCCAGAACTCAAAAACCAGGGGATTTGGGGCCTTGCTTGCCGCGCCGGCAAGCAAAACTGGATAAAACGTGATCCACCCTGGAAAAGCGTGATCCAACGCGGCCTCGAAGCAAGCGTGATAGCGTCGGTGCGCGATACGTTGTGCGCATTTCAGAAATTGATGCGACCTTTGCCCAAGAGCCGTGATAAAGTTTTCCAGCCCGTGTTTTCGCGCGGAGTATTTCGTGATGAGAAATCGAACACACATTTCATTTCGGCGAGAAGAAACGTTTCACGCAATTCCCCACCGCATCGATAACGGTCTGCTCGAGGAAGGGCGATCGGTCTCTGTGCGGCGCGAAGACATCGACAAGGGCGTGTATATGCTCCACGGCGTCTTGTCGCCAAAGGAATGCCAGCGGCTCATTACAACGGCTCAAGCCATTGGATTTTCGCATGCAGGTTTGGCGATCGGCAACGATACGTATCGCGTGAATCTGGCGGCTCGGAACAACACCCGCGTGGTCCTTGACGCCCCGAAAATGGCCCTCGAATTGTGGGAACGCGTCAAGACCTTGGTGGACCCACAGCACGAAGGCTCCGACCTCACCGGTTTGAATGATCGATTCCGCGTGTACCAATACGAGGTTGGTCAAAGGTTTTTCCCGCACGTCGATGTTCGAACCAAGGTGCCTCGAGGTGAAACGCGGGAATCTTTCATGATCTATTTGAATGACGGTTTCGAAGGTGGCGCGACACGGTTTTTCGAGGTAAAAGAAAAATCAAGCCGTCGCGGGGAAGGTCGCGCGCGAAAATTCGACAATCGCGTACGATTTTCCGTGCGTGCGCCCGTCGGGAGCATTGTCGTCTTCGACCATTTGTTATTGCACGAAGGTGCGGAAGTCACGGCTGGTGTCAAATACGCGGTGCGGTCGGATTTGATTTATGCTCCGACCCCAGGGCGCGGAAAGAAATGAGCCATGTGACTCATCCGTCCTGTTTTCGCAACCAAGTCGTCCCGACAAACGGCAAAAGTGCGGCCGTGCCAAACAGAAATACCCATCCACCTTGCTCGGCACGCTCGATCGATCGAGGTTCGGCGACCGCAATCAACAAGACGATCATGGTTGCTAATAACACCATGGGCGCCATGAGAAATTGCCAACGGCGCCAGCCTGTATGAAAGAACGAACGGACCACGCTTCCCACGGCAAGTGAGGCGACCACAACGGCGACCCATACCAATGGCGATTGCTCGGAACGTCGTTCGAACACGAGCACCAACACCGTCAGCGCGGCCCCTGCCAACGTGTACAAAGACGTCATCGTCGAGGCGAGACCCGTCAACCCTTTTCCGGGCAAACGCCGGCGTATTCCACGCCAAAACGCAAGCAATCCAAGACAAACCGGCCACGAAAAAAGTGCCAAAAGCAAAACCCTTGCCCCTGGCTCGTGCCGCGTCATGCGCCAAAAAGAACGATCGCCATCCATGTCCAAAAACATGGGCGCCGCAAACATCAGGAAAAACGGCGCAGCAAACACAATCGCGCGTCGGTCCTGTTCGTCGCGCAACGCCTCGACAGCCACCGGATCGGGCGTTGCTCCATCCTGTTTTTCGGGCGAAACCTTGACGTTTTTCGTACTCTTGTCGTCGTCTTTTTCCACGTCGGCATTGTCCTGTGTCATGACGACCTCGAAACTTGCGCACCACGCTTGGCGAACCACATCCCCAGAATGCCAACGATCAATCCAAGGCCCACGGCCCACGGCGTAGAAGTAAAACGCGACATCCAAATGCGGATCGTATTGTAATTCCGAATCACCGGCTTGATGGTCGTCGGCTTGAGGTTGAGTGTCGGCACTTCTTCCGCAATGAGCGAAGCAAGTGTTGCTCCTTCCCTTGGCACAAACGCGAGATTCTTGGCGCCTTCAATTCTATTTGGAGCACCTCCCCACCGGTCGAATACCGGATTATCGCACGTGATATCGCCTTGCCAACGATGCCGAATGATGTAGCGCCCTTGAAACATGTTTTGCCCGTTCGGAATGACCGTCGCCCCGTGTTTGTTGGGCCCGGCCGCAAATCCATTTCCCCCTTGAATGGGTGATGCCGCTCGAAATACCAAATCCTCGCCCAGCGAATCTTTTGTATAACGCACGTGCAGGCGCGTAATGGTTGCATCCCACGGCGTCAAACCGCTCGCTAGAACAGCCCCAGGAGGAGCATCGGTGTCCTTGGGCGATAACAATGTGTCCCCGCCAAGCGTCGCGATGTCCGCAGGATTGAGCGTCGGTCCGGGGCACGGATCACACGAACCGGCTGTCCACGAGTATTCGGTCACGACTGAATTCTTGGCATTTTCAACCGTTTTATCGAAAAGCGCGACATAAAATGGTCCAAAGGCGACCTTGGCCGATTCATCGAGCTCGATGTTTGTCGGAATGGTTAGATTCGGGTAAT
>JBGAOI010000034.1:0-24991 GCA_044221885.1 Polyangium sp. (in: bacteria)
CTTGGATGTCAAAGTATCCAAGCTCAATTCTCTTTCCCGTCCGGGAACGGGGCCGGGGTCTGGATATGTCGAATTCGAGATTCCGAAGCGAACGGGTGGTATGCGGCGTATTTGTGCGCCGAGAACGCCATTAAAGAAGGTCCAGCGCACGATATTGGACCAAATTCTGGCCAAAATGCCGGCGCATTCAGCGGCCCATGGGTTCATCGTCGATCGTTCGACCGTGAGCAATGCGTCGCCGCACATCGGAGCATCGGTCGTCGTGCGGATCGATATCGAAAATTTCTTTCCAACGGTCCATTACCGTCGTGTCTTTGGGTTTTTCTTTGCCCATTACGGTGAAGAAGTGGCCAAACATTTGGCTCAATTGACGACACATCGGCCGAAGCTGAGTGACGGGACCGTGGTTTGGCCGGGCGCATTGCCGCAAGGCGCGCCAACGTCGCCAGCCATTGCCAACTTGGTTTGTCGGCGTCTGGATTCGCGTCTTACGGCGCTCGCTAAAAAAGCATCCGCCAATTACACGCGCTATGCAGACGACTTGACGTTTTCATTCCGTGATCCTCCGGCAAAAATTGGCAGATTCTTGTGGTGGGTCAATGCCATTCTGCAACAAGAAGGTTTTACTGAAAACGTGAAGAAGCGCCGGGTCATGCGCAAGGGTAATCGTATGGCCGTCACGGGTCTCGTCGTGAATGAGAAAGTCGGCATTCCGCGTGATGAACGGCGCAAGTTCAAAGCCATTCTCGCCAATTGCAAACGTCACGGCGTCGAATCACAAGCCCGCGGAAAAGAAAACTTTGCCGCCTGGCTTCGCGGTTATGCCGCGTATGTGCGCATGGTGCATCCAAAACTCGGCGAAAAGTGGCAACGTGAAATCGAGGAGCTGCTTCGCAAGTGACGACCGACTTTCCGCAATCCTACGCCAATGGCGTTTGTCGTTATTGGCTGCTCGATCCGAAAATCACGTTTCTCAATCACGGATCGTTTGGTGCGTGTCCCAAACATGTGCTCGACGTGCAATCGAATTTTCGCGAACGGCTCGAGCGGGAGCCCGTGCGGTTTTTCCTGCGCGAATGCGAAGCACTCATGGGCGAAGCTGCCGAAGCGCTCGGGAATTTGATTGGCGCGAATCCCGATGACTTGGCGTTCGTAAGCAATGCGACGGCAGGAGTCAACACGGTCCTGCGTTCTTTGACGTTTTCGCCAGGTGATGAGATTTTGATCGCCGATCACGGATACAACGCATGCAACAACGCCGCCCGGTTTGTCGCAGAAAAATCCGGGGCCAAGGTCGTCGTGGCACCATTTCCTTTTCCGCTGCAATCGGAAGACGAAGTCGTTGACGCGTTGTTGGCCCACGTAACGCCCGGCAAAACCAAATTGCTCCTCATCGACCACATCACGAGCCCCACCGGGATTGTCTTACCGGTCGAAAAAATCGTTCCGGCATTCGCCGAGCACGGGATCGACACGTTGGTGGATGGCGCGCATGCGCCGGGCATGGTGCCGCTCGATTTGAATGCGCTTGGAGCCGCATATTACACGGGCAATTGTCATAAATGGTTGTGTGCCCCCAAAGGCGCGGCCTTTTTGCATGTGCGCAAAGACAAACAGCAACACGGCGATGAGGAACCTTTGATTCGTCCGTTGTCGATCAGCCACGGCGCGAACGCAAAAATTGGAAAATACAAACGTTTTCGCTTGGAGTTCGATTGGACGGGCACGACGGATCCGACGCCGTGGCTTTGCATTCCGACGGCGATTCGCTTTTTATCGGAAATGCTTCCGATTGGTTTGACGGAATTACGTGAACACAACCGCGCCATGGCGCTCGCGGCACGAGCTTACTTGACGAACCTTTTCGGTACGCAGATTCCCGTACCTGCATCGATGATCGGTTCATTGGCGGCAATCGTTTTACCTGATCATACCCCACCGATACCCGTCTCGGAACCTCCCACCGGCGTCGCCCCATTGCAAGAGAATCTCTTCACGAAGCACAACATCGAAGTGCCCATCATTGCGACAAACCCGCAGCTTGTCGGGTGGCCAAAACAGTTCGTGCGCATCTCGGCACAAATCTATAATGATCCCGAAGATTACCGGCGGCTCGGCAAAGCGCTCATGGAAGAAATGAACGCCGGCTGAAGGGCTTTGGCCTATTCTGGATGGTTCAGCTTTGTTGGGCAGGAAAAACGGCCCCACAAGCGCGCTCGAAAACGCCTTGTACTTGCGCGTGCCGCGGAAATCGGAGCACGATGAGCAGAATGCCGGTGACGAAGAAGGGTGCGGATTGAACCGTTTCGAATCCAAGCTGAACCAGGACCAAGCCAAAGGTGGCAATGGCTTCGGAAAGGGCCAAGGACAGGATGAATGGCGTCATGAAGCTCGCATACGCTTGTTTCATCGCTGCTTCGGGATCCGCAAAAACGGTTTGTTTCGGCATCGCTTCGCGATAACGATCCGGAAAAACATTGGGCGCAACTTCCTGGGTCGTCTTGACATCCATTCGTTTGACCGTTTGTCGGTAAATGAATATGGGCATGACAAGACTCATGATGGCGACGATGACCGAGAGTCCGCCGAGTGCCATCGGCATCATGGGCGCCTGCGGCGGATGCGGATTCTTGGCCAATACCCCATAACCAATGGCCACGTACAAGAATGCCGCCATAAGCAGGGCAAACCAAAGAATGCGGAGCACGAGGATCTGGGATTGAGATCGCATCGCGTGAACGTATCACGAATGCATCCGATGGTGTCAACCGTCGTCAATCAAAACCACGACGTTCGCGGAGGTCGTGAAGGCCGTTCGCTTGGATTCGAGGACGTGCGTTCATTGGGTACGGGTGGCGTGAGCAATGGCGCGAGTTTATGATAATCGGCAAGAGGCGTCGCCACGAGATTATCCGCCTCGAGCGCCCCGAGGAACCGCGAACGAACCATGCCACTTTGGGTTTTCGGGACCAGATTCTGAATGATGCGGTTCGCGCGAGCATCGTCGAGCGAGGCATTGAGCACGATGGCATCATTGAGGCAACTTTCGGTAAATGCAATGGGCGAAAGTTTGTCCCCTGCCGGGCCGGCATACCAACGCATACGTTCGGACATTGCGCCTGAATCCGTTTCGTAGGAAGAAACCGCAGTGATATCCGCAGTTTCCAATAAGACGGCTTCGACGGCCGCGCGGTGTGAACCTACGAAAAGCTGCGAGGCGAACGTTTTGGACAGGTCAAGACCTTCCGCTCGTAATCGCGCCGCAGCCAATAGATACCCGCCGGCAGAAAGCGGATCGACCCACACGGCCTTTTTGCCTTGCAATTGCGAGAGATCCAGATGCGCACTTCGTCGCGCAACAATGGCGGAATGGTAACGCGTGCGTCCTTCTCGAGCGATGGTAAAAACTGCTTTGGCTGCGGGCAATTTTGCGGTCACGGCCGCAGGAGCCCATATGATATGCGCAAGGCCCGCGTGAATTCGCTCTTCGATGTCCGCATAACTCGTTGCGACGTGCGTCGTGATTGCTTCGCCAAGTTTCGGCTCGAGCGCTGTACGAATGAGTTCCGCGCGAGCTTCTGCCTTGGCCGGTCCGAGCGATGGGGGCAAGACGAAGATGAGGGCCACGGCATTACCTATTTTGGCGCCGCCGGGGGTGTGACACAACGAATGCCCAAAAAGCCGCAACGGTATGTCACTTCAAACTTACCCGGGCGATCCGTCCGCATCAGGTTTGTCAATCCATCACGCCAACTTCCACCACGACCAACCCGATCTTTGGTCCGCGAATCTTGCTTGTTCGTCGTCCATTCGAATACGTTGCCGGCCATGCCCAAAAGGCCGTCTTTGCTTGCGCCCGACGGATGTTCGTTCACCGAGCAGGTGCTCGTTCGGGCCGTACCTCCGCCCGACCAACAAACCTGATCTTTCGGCGCTTCATTGCCCCAGGGATAAATGCGCGCTTCGGTTCCGCCACGAGCCGCCCATTCCCATTCTTCATCCGATGGCAATCGTTTGCCCTTGTAACTGCAATAATCGATGGCTTGCTTGAAATCGACGCAAACCATTGGATGATCTTCTTTACCGGCTTTTTTGTACGTTGCTTCCGGTGCACATGTCACGAAACTATCCGTGCATTTTTTGTCATTCACACACGTTTCGAATTCTTTCGCGGTGGTTTCGACTTTATCCATGCACAAGTCCGGAACGACTGCGTCTACTTTCAACAGACCCATTTTGTAATTACCACCGGCGACGAAAACCATTTCCGGCGGACAACGACTCGCGGGTTTGGCCGGGGCTTCCGGTTTTGTTTCCGGCGGCTTCGGGGCTTCGACAACTGCGGTCGATGTCGCTTCGGGTTTGGCATCCGCAACGCAATTCGCGCCTTCCGCGTGCGTTCCCGGCGCACAAGACGCAGGGGCAGCTTGCGTTGCCGCAGTCGTCGTCGTTGTTGCCGTTTTCGAGGTCGCACCCGTATCTTGGGTCGAACCGCCGCATGCTCCAAGAATGGCCAGAAAAACCGTGGACGCGGCAGTCGCAATCGGTGTCCAACGAATGACATTCATATTCAGTCCTCCAAACCCCTTCACGAAAGAACCTCGATCAGTACATCACGAGCATCGGCGCCGACGCGCCTTCGAGCCAGTATTCTTGCAGAATGATTCCAGGAGAAACCATGGATCCTCCATACGTTTCTCCAAATGAGAAAAACTCCATGATTCGCCGATCGCCGGGGCGAATCGGAAAAATCACCTCGGATGATTCCGGCGCCGGTGCACCTGCAGGCGGATCACGCATCCACATCGAGAAGCCTCGAAAAGATCCTCCCAATAACGAAACGGCCGTCGTTCGCACATCGCAATGCACTTTGATCCAGGCGCGCGTGCGCCAAGCGCGGCAGCCTTCCGCACGCGGACCTCGGCGCGTAATGCGAACGCGCGTCGCCGTTTGCCAATCGGTTAATTTGGGCGTTTTGGAATCTTTTTCGTCAACGACGATCGGTTCGAAGTCGATGGGTTTTTCTTCTGCGTCGTTACTCGTGGCCGTGGCTGCATCGACGCCAGCATCTTCGGCATACGCGAGAGAAAGCGCTCCGAAGGCCAACGCAGCCCCCATGAGCAAACTCGTTCCAACAGCGTACGGTCGTTTCATAGGGTTTTTAGAAATGCCACGAGAGCCTCACGGTCCTCGGCCGAAAGTCGGCTGGTGTTGCCCATACGATCGCCATTCATTTCAATGAGTTTTTCCAAGCTGCTCGCACGTCCGTCGTGAAAATAAGGCGGCCTGCCGGCTACAAAACGCAACGAAGGCGTTTTGAATTCCTGATTGGATTCATCATCGAAGCCATCGACGACGGGAAGTTTTTTCAAAGGGTAAGATTCTCGATCGGTGTAATTGCGATCGGGCACGTGACATTTTGCGCATTGCACGTCCGGCTTGCTGAAAATGTCCTTGCCTCGTTTTTCCTGGTCGGTCAATTCGCGATTTTCTCGCGGCGGAGGAACCAGCCCTTCACGCGCAAAAATCGCAATCAGCGTAGCTCGACCAAGGTGCGCTCCACCAATGTTTTGAGGCATTCCACCCCAACGATGCAATCCCATACCCGCAGCCAAACGTGAACCCAAATCGGGGCTTTCGCCGTGCCAACCATAAGGTCCACCCGCACCGACCATTCCGGCGAGCATCGGGGTTCGTCGCGGCATACCTTTTTTCTTGGCCAAATCAGGAATATTTTCGTAAGCGCCCACGAAATTCGTATGCAATCCATCCACCGTATCAAACGTCGCTTCATGCCAGACGTGACCATCGTCGCGACCGTCAGGATGGCATCCGGCACAACCCAGCCCGCCACTTACGATGGGATCGGTCGCATTGTAAAAGAGGCGTTTGCCTTTTTGCGCTTCTTCGGAGAGCGTATCTTGAGCAATGTGCACGAGCGCCAAACGATCGCGCACGACGGGTTCTGGCTTTAATGGCGCCGCAAGGTCCAATGCAACAACGTCATTGGTCGTTCGGCAATACACATACGCTGTGTTTTCGTCAGAAGACAAGGCAATCCCCGAAGGAGCGCCACATTCGGTAGCCGCGCCATAACCAGGATCGTATTTTTGCCCCACTTGAAACATGCGCAAAATCGCGAGCGTCGGGTCGAGCGCCAATGCATCGAGCTCCGCGACGAGATCGTCACCTTCACCGGCGACGAGCAACGTATTGGTTTTGCCCCGATAAACCATGGCGCGCGGTTGTGTAAACGGCCCACGATCTCGACCGGGAATGGAGATGGGCGTGTCTGCGGTCATGGTCAAATCGGCCACGGCACTTTTCGACGCGGGCAAACCACCTTGATGCAGCGCCGACAACTGCTCGGAAGTCGCTCGGCCTGATTTTCCACCCAGCAAAACAACATCCACAGTGGGCTGACCAAACCACGAACGCCGCGCGAGAGCACCCACAGCGTGACGCGCGATATAAAGGCGATCTTCGTCGGCTGATGTCACGAGCGCGTATCCAAGCGACGCATGCAATTTTCTTCCCGAAGGCGCGCGCACGGGCGAAGGCACGACACTCAACGTCGAAACTTCCGGCGTTCCGTTGGCTTCGCGAATGACGGTTACATCCGGACCAACCAGATGGCTCACGAGAAGTTCACCGTTTTCCCGAACGAGAATGCCGCGAGGTTCTCGAGGAACGTCTACGGACCAGACGACTTTGTTCGCGACGAGATCGACCTTCGTCACTTTGTGCGTCCAAGCGCTCGAGACAAACGCGGCGCTCGCATCGGAATTGACCGCAACTCCCCACGCATCCGCGGGAACGTTCACGCGACTTGTCTCGACAAACTTTCCTGTAGGTTCGTTTTGAAGAACGACCAAGAGGCCAGGGTCGCGAATCGTGACGAGAATTTTCGACGGCAACGGAAGAACGGCGCCGGGTGGCCCGGACAATTCGGTGGTCTCGACTTGCGTCTCGGCCGTGAACGGCAGTGGAATCCGGCGGAGTGTTCGATGATCTTCATCGGCAACGACGAGTGCGTCGTAACCAAACAGGCGAGCGATCATCGCACCTTGCCGGGCGGCTGGGGCGAGGCGTGTTGGAGCGGCAGGCGGCGCGTTCGATGCGCTCGCAGCGGCGACTTTAGGCGTGGAATTGGCCGGCGGAGCAGCGTCGGCAGGCGCGTCTTTGGGAGACGTGCAAGCGATCGGCGACGCAAGGAAGCCGATTGCAACAAGAAACAAATAACGATTCGACCCCACGGACATTGCATGTATCGGATTGGAGCGCGTGCGACAAGAGGCGTGCGCAACTCACACGCATAGGCCGAAAACCGTGGGGAAACGTGACAACGCTCGAGGTCGAAGTGTCTTGTGCATGTGCGGACGTGGGACATCGAGTCGTTTTGTTGACAGGCGCTAAAATCCTTCTAGTTTGAACCCTCATCACGTTGGGGCATGTGACACCAACGCGTTGTTGGGCAGGCTCCTTGGACAAGACAAACGCGTCGCCGATAAGGCACATTTCTTAACCGATCGAGGGAAACATGCGAACACTTCACTCGTCTCTTTTGACAGGCGCAGCGCTCGGCATTGCGAGCATCGTGGTTTTTGGATCTGGTTGTGAACTCGTTGCGGGCATTGATCGCACTCAAATTGGTACGGGTGGTGACGCTGGTGCGTCGTCATCGTCCTCCTCTTCGTCATCGTCGTCTTCTTCGTCCTCGTCGAGCAGCACTGGAATGGGCGGCGGCGGAATGGGCGGAATGGGCGGAATGGGCGGAATGGGCGGCGGCATGCCGGAATGCACGATGGCCAGCCAGTGCCCAGCAACAGCGAATGAATGCATTACGGTGGATTGCGTGGCGGGAGCCTGCGTCGAGACAAACGTTGCCAACGATACGCCGACCATGGCGCAGACGGCAGGCGATTGCAAGAAATCACTTTGTGATGGCAACGGCGCGCTCAAAGTCGTCAATGACGATACGGACACGGTGGCCGACAACAAAGCATGTACGCAGGATACATGTTCCAATGGTATGCCCGCGTATCCGCCGGAAAACTCAGGTAAGTCGTGTAATGAAGCCGGCGGGAAAGTCTGTAATGCATCGGGAACCTGCGTAGATTGCAATACGGGAGCGGATTGCGCATCGAACGTTTGTCAAGCCAACGTTTGTCAAGCCGCACAATGTGGCGACATGGTGAAAAATGGCACGGAAACCGACGTCGATTGCGGTGGTACGTGTGGCGGCTGTGCCGATGGCAAGGTCTGCGCCATGGGAACCGATTGCATCAGCCAAGTTTGTACGGGTATGACGTGCGCCGTGCCGACATGCATGGACATGAAGAAAAATGGCACGGAAACCGACGTTGATTGCGGCAGTACGTGCACGAACGATTGCGCGGATGGCAAAGGATGCGCCGTCGATGGGGATTGTCAGAGCGGATTCTGCAATCCGATGACGAAGATGTGCGCTGCGCCGGCGTGTAACGACGGCTTCAAGAATGGCAGCGAAACGGACACCGATTGCGGCGGCTCGTGCATGACGGATTGCGCGAACGGTCAGGCTTGCTTGGGCGACGGTGATTGCACGAGCACGTATTGCAATGCCATGATGCAATGCGCGGCGCCGACGTGTATGGACATGGTGCAAAACGGCGATGAAACCGATAAAGACTGCGGCGGTTCGGCCTGTGCTGCCTGCATGGACGGTCAAGGTTGCGCTCTGAATACCGATTGCACGAGCACCTATTGCAATACAATGATGACATGCGCGACGCCAACCTGTACGGATATGGCCAAGAATGGCGTGGAGACGGACGTCGATTGCGGCGGCGCCATGTGTCCGGACTGCGTCAACGGGAAAGCATGCGTGGTCAATGGCGACTGCGTCGGCGGATATTGCAATGCCATGATCTGCACAACGGCATCATGCACCGATATGGTCCAAAACGGCACCGAAACCGGCGTGGACTGCGGCGGAACGTGTCTCAAGTGCAATGGTGCCACATGCGCCGATAACACGGAATGCTCGAGCGGCATGTGTTATGCCGGTGCTTGCGTAGCCAATGTCAATGGCTGCGACATCAAAACAGCGCAGGACTTCACCATGATGGCGCCACCGCCCGTCACGTTCGCAAACGGCAATTTCACGTACGCACCCAAGTGCATCAAGGTGCAAGTGGGCGCAAACGTGACGTTGAATGGCAACTTCGCAAGTCACCCGACGATCGGTGGCGCTGTCATTGCGGGTACTCCAACCCCGGCAGCAAGTGGGCCATTCATTCCCGTCACGAATTCGGGCACGAGCAAGGTCTTCACAATGTCGTCGCCTGGCACGTTCCCGTATTATTGCCAACCACATGCCACAATTGGCATGACCGGAGCCGTGTTCGTCGTACCCTGATTCATCGGCATACCCCTTGCATTTCGGGCCGCGATACACAATCATCTCGGCCCAATGCTCCCTTCACCCACATCTGCGGCTGCAAGTTCTGCGCGTCCTGGCGCAATGGATGCGTTTGCCCAACCGGCACCCGTCCTTCTTGCCGCCGACGAGCTCGAATCCTTGATCCAAGCGCTCGTTGACGCTGGCTATCACGTCGTCGGCCCGATCGCCCGCGATGGGGCCATCGTGATCGATTCCCTCGCCCATGCCGCAGACCTGCCCCGGGGCCTCGAAGATGTTCAAGCTCCGGGACGGTATCGCCTAGAAAAACGAGACCATTCAGCGTTTTTCTCGTATTCCGTCGGCGCCCATTCCTGGAAGCGAATTTTTCACGTTCCGGTCGAACGTCTTTTCCAAATTCGACGCTCGCATACCGGGACAAACGTCATTCCAGAACCGCTGCCTCGTGGGCGTATTGCTGTTTTTGGTGCCCGTTCGTGTGATCTTGCTGCAATGGCCATTCAGGATCGAGTGCTCGCGCAGGGTGAACACCCGGACCCTCGTTATGCGGCTCGGCGAAGTGATGTTTTCGTCGTGGCTGTGCACTGTTCTCGCGCCGGCGACCATTGCTTCTGCGTTTCGATGAACACGGGCCCACGGGCTCAATCGGGATACGATCTGGCGTTGACGGAACTCGTGGACGAACAAGGCCACCGGTTTGTCGTGGAAATTGGATCGGACGCCGGGCGCGTCATCATGGGAAAGCTCGATACGCGTTTGGCAGGACGGAACGATATCGCGCAATCGCACGCGATGTCGGAAAAAACGGCAGCATCCATGGGTCGATCGCTCGATACGCGTGGTTTGCCCGAAACGTTACAGAAAAACCTGGAACATCCACGTTGGGACGAAATCGCGAATCGATGCCTGGCGTGTGCCAATTGCACGAGCGTTTGTCCGACCTGCTTTTGCACGGAAGTGGTGGACACGACGAGCCTTGATGGAGACACCGCGGAACGGACGAAACGCTGGGATTCGTGTTTTAATTTGTCGTTTACCCACGTCCATGGCGGACCTGTACGGTCGAGCATCAAGGCGCGATATCGACAATGGTTGACGCACAAGTTATCCACGTGGCACGATCAATTTGGTTCGTCCGGGTGTGTTGGTTGTGGCCGATGTATCACTTGGTGTCCGGTCGGCATCGACATCACCGTGGAAGCCTCGGCCATTGCCACGGAAAACCCTTCTCCCCATTTGTCCGAGGAGCACGAATAGAATGGAAACGCATTCACTAGCGCGTTCGTTGAAAGAACATTCTCTCGCCAAGGGGTTACTGGACAGCCATGTTGAATTCTTGAGTGGTTGTGCGAAAAACGTGCGTATCGCATCGGGGCGTTTTTTGTTTCGTGAAGGAAACTCGGCCGACGAATTGTTTCTCGTACGGTCCGGAAAAATTGCTCTCGAAATCAACGATGGCGTGCGCGGGCCGGTCGTTTTGGAAACGGTTGGAGCCGATGATGTGCTCGGATGGGCCGCGCTGAATCCGCCTTATCGCTGGAGTTTGGATGCGCGAGCCGTCGAGCCCACTTTGCTTTTTTCGATCAATGGTGCATGTGTGCGGCAAAAGCTCGAAGCGGATCATTCGTTTGGGTACGCATTTACAAAACGCCTCATGAACGAGATTCACGAACGCCTCGAGCGGGTGCGTCTGCAAACCCTCGACGTGTACCGGGTTGGATCATGACAAACTCGCTGGTGACGCTCGCCCGCACGATGACCGATCCGATGGCTCCGGAATTCTTGCCCGTCACGCGCGTGCGGCGTGAAACGCGGGATGTGTTCACGCTCGAATTCGACGTGGCGAAGCGCGGAGGGTTTGCGTTTTCTCCTGGGCAATTCAATATGCTTTATGCTTTTGGCATGGGCGAAAGCGCTATTTCCATCAGCGGTGATCCTGCTTGTCCAGAAAAACTTGTGCATACGATACGTGCCGTGGGTACGGTCACGCGGGCATTGCAAGAACTTCGCAAAGGCGACACCGTAGGCATTCGTGGGCCGTTTGGTCGACCTTGGCCCGTGGAGGAAGCTACGGGTAAAGATTTGGTCATCATTGCTGGGGGTATTGGTTTGGCGCCATTGCGACCGATGATTTATCACGCTTTACGGCATCGAGAATCGTTTGGAAAAGTGGTGATTGTTTACGGGAGTCGAAATCCGGCGGATCTTTTGTTCACGAAAGAGATCGAAACGTGGCGGAAAAACCTCGATATGGAGATCGAAGTCACCGTCGACAGCGCCGATCGGTCGTGGAAAGGTCATACAGGCGTCGTGACGAAGCATCTCGGAAAAACGGATTTCGATCCAGCCAAGGCCATTGCGATGATGTGTGGACCGGAAATCATGATGCGTTTTGCCGCGCGTGAATTGGAGCGCTTGGGAACGCCGACGACATCCATTTGGGTCACGATGGAGCGTAACATGCGTTGTGGCGCGGCGCTTTGTGGCCATTGCCAATTTGGACCGTCGTTCATTTGTCGCGAAGGCCCCGTGTATCGATATGACCAAGTGTCGCAGCTTCTGTGTGTGCGGGAGGTGTAATCATGGCCAAACGCAAAAAACCAAAGCTGGCGGTATTCAAGTTCGCATCCTGTGACGGCTGTCAACTCAGCCTGCTGGATTGTGAAGACGAGCTTCTGCTTTTGGCGGACGCGGTGAACATTGCGAATTTCGCCGAGGCTTCCAGCAAAATGATCCGTGGTCCGTATGATGTGACCCTGGTCGAAGGGTCCATTACGACACCTCACGATGCGCGACGCATTCAAAAGGTACGCAAGGAATCGCGGGTGCTCGTGACGATTGGTGCGTGCGCCACGTCGGGCGGGGTGCAAGCATTGCGGAATTTACGCGACGTCAAAGAATTCACCAGCATCGTTTATGCGCGGCCGGAATACATTGATACGCTCGCGACATCGACGGCGATTGCGGCGCACGTGAAAGTCGATTACGAATTACGGGGTTGTCCCGTCGACAAAAAGCAATTGCTCGAGGTGCTTTCGGCGCTCATGGCCGGGCGAAAACCGGCCATAACCACGCATTCGGTATGTGAAGAATGCAAGCTGCGCGGCAATACGTGCGTGTTGGTAGCTCATGGCACGGCATGTTTGGGACCTGTGACCCATAGCGGTTGTGGCGCGCTTTGCCCAACGTACCATCGCGGATGTTATGGCTGTTTCGGCCCGGCCGAAACGACCAATACGAAGGGACTCGAGCCCGCATTGCTGGCAACAGGAAAAACCCGCGAGGATCTGGCGCGCCTTTATTCGACCTTTAATGTCGCCGCACCAGAATTCGACCGAGCACGTCAGGAACAGCTCGTGCAGATTCGACCCAAGGAGAACGGACGTGGCTAAAACGATCAAAGTCGATTACTTGACGCGGGTCGAAGGCGAAGGCGCATTGACGATTCGCTTCAAAGGCGACCAGCCTACGGCCGTGGAATTGTCCATTTTCGAGCCGCCGCGGTTTTTCGAAGCTTTTCTCCGAACACGCTCGCTCTTCGAAGTCCCCGATATCGTGGCCCGCATTTGTGGCATTTGTCCCGTTGCGTATCAAATGAGCGCCTGTTACGCCATTGAAGATGCATTGGGTGTTCGTATGGACGGACCATTGCGTGCTTTGCGTCGGCTTTTGTATTGCGGAGAATGGATCGAAAGCCACGGGTTACATGCATTCATGCTGCATGCACCCGACTTTTTGGGATACCCCGATGCGATGACCATGGCCAAGGATCATCGTGCTTGGGTCGCGCGAGGTCTCGGAATCAAGAAATCTGGAAATGCCATCGTCTCCGCCTTGGGTGGTCGAGAAATTCATCCCATCAATGTGCGCATTGGTGGGTTTTACCGCGTACCCACGAAAACCGAACTCGAAACATTGCTCCCGTCGCTCGAAACTGCGCTGCTCGACGCGGAAGCCGCTACACGTTGGTTTGCTGCGTTCGAATATCCGAATTTCGAGCGCGATTATGAATTCGTGGCGTTGCGACACCCCGATGAATATCCGTTTTGTGAAGGACGAATCGTTTCGAACAAGGGGCTCGATTTGGATGTACACGACGTCGAATCGATGCTCGTCGAAGAACACGTCGCGCATTCGACGGCATTGCAGGCCTACGTGCGGGGACGCGCCGACTATTTTTGCGGACCTCTCGCTCGATTCAACAACAATGAAGACAAACTCAGCGATCGCGTACGTGAGCTGGCTCGGGAAATTGGTTTTATTGCGCCCGTAACAAACCCCTACCAGAGCCTGATCGCTCGGGGACTCGAATTGGTCCAAGCCCTTGACGAGGCCATTCGGATCATTCGGGCGTACGAACGCCCAGACAAACCAGTTGTCGACGTAAAGCCACGTGCCGGAACCGGATACGGTTGTACGGAAGCGCCGCGCGGGATCTTGTGGCATCGTTATACCATCGATGACGCGGGACTCATTACGGACGCGCGCATCGTTCCCCCGACATCGCAAAATCAAAAATGCATCGAGCAGGATCTATGGCAAGTGGCCCCAACGCTGGCCACGATGAAACACGATGCAGCAACGCGCCGTGCCGAACAAACCGTACGCAATTACGATCCCTGTATCTCGTGTTCGACGCATTTTTTGAAGCTCACGATTGAAAGGGATTAACGTGGCCGTGCGCATCTTGGGCATTGGTCGAAAAACGGGCGGCGATGACGGCGCGGGACCCGCGGTCATTCAGTTTCTGCAAAATAGGCCCATCCCGGAAAACGTCGAGCTTCGCGAAGTAGCCGAACCTTCCGCATTGATTCCGCTACTCGAAAACGCCGACCGCATCATCATTGTCGACGCCGCACTCGATGCGGGGGCTCCGGGAACCGTACACGTCGTGCGTCCTGAAAATATCGACGCTTGTCCGCTCTCGTCGTTGTCGACACATGGCATGAGCGTCGGACAAGCCATTGGATTGGCTCGCGTTTTATCGCCCGAAGTCGTTTGTCCCCACGTCTACCTCGTCGCCATTGCGGCGCGAAAACCCCAAGGTGTCGTTTTGGGTTTGTCGGACGAAGTCGCGGCGGCCATTTCGCATGCTGCCGACACTGCGTTGGCATTGGCTCGGGGAATCGAGGAGAACTGAAGCAATCATGCACGAATCATCTTTGGGTCGAGACATCGTTCGAACCGTGGTCGAAAAGGCGCGCGAAGAAGGTGCATCACGCATACGTCGCGTGCGCGGGTTCGTCGCGGAAACGGAATGGCTGAATCCCGAAGCCATTGTATTTCATTTTAACGCCCACGCCCGAGGGACCATCGCGGAAGATGCGCAACTGGAATTGACGACGTTATGGATCGAAGCCACGTGTTTGGAATGCAAAGAGGTCTACAAGCCCGATCATCACGTGCTTCTTTGCCCGCACTGCGGAGCGACAGAGGCAAATCTCTCGAGCGAACCGGGATTACGCATTGATTCCATCGAGGTCGATTAGGTATGCGCGCCCGGCTGCACGTCACGGGCATCGTCCAAGGCGTAGGATTTCGCCCGTACGTGCAGCAGTTGGCAACAAAATTAGGTTTGGCGGGGTGGATTAGAAATGGGCGAAACGGCGTAGATATCGAAATATCCGGAGCCGACGAACGGTTTCGCGAATTTCTCCACGCATTGCGGACGGACGTACCGCGTCCGGGAAAAGTCGTCACCATAAAACAAACGGATCTCGACGACTTGCAATCGGAGGTTTCCGGGTTTCACATTTTGCAAAGCAATGCATCGGAATCGCCTGACGCCCTTTTGCCGCCAGATTTGACCATCTGCGCGGAATGCTTGGCCGAGGTTCGTTCGGAGTCAAACAGGCGGCATGGCTACGCATTCACGTGTTGCTCCCGCTGTGGACCTCGGTATTCCATTGTGGAAGCTTTGCCGTACGACCGCGTGCGTACGACCATGCGAACGTTTGACTTGTGCAGCGCGTGTCGAAACGAATACGAAAACCCGAGCGATCGACGTTTTCACGCGGAACCGATTGCTTGTGCGCAATGTGGCCCTCGAGTCACCCTGCTTTCATCGACAAACACGACGCTGGCCGTGGACAATGATGCTATCGCGCTCGCTGCGGAACGATTACGTGTCGGTGAAATCCTGGCCCTTCGTGGATTGGGCGGATTTCAATTGTTGTGCAATGCCTGCGATAACGCGGCCGTCGCGAAGTTACGTCAACGCAAAGGCCGCGAGGACAAACCATTTGCCGTTCTTTTCGTAGACCTTCCTCACGTGGAAGAGCAGGCGCATTGTTCTGCCGCTGAACGCGCGGCATTGACCGATCCAAATGGACCGATTGTTCTCTTGCGGCGAAAAGAATCATCTGCGATTGCCTCGGAAACTGCTCCTCGATGTCCCCTGGTTGGGGCAATGCTGCCCACCACGGCGCTGCATTGGCTCCTCGCCCACGCTGCGAACACGCCGCTGATTTGCACGAGCGGCAATCTTTCCGGCGAGCCGCTCTGCATCGAAGCGGATTCGGCTTTGCATCGATTGAGATCGATTGCCGATGTTTTTCTTGTCCACAATCGACCCATTGCCCGACCCATGGACGATTCCGTCGTTCGTGAAGGGCCTCAAGGCATTCATGTTCTTCGCCGATCACGCGGATTTGCTCCGCTTCCTGTGTTTCCCTTGAAAGATACGCGTTGCATTCTGGGCGTAGGCGCGTACCTGAAAAACTCCGTCGCGTTGCTCGCGCGGGGTCATGTTCTCATGAGTCAACACATTGGGGACTTGGACGACGTGCTTTCGGTGGACTTGCTCGAAACCGTAACGCGAGACTTGCTGCGTTTTTATGATGTGCGTCCCGATATCATTGCGTGTGATTTGCATCCAGATTTTCCTTCGACACAGCTTGCGGAACGTTTGGCGCGCGAATACGACGCGCACCTCGTCCGTGTACAACATCATCACGCGCATGTCGCCTCGGTGATGGCGGAACGAGGTATTGAAGACGAAGTTTTGGCTTTGGTATGGGATGGATACGGGTTTGGCGTGGATGGTCAGGCCTGGGGCGGTGAAGTTTTGGTCGTTCGTCCAGGAACGTGCACTCGTGTGGGACACCTGCAATGTTTTCGTTTGCCCGGGGGAGATAAGGCGGCGCGAGAACCGCGACGGTCAGCCTTGGGTTTGCTCGAGCGAACCATGCCCGACGAAGCATTGGCCCAGATTCGCGAGGTTTGGCCGGATGATCGCGTGGAATCGTTGTGGACCGCGACACGTCGTGGATTTTCAGCACCTTGGACGTCGAGTATGGGGCGGCTTTTTGACGCGGTTGCTTCACTCTTGGGTATTCGGCACGTGAATTCGTTCGATGGTCAAGCTGCGATGGAACTCGAATGGTGCGTCAAAGAGAACCATTCCGATCTTCCCGAACCTTATCCGATTCCGTTGTCGGATGGGCCCATTTGGACGGCGAATCTCGAGCCGCTCGTACGTGCGCTCCTGCATGACCGCGTCGCCGGCAGACCTATTTCCGAAATGGCTGCACGATTCGTGGCCAGCATCGTGGACCTCGGGGTGCGTTATTGCGAACGGGCCGGTATTCCGCGAATTGTCTTGGCGGGAGGGTGTTTTCAAAACGAGCTGTTGACGAGAGCGCTGGTTGGTCGTCTCGAACACGCAGGATTCGAATGTTTCTTGCCGCGGGAAGTTCCGATCAATGATGGAGGAATTTCTGCTGGACAAGTGGCCGTGGCGTCGTACATGAAGACGTTTGGCGGAGGTGCATGATGTGCCTGGGTGTTCCGGGGAAAATCGTCGAAATCACAGAAGGTGAACTACGCACGGGCAAAGTTGCTTTTGGCGGCATTTCCCGAGAGGTTTGTCTGGAGTATGTCCCAGAAGCGGTCCTTGGCGATTGGGTCATCGTGCACGTAGGATTCGCGATCAGTCGCCTCGATGAAGCCGAGGCCGCTCGAACGCTGGCGTACCTCGACGAAATGGGTGAATTGGCGGAAGCGAAGGAAGCGATTTCATGAAATACGTGGATGAGTTTCGCGACGAAGCGCTTTGCCGTCAGATTGCCGATTCGATTCGGCAAAAACAAACTCAGCCGTGGCGCATCATGGAAGTTTGCGGTGGACAAACGCACGCGATCGTTCGTTTTGGGATTGACAAACTTCTCCCGGAATCGCTCACATTGCTGCATGGTCCGGGTTGTCCCGTATGTGTCACGCCGGTGGAAATGCTGGATCGCGCGTTAGCGATTGCCTCGCGTCCGGGCGTGATTTTTTGCTCGTTTGGGGACATGTTGCGCGTGCCCGGTTCGTCGGGCGATTTGTTTTCGGTAAAAAGCGCCGGGGCGGATGTCCGCATGATGTATTCACCGCTCGATGCATTGCAGATCGCCGAGAAAAACCCAACGCGGGAAGTCGTCTTTTTTGCGGTCGGGTTTGAAACGACAGCGCCTGCGCATGCGATGGCCGTCAAGGAGGCCGTTCGTCGTAAAATAACGAATTTCTCGTTGCTCGTTTCGCACGTGTTGGTTCCCCCGGCGATCGAAGCTCTTTTGTCGTCAACGGAACGTCGAGTCGATGCATTTCTCGCCGCCGGGCATGTGTGTACGATCATGGGTCTCGACGAATATCATCCGCTGGCTGCACGACATCGGGTGCCCATTGTTGCAACAGGTTTCGAGCCTGCGGACATTTTGCAGGGTATTTCGATGTGTGTGGCGCAATTGGAGGAGGGACGAGCCGAAGTTGAAAATCAATACACGCGGTCCGTGAAGTCGCAAGGAAATGAAGTGGCTCGGCGCGCGGTCGTGGACGTATTTCGGGTTGTTCCACGAAAATGGCGCGGCATGGGCGAAATTGCGCAAAGCGGATTGGGTTTGCGTGAAGCCTTTGCTTCGTTCGACGCGGAAAAACGATTTGGCGTCGACGCTGTCGTTGCGAACGAAAGTGCGGAATGCCAGAGTGGCCTTGTTTTGCAAGGGATTCTCAAGCCAAGTGCTTGTCCGGCGTTTGGAGTACGATGTACTCCGGAAAAACCGCTTGGAGCGACGATGGTTTCTTCTGAAGGGGCGTGTGCCGCGTATTATCGTTATCGTCGAGCGGGGTTGTGATGTCAGAGCAGCCATTCGATCCAGTTTGTCCAGTGCCGTATTCGCATGCCACGGTGCAGCTTGCGCACGGCGGTGGAGGACGGCTTTCGCGGGAAATCATTGAAACGATCTTTCGTCCCGCGTTTGGTACGGCGGCGCAAAACAACCGCCACGACAGTGCAGTTTTCGAGACATCGACGAAGCGTCTAGCGATGACCACCGACGGCTATGTCGTCAAACCCATGTTTTTTCCCGGTGGAGATATTGGTTCCTTGGCCGTCAATGGAACGATCAACGATTTGGCCATGGCCGGAGCATGGCCGCGCGCCTTGTCAGCATCGTTTATTCTCGAAGAAGGTTTGCCACTCGAAGACCTTCGCCGCATTGTCACATCCATGGGTTTGGCAGCGCGAACGGCCGGGGTGGACATCTTGACCGGGGACACGAAAGTCGTGGACAAAGGCAAAGGTGACGGGGTTTTTATTACGACGACAGGCATCGGCGTTTTGCCCGACAATCTAACGATCGGTCCCGAACAGGTTCGTCCTGGCGATATGATTCTCGTGAGTGGTGATTTGGGGCGGCACGGAATAGCGGTTTTATCAGCTCGTGAAGGGCTTTTGATCGAAGGCGCTTTGGAAAGTGATTGCGCCCCGCTACATGCCCTGGTGTTATCGCTTCTCGACGCGGGAATCGACGTGCATTGCTTGCGAGATCCGACGCGCGGTGGATTGAGTTCTCTCTTGAATGAGATCGCACTCGATGGGTCAGTCGATATCGAAATCGACGAACGCGAAATTCCGATCGGTGACGTGGTACGCGGCGCGTGTGAACTTTTTGGGCTGGATCCCTTGTATGTGGCTTGCGAGGGACGGTTGGTTGCATTCGTTGCCGAAAAGGATGCTCCACGTGCGCTTCATTGTCTTCGTATGCACCCCGCCGGAGCCGGCGCGCAATGTATTGGTCGCGTCCTTGGTTTTTCCCCCAATGGTCGCAACGGTCGCGTAACGTTGCGGGGACGCCTCGGAACGACGCGTTTGTTGGATCTCTTTTCCGGAGAACAGCTACCGCGCATTTGTTGACGATACCGACACGGTTTTAGTATATCGGATTACATTTACGCTCTTGGGTGAAAGAGTGGACATGTTGCAGCCATGTAGAGTCGATGTGGCGCGCCCTGGCCTGTTATTTTTTACAATTTTGTGTTTGATGATCTTGGAATTTTAAGGTCATGGGTTTCTTTTTCACACAGTTGGTGCCACCGATGTAATTTTATGCGATGTTGTTCACGAATTGCGTGCGACAGTAACCGTCTACAGGTACATTACACGAACGTCTGCAACGGATGCGCGGCGTAACGATGGGTATGGATGAGCAAGCGTTGTCGGTGCTTGATTTGCTGGACCATGCGGTTTGGATAACGGACCCGGAACTCGGGACGATTGTCTGGGCGAATCGTTCCGGTGTGGAAATGTGGTTGGCGAAGGACATTGACGAGCTACAGGGGCGGGTGCGGAACCCGTCGCCGACCATTCGCGCGACGTTGTCGCAGTTACGTGACTCGGTTGTTTCTGGAAAACGTGTCAAGCAGGAGCGGACTATTTTTCCATTGGGACAGGCCAAACGCATTGAAATGACCATTGGCCCATACACGTTTCCGGATGGGCACATTGGCCTGCTCGTGGAAGCTCGACCGGTAGAACAGATAGACCCGGAAATGGTGCGCGCGGCTGAGGCTGTACGTTATGCGCCGATCGTGGTCGTCACGTTTTCGCGCGAAGGTATGATGATTCAGGCAAATACCTTGGGGCGCCAAACCTTTGGAAATGTATTCACGCTGCAATCTATTTTCGTCGATGAGCGCGATGTCGCGGATATTCTTGCCCGTACAGAAACCGAGCAACCGTTTGCCCGGGATGTCCGTGTCTTCACGACGGAGGGTAAGCGGTGGTTTGCCGTGGAAATGCGGCGCGTGCTTGATCCTGTTACGGCCGGGTCGTCCATTTTGATGAGCGCCCACGATATGACCGCCCGTATTGAAGCGGAGCAGGCCAAAGAGGATTTGGTGAGCATCGTGAGCCACGAACTGCGCACCCCGATGACGGCAATCAAAGGAGCCATTGATTTGCTGGTCGGAGGTTTGGCGAAAGACGACGAAGCGTTGTCCCAGGAATTGTTACAAATTGCGGCGGACAACACGCAACGGCTCAATGCATTGGTGGATGATCTCCTGGACGTTCGAAAACTCACGTCGGGCAATCTTTCCGTTGATTTCAAACAATGCGATTTGGAGCGCGTTTTGCGTTCAACCGTGGCCTTGCACATGCCCGCTGCGCAAGCTCGAAATGTGATGCTCGAATGTTGCGTGCGTGGTCCTTTGCTGGTGCTTGCGGATGAAGGACGTATTCAACAGGTGCTGTTGAATCTGATTTCCAATGCGCTGAAACACACGCCTGGCGGAGGACGGGTTTTGGTCATGGGCGAATTCCGAGACGATTGTGTGCGCATATCGGTCACCGATGATGGTCCGGGGGTTCCGGAAGGATTTCGTGACCGGATCTTTCAGCGATTTTCTCAGGCTGATTCGTCGAGTACGCGATCGAATTCAGGCACGGGTCTTGGTCTGTACATTGCCAAAACGCTGATTGAAATTCATGGTGGCCAGCTCGGCTTCGAAGATGCCGACCACGGAGGCGCTATTTTCTATTTCCACATGCCGCATCTCGAGAACGCAAAAAAAGGCGCTGACGACGCGAACACGCTCAAACATTGATCTTTTTCCAATTGCCTTTTCGATAAGCCAAACCCAGCCAAATCGCCCGCACGATCCAATCCGCCGTACTTCCCATCCAGACACCGACGAGGCCCAGTTTCCAATGAATGGCAAATAGCCACGTCAAACCAATACGAATCACGAGAACGCCAAGGATCATCGCGCCGAGCACGGTTCGAGTATCCCCGGCACCGCGCAACGCCATGGCAATGACCACGGCAAACCCCATGAAAGGTTGGGCAATTGCTGCCACACGCATGGCCGGCACGGCCACCGCATTGATCTCCGCGTCTGGTGTAAATGCCGATACGAGAACACCGGCCATCGTGAGCAACACGAAACTCACGACAGTTAATGCGCCGACGGCCATGACGGCCGAAATCATGCCGGCACGGGCCGCATCATTGGGTTCACGCGAACCAAGTTTCTGGCCAACGATGGCTCCTGCAGCAATACCAAAGCCATCTGCGGACAACCACGAAATCGATTCCAAGCTCACGACGGCTTGGTGTGCGGCCAGCGCGACTTCACCCAGCAGCGCAATCATGGCCACGTACGAGATAAATCCTGCATGATACGCCAGCTTTTCCGCGAAAGCTGCACCAGATACAGAAAACACACGACCCAACGCTTCTTTTGCTCCGACAAACCCAACTTCACGAAGCGGAAGCGGACTCGATGAACGCATCAGCGCCAACGTGAGCAAAATGGCTTCAATCGAAACCGTCGTCGAATTGGCAATCGCTGCGCCGCGGATGCCCATTTCCGGAAAACCCAACAATCCAAAAATAAGGACCGCGTTCAACGCCAAATTCAAGACGTTGCCAACGCCCGCGACAATCAACGGCGTTCGGGTATCTCCCGACGCTTGCAATGACGCCGCCGCAATGGCTTCGACAAGTAAAAGTGGCAAAAAGGGACACACGACCCGCAAATAGGCCCCTGACTGCGCCTGTACGGAGTCACCTGCGCGCGGAAACATTCCTTGCACAAGAGGCGTGTCGACAAAGTACAAGACAAACCCGAGAAAAATGCCCAATCCGAATGCAAATAGAATCGCCGCTCGGGCAGCTCGAGCGCCCGCAAGCGGATCACCCGCGCCAATCGATCGGGCGACGACAGCCAACGTTCCTGCCGAAAATGCCGTCGCAATCGAATAGATCGACCAGACGAGACTTCCAGAAATCTGGATGGCTGCCAGCGACGTGGCCGAATATCGGCCGAGCATCATTCGGCCCACGAGAAAAACGAGCGTGATGAGCAACGTATGGGTGATCGCCGGCCACGCGAGCGACCAGACTTGCCACGCGAGCCCGCGATCATCCAGCCGACCCAGCGGCGTCTCGGGGCGAAGAATGGCGCTCACGAGCCCCCACGTGACACGCGTCGGGCGAACGGGCAAGTTTGTTCGGGACGTCGCCGAATCAACAACCGCAAGATGAGACGCGACATTGGGACTGGTTTCGAGGTAAGGTGTGCCCATGCAAATTGGTCAACGCTTGGGCTCGCTGGTTGTCTCCGACATTCGTGCAATGACTCGCGCTTGTGATGCCGTTGGGGGGATCAACCTCGGCCAAGGCGTATGCGATCTTCCAACTCCGCCTCCCGTGGCCCAAGCGGCCATTGCGGCGATCGAAGCAAGTGTTGCCATTTATACAGCGCCCGAGGGGATCCTTCCGCTGCGTCAAGCCATCGCCGCGGACCTCGAAAAACGTTATGCACTGCGTTACGACCCAGCATCGGAAGTCGTCGTGACGTCGGGGGCGACGGGAGGATTTGCGGCGACGTGTCTGGCGTTGCTCGAACCGGGCGATGAAGTGATTCTTTTCGAGCCTTATTACGGGTATCACCTCAATACGGTGATTGCCATGGGGCTTGTGCCGGTATTGGTTCCGACGCGTCCGCCGGAATGGGATTTCGATCGGGAAGCGTTTGTCCGAGCTATTTCCAAGAAAACCCGAGCGGTGGTTTTGTGTACGCCATCGAATCCGAGTGGGAAATTGTGGAGCGTCGAGGAGCTCGATTGGCTGGCGGACGTGGTGGAAGCGCATGATTTGATGGTGATCACGGACGAGATTTACGAGCACATCGTCTTCGATGGTTTGGAGCATGTACCTTTAGCGACGCGGAAGAATGCTCGGAAAAACACAATTTCGATTGCGGGATTTTCCAAGACATTTGCGGTGACAGGATGGCGTCTTGGGTATTTGACGGCGCCTCCGGAAGCCGCGCGACGCATTACGATCGCGCACGATATGCTTTACGTTTGTGCGCCGACGCCATTGCAACACGCCATGGTGGCGGGTTTGGCGATGCCGGAATCTTATTTCAAGGGCATTGGCGCAAGTTATCAAAAAAAGCGGGATATTTTATGCAGTGCGCTCACGGATGCGGGACTGCATCCGTATGTCCCGCGCGGAGCGTATTATGTGCTCGCGGACATTCGCCGTTTGGGCAAGAAGACATCCAAAGAAGCCGCAATGGAGCTTCTGGACAAACTCAAGATTGCGAGCGTTCCGGGGACGTCGTTTTATCGGGATCCGGTGGGTGAAACAATGTCGCGTTTTTGTTTTGCGAAAGACGACGACGTACTGGAAGAAGCGGCGCGGCGTATTCGGGCGTGGTTTTGATGTCTCCAGTGCGAAATGGGCGCATTGATTGAATTCGGTCCCCACAAGCGACTTGATCTGCACCGCGACCCGTGATGTTCTGCTTTCCATGTTGGCGTTTCGATATGCTCGTGGGCTGCTGGCATTCGGTATGACGTCGTTGCTCGGTTGTGGGGTGACAATGACCGAGCTCCAGGCGCTGAATCCTCGGGCAGCGACGCTGAATGTGCATTGTCGCCCGTGGCAAGTTCCAGATAACGTTAAGATTTTTGCGGTGCGGTCGTCGGGTGACCACATTGTCACGGATGAAACGCCCAGCGAATTGCGCGATTATGCGGAGCATGCGGGTGCATTCATTGCGGTTGACCCGTCAGCACCTCGTGAAAATGCGCGGACCATGGCCGACGGGTATGGTTTGGTCTGTCAGGAAAATATGGCCCTACGGTCAGCACCGTTGGAAGCGCTTCGCGAGGAAAAACCGTGTTCTGCGCAAGCAAGTACGGGGGGTGCGCAGCAACAAGGACATCTCATTGGGAATCCGGGTCAAGCGCCTTGTTATAGCCTGAAACAAGCCAAGAAAAAGCAACGCGAAGTACGGGTCTGTGCGCGGCCTCCCGGGGTAGATCCAACGATTGACCGGTGGGCCAGCAACGATTCCACAGGAAACCTCATCATCAATACCTACGAAGGCTTTGTCAAAGCAGCAGCGATTGCCGACATTGTTTTTATCTTTGATGAAACGGCGCCTCCCGAAACTGTGTATTGGTTTGTCGACGATCCAGCGAAACTCCAGTGTAAAAAGCAACCTCCGCCGAGGCCATATGCAACCGCCAAAGCTTCCGGAGAACTGGATATGATGGCGTATGCTGGAGAAATGGCTGCCATATGGACCCAGAGCACAGGGTCGGGAAACGCTGGAACGGGTAGCGCAGGGACGGGACCGGCTTCAACGAACACGAGCACCGCGCCCAAAACAGGATCCGGAAAGCCGTCATCAACATCGAGTCCGAATGGCCAAGGTCCGGCGCTCAGCGTATTCGAGAAAATTGTCAACAACGTGGCCGTTGGCGGAGCATTGGCGCAAGGCAATACGTCGGGAAGCCTCAACGCTCCCAAT
>JBGAOI010000350.1:0-7551 GCA_044221885.1 Polyangium sp. (in: bacteria)
CCGCAGCGCAACTCGAACAAGCCCGCGCCCAAGTAAAACTCGTTTCCGTTTCGCTGGGAAATGCGACGCTCACCGCGCCATTTGCCGGACTTGTCACGCGCGCCCCCGCAGGCATCGGCAAGATCGTTGGTCCGGGCGAACCCCTGTTCCACCTCGAAGATACGTCGGTGCTCAAACTATCCGCGTCCCTTTCCGAAAGTGACGCGCGGGTCGTCGCTGTCGGCTCCACTGTCGCCATCGATGGATCCAACACAACCGGCAAAGTCATCTCGGTGCTTTCGTCGCTCGATCCGCAAACCCGGCGCGTGCCTCTCATCGCCGAAATCCCCAACGGACCGGATTCGGATCTCTTGTCTGGTTCGTTTGTCCGGGCGCATATTCTGGCGCAAGAGCCCATCGACGCCTTGGAACTGCCAGGTTCAGCCGTTCGTCCCGGTTCCCAGGACGAACTCGTCGTCGTGCAAGACGGCAAAGCGCATCTCGTCCGAGTAACGTATTCAAGCGGCGAAAACGGCGTGATCTACGTCCGCAAGGGCTTGGATGCTTCCGCACGCGTCGTGGCGCGTCCCCGCAGCGAGATCAAAGAAGGCGAGCCGATCGACTTGAATCCGGCGGCAAAATAAAGTTTGTCCTGACGATTATTTCACGTTCGAGGCGTAGGCATGAACATTTCTGCTATTGCGATCAAACGACCTGTTTTCACCGTGATGGTGGCCGTTGCGCTTTTGGTGCTCGGCGTCGTTGGGTACAAAAAGCTCGGTACGGACCTCTTTCCCAACGTCGCGTTTCCCGTCGTGAGCGTGACGATCATTTATCCTGGCGCGAGTCCCGCGGAAATCGAGACGCAAGTCACCAAGCCCATCGAAGACGTTGTCGTTTCGCTCAACGGCATTGATCGGGTGCGCTCGTTTTCGCGCGAAGGAGTTTCGACGACGGTCGTTATTTTCAAGCTAGATGTGGACGTTCAAGAAGCCGCGACACAAGTGCGCGAACGTGTCGCACAAGCGCGGTTCAAACTGCCAAACGACATTCAAGAACCCGTCATATCCAGGCTCGATACCGATGCCGTGCCCGTGTTGATTTACACGTTACGCGGCCGACGAGGGCTCAGCGAAATACGCAATTTTGCCGATGATGTGATTCGTCCGGCACTCGAACAAGTGGACGGCGTCGCGGCGGTGAACATTCGCGGCGGCGCGGATCGCGAAGTCAAAGTGCAGCTCGATCGGGCGCGAATTGATGCCTTGCGCGTGCAACCGGCCCAGATCGTGGGCGCAATCAAAGCCGCCAATCTGACGGTGCCGGCAGGTCGTTACGAAGACGGCGTCAAAGAGATCAGCGTTCGCGCCGTGGGCGAACTCGGTGAAGTCGACGCATTACGCGACATCGTTGTGGCCATGTCGCCGGATGGTTCGTCCGTGCGTCTGCGCGATGTCGCGGATGTGCAAGATGGCTTCGAAGAAATGCGGACGCGGATTCGCGTAAATACGGAAGAAGCCGTCGCATTCGAGGTCATCAAGCAAAGCGGTCGAAACACGGTCGAAGTGGCGGACACCGTACGTGCCAAACTCGAAGGGCTCGAGAAGACGTTTCCCGAAGACTTGAAAACGTCGCTGATCTTGGATCAATCGACGTTCATCAAGGAAAACGCGCACGAAGTGCAGATCGCGATTTGGTACGGCGGGGCGATGGCGATCTTCATCATCCTGATTTTCATGCTCGATTTGCGCTCGACGCTCATCAGCGCGGTGGCTCTTCCGACGAGCGTCGTGGCCACGTTTTTCCTGATGTACGTGCTTGGTTTTACGCTGAACATGATGACGTTGCTCGGTTTGTCGCTCGCGATCGGGCTGCTCATCGACGACGCTGTCGTCGTGCGTGAAAACATCTTCAAACACTTGGAACGAGGCGAAGCGCCGATGGACGCGGCGCTCAATGGCACCAAAGAGATCGCGCTGAGCGTGCTCGCGACGACGATGACGATCGTGGCGGTGTTTGTCCCCGTCGCCTTCATGACGGGCATTGTCGGGCAATTTTTCCGGCAATTCGGTTTGACCGTTTCGGGTGCGGTGCTCGTGTCGCTGTTTGTCGCGTTCACCATTGACCCGATGTTGTCTTCGCGTTTCTCGAAGTCGTTGAATCATGAAGGCAACGACCCGTTCAAGTGGCTCAAGCGGCCTTTTGAATGGCTGTTTTCCTCGATGGACAATGCGTATCGCGGGATGCTCGAGTGGGTCGTTCGACACAAGCTCGTCGTGGGAATCTTGGCGTTTGGGTCGCTGATCGGCACGGGCGTGATCTTGGGCCTCATGGGTTCGGACTTCGTGAACCCTGAAGATCGCGGCCAAATGATGGTCGAAGTCGAGTTCCCCGCCGCGACGTCGCTGGATGAAACGGCGCGGCGATCGTTTGACGCCGAAAAGAAATTGTTGGAGAACAAAGAAGTTCATACGGTGTACGCGACGCTGGGTCCCAACAGCGAAGTGAACAAAGTTCAGTGGCGCGTGCTCACGTCCAAGAAAAACGAACGGACGCTCACGCTGTCACAAATCAAGGATCAGGTCCGCGAGATCGCGCGTGCATTGCCTGAAGCTTCGGTCGTCATTACGGATCCGGCGTTCGTCGAAGGTGCCGGTGTGCAAGCGCCGATCATGATCTTGGCGCGCGGCGATTCGTATGCCGACATTGAATCGGTCGCGAATGCGATTGGTGGAGTTTTACGTTCCGCACCAGGCATTACGGACGTACAAGTGAAATACACGCCTGGCCGTCCGGAAATGCGAGTGCAAGTCGATCGTCAACGCGCGGCAGATCAAGGCATCAGCGTGGCGCAATTGGCGATGACGTTGCGTACGGCGATTGAAGGCGAAGAAGCGAGCAAGCTACGTCAGGGCAAGGACGAGGTACCGATTCGGGTGCGTATGCGGGCCGAAGATCGCGCCAATCCTGCCGATTTGCAGCGACTGACCCTGTGGTCACCCAAAGGCGCGGTGGCTCTGGCCGACGTGGCGCGGCTCGAACAAGGTGAAGGGCCGCAAGTCATTGAGCGCGAGGATCGGCGGCGACAAATTGCGATATGGGCGACGCCGCGCGGACGAACCCTGGGCGATATCGTGGCGGAGATTCAACCGAAAATCGACGCCTTGCAAAAGCCGGCTGGAACGACGGTGTTTTACGACGGGCAAATCAAGCAAATGACCGATACGAATGCGTCGATGGGCACAGCGATGCTCTTGGCGGTCATCTTCATTTACTTGGTGCTCGCGTCGCAATTCGAGAGCTTCATTCATCCGCTCACGATCATGCTCACCTTGCCGCTGGCGCTCGTGGGTGCGGTGCTCGGGCTTTTCTTGGCGGATACATCGATGGCCATGGGCGCGATGATTGGCATCATTTTGCTGATGGGTCTGGTCACGAAAAACGCGATTTTGCTGGTCGACCGCGCGATTGTCCGGGTACGTGAACATGGTGAATCGCCATTGCAGGCGATATTGGAAGCGGGTCCGGAACGATTGCGACCCATTTTGATGACGAGCGCGGCGATGGTGCTGGGTATGTTGCCGACGGCGTTGTCGCGCGGTGATGGCAGCGAATTCCGCGCCCCAATGGCGATATCGGTTATTGGCGGCGTGGTCAGTTCGACGTTGTTGTCGCTCGTCGTGGTCCCGGCGTTTTACCTGGCCATTGAGAACCTGAAGGCGAAAATGGGATTGGCGAGCGAAAAGGCGGAAGGGGAACCGGCTGCGGCGGAGTGACGGGAGATTGGGCATCCAGGAATTTTGGGGTTGCGTCACGGATCACGGTGTGATTAGTCTTCGGCCATGACCGTTGACGCCCACCTGTTCCCGGTGCTCGAGCAAACGGCACAGGCCCGTACATTTACGGTTAAATCGCTGATTTTTGACGAACTGAAGCGTGGGCGAATTCGCCTGCCAAACTTTCAACGACCACTTCGATGGACCGCCAAAGACAACGTTAATCTTTTTGACAGCTTGCTTCGTGGTTATCCGATCGGATCCATTTTGCTTTGGAAACGGCCAGCGGAGGCGGGCCATTTGAGAATTGGTGCGGGAGACCTTGTGGTCCCGGCGGCCGCAGATGCTCGATGGGTTGTTGACGGCCAACAGAGAATCACGGCGCTCGCTGCTGCAATGCTCGAACTTCCGAACCAAGCCAAAGATTACCTTGTGCACTTTGATCCCCACAAGAATGAATTCTTTGTGCCCATGTCGCCTGTGGAACACCGGTCGGATGATGTGCCACTCACAATTCTCACCGATGCGGCCAAACTCAATAAGTGGATTCGAACCCGGCAGCTTCCCGAAGCACTCGAATACGTCATCGATGCCGCCCATCAGCGCATCATCGAATATTCCCTTTCTGTCTATGAAATCGAGTCTATCGATGAATCACCAGTTCGTGCGGCTTTCATGCGCATCAATACCACGGGCATGCCCCTGCGCGCCGAGGAAGTGTTTCATGCTTTGCTGGGACAAACATCCGAAGGACGTGAAACCTTACACCTCGACGCGTTGGCCGAGGAAGTGCGGGCGTGCGAATTTGGTGTACTCGAGCGCGGCGAAGCTCTTAAATGCATTCTCGGGATGAGCGGATTGAATCCAATGGAGCGTCCAGAAAATCTCGGTTCGGAGCAACTTCGCAAGCTCGTCCCATCCGAAGACGCGCGCCAAGCCATTCGAGGCGCTGTGCTTTTTTTGCAAGAATATGCTCGAATTCCGCATATTTGCCTGCTTCCCTACCCTGGGATTCTGATTCTGCTTACGCGTTTTTTTCATGTGCATTCGCACGTCGAAGTTGCGAATCTGATGCGGCTCGCCCGCTGGGTTTGGCTTGACGCAATCAGAGGATTGCATCAAAGAACCGAGGTTTCTCGAATTCCTGAGGAGTTGGACCAGATTCGAGAAGCGGATGCACCCACAACGAGCATCGATCGTTTGCTCGAAAACTTGCCCAAAGCTCCGGTAGTACGGTGGGAGTTACGACCTTTTGACTTGGAAAGCGCGGAGAGTCGAGTGGAGGTGTTGACACTGCTTGACCGCGAGCCACGACGAATGCCGCTCCTGCCCGGAGAATCGGATGGTGGCATTGCAACGCCGTATGAGCTGCTCGAAGGAGACCGATTGGCGACCGAGATTTGTTCCGGGAAGTCCACACGGAAACGCGGGAAAACCGCCGCCAATCGAATCCTCATCCATGGCCCACGATCAGGTTTGAGCTCGACCCTGGAAAAACTCGACCCGAAACGCCACGCTTCACTTCTATGGTCACATGTCCTCGATGAACGTATGCTTGCGGCATTGCGGGACGGAAATGCCGACGCGTTCCTGCAATTGCGAGGTGAAACGTTGATCCAACTCGTTTCGGCATTCTTGAGGAAGCGAGCGGGTATTGGTGAACCCATGATGGCCCCGATCAATGCCTATTTGGATTGACCATGGATGAACAATCCTTGATTGTCGAACTCTATGGCGTGCGTATCGGCGAACTTCGCCGTCGTGCCGGTGGTGGAACTCATTTTTACGGCGACACCACGTGGATTGCGAATCAATTCAAGCCCACACTTGGTTTGTCGTGGCTCCTTCGGCCACATGTCATGGGTCACCGCTCGTCGAGTATGTATTTGCCCGCTTGGTTCGAGAACCTGCTCCCCGAACGGGACACGAAATTGCGCACGCGCGTGGCCGACGCCATTGGCGTCCACCCGAAAAAGAGTTTTACCTTGCTGGCACGACTTGGCCGGAATCTCCCAGGAGCGGTCGTGATCAGCGGCGATCCGAGGCCCTCGCAAGACGACGTCGAATCGGATGAAGTGGTGGAGGAAGGTGGTGACTCCGGGCCGACATCGAATGACGCGATCTATTTCTCATCGCTTGCCGGCATGCAACTCAAGTTCTCGGTGTCCCTGCGCGATGAAAAAATTGCGTTACCCGTCAAGGGTGAAGATGGGAATTATATCATCAAACTGACAACGGGAGAATACCCCGAATTGGCTGCGGTCGAATACGCAACCATGCAATGGGCCAAGGCCGTAGGATTTGATGTCCCAGATCATCGTGTGGTGCGACTATGCGAAGTAAAGCAGCTCGAGCATCTTGCCGCCTCCGAAGACGAATTCGCATTTTTGATTCGACGTTTCGATCGATCCGATGCGGGTCGAATCCACCAAGAAGATTTTGCGCAGGTCTTTGATTATTTTCCCGAAGACAAATATGCCGAACAAGAAAAAGGCCGCGTGAATCACGATGGTATGGCCAGAATGGTCCTCGATGCTTGCGGCGATAACGAATTGTTGGAGTATATCAAGCGTTTGGTCTTCGTTATCGCCAGCGGAAATACGGATGCGCATTTGAAAAATTGGTCATTGTTGCATCCCCAAGATGCACGACCTCGTCTGACGCCACTTTATGATCAAGTTTGCACCATTGCGTGGACGCGAATGGGCTGGAACAGTGACGTCCGCGCTCCGCGGCTCTCCTTGGGCTTGGGCGGAAATCGAAAATTTTCGGAAGTGAATCGAACGAGCTTTCATCCGCTGGCTCGACGCGTTGGTTTGTCCGAAAAGCAAATCGAGGAGCTCGTTTCGGAAGCCGTCAAGAAAAGTCTGGATTGTTGGCGCAGCATTGAAGCAACCGCTCCGGAACGGATGCGCGACGCAATCACGACGCATGTGCGAAAAGTGCCCCTGTTGAAGTCCTTCATTGGATGAGCGACCATTTTCACCCTACGTGTTCCCCTCGCTCTCCCCCATCCCCACCTCAATAAATCCACGGAATGATGCGGTACGGCACCGCCTTCTGGTATTCGTCCCACATCGGCCCGTATTTGGCCGCGCAGCGTTTGTCGTCGTCGATCTGTCGCGGCACCAACAGCCCCACATAATACAGCGGGTAAAGCCACGGCCAAATGCTGCCGGGATATCCAAGGCTCAACGCCAACCCTGTCGCCATCAATAACTCGCCCAAATAATTCACGTGTCGTGAGACGCCCCAAAATCCACTGATCAGCACGCGTTTGTCCTGATTAACCAGCGCCCGCTGCTCGAATGGACCAAATGATGTGCGCTCGGGTTGCGTCTTGAAGCGGAATTTTTGCAAATTCGCACCGCGTGCCAACATCCAGCCGGCCAGAAAAATCGCCCCGGAAAGTACAAGCCAAGCCGGGTGAACATGCGGATTGGGCTCATCGGCGGCAAACCAACCGCCAACGCCATAAAAAAATGGATAAAAAACCAAACATCCCCAGCCAAGCTTGAAGCCGACCCGTTCCGCAACAAAGTCGTACGTGTACAAATGCACTTCCTCGAAAAACAGATACTCCGTGAGGAAAAAGCTGAAGAGCACCGTGTAAAGAAACATTCCTGGCGATGGATCGGCCGGGTGTTCGAGGTAATGATGTGCAGCGCACGAAATGAGCAACAGCTCGAGCATCACGGCGCCCACGAGGTAAAGAAACATTTTGGCATCGAAACGTCCACCTAGCCATTGCGGATTCACAAGACGCCCGAGATACAGGTCGGCCAGAAAAGACTTG
>JBGAOI010000351.1:0-7541 GCA_044221885.1 Polyangium sp. (in: bacteria)
TAACACGATCACTGGCGTTTATGAAATTTCTTTCTCTCCGGCTTTTCATGGAACCCCCGTCGTGGTCGCAACGCAACTTTCGAGCGGCAACGCAGAGAAAAGGAGTACGCGCGATAATGCGGTTGTACTCATCTGTTCTGCTTCAGGTTGCATGATCAAGGTTGGTAATGGCAAGGGCGAGGGTGAGGCACGTGATTTCTTTTTCATGGCCATCGGTTGAGCCCCAGGAGCACAGCCGTCATGATCAAACCTTTGCCCACGCGCCTCAATCAGATCGAAATCCGACACGATGTCGGTCTTCAAATACGCAGCGACCTCGAAACGCAGCGTTTCATCATGCTCCGCATTGACAACCACGTACCGACGACAAGAGGCTGACCATGACCGACCCGCTGATCAAAGCACTTCCTGGAACATCGCTCTCCACGAAACAGTGGAATGAGATGCAAACGAGCATGCGCGATGAAATCGCGGCGCTGATCAAAGACCACAACCATACCGGTGAGAAAGAAGGAAAAAAGCTCGCCGGCACCGCATTCGAACCTGCGGTGGTCTTGAATGGCGTGAAGCTCCGCGGCACGAAACCCAGCATCACGTTTGGCGAAGGCGAACCCAACGCCGCCAAAGGCAAGATTGAATTCAACAGCGCTGACAATTCGTTGGATATCTTTGGCGCAGGATCCAGCGACGCAACACTCAAGTTGGCATTCCACGCCAAGGGCGGCTCCACCCACCTGGGCGCACTCACCGTGAAGGAAGGCATACTTACTGCGGAGGGCAACGTCATTGCCAAGAAAACGCTGACGGTAGACGGCGCTCTTACCACCCGCGGCGCGTTGACCATTGGAGGTCAGGTCACCATCAACAACGAGCTTGTCGTTACCGGAGCCTTGAGCACCAAGAGTTCACTCACGGTAACCCAAGATATGACGGCCGATGGCAAACTGTCTGTCTCCGGCGACATCACGGCCAGGAAAGCGCTGACCGTCGACGGCGACGTTAAAGCCAACAAAACGCTAACCGTCAGTGATGTACTCACCGCGAACGGCGGCATCACCGCCAACGGCGCACTCACCGTCAACGGACCGCTCAAGGCGAATAAAGCGGTCACCATCGAAGGAGCGCTCGAGGTGAAGGGCTCGCTCACCATTGGTGGTCAATTCACCATCAAGAATTCGCTGACAGTCGAAGGCAATCTCACCGTCAAGTCATTCACGACCAATGGCACGTTGACCGCAAAAGAAGGCATCGCGTTTGACGACCAACATGACGCCTTCAGGATCGTCCGCGGTTACGTCACCAGTGGCGGCATGAGCGTTCTTGGTGCTGGTTACACGTCAAAGAAGACCGGTATCGTGGGCGTTTACGAGATTACATTCGATCCGCAGTTCAAGACCACACCAATCGTGGTTGCAACCCAAATTTACCCCGGATCTGACGTGTCGGCTGTGAGCACGTTCGACAACGCGGTTGTACTCACCACGTCTGCGACAGGTTGCCAGATTAAGGTCGGCAATGCCGAGGGCGATGGCGCTGCTCGTGATTTTTGCTTCGTTGCCATGGGTTGATTCACAGAAAGAAGGCGGTCATGACCGAAATCTTGCAAAAACGTCTCGAGCAGCTTCAAGCCGAATATGAAGGCGGCCAGAACATGCTCGCCAACCTCGAATCGCAGCATTCACAACTGACCAACACCATGCTGCGCATCAGCGGCGCCATGCAGGTGTTGCGTGAGCTCATCGCCAATGAACAACCGCCGCCCGCGGCGCAAAGCTGAACGAGGATCCCCATGGCCACCGGCGACGTTCAAATCAAAGTCAATGATGAAGCCCACGTTACGTCGAGCCCGATGAATATCGATTCCGCCGGTATTCAGGTGGATCTGCTCATACCTCCGCACGTGGCAGTCCAATCGGCCATCCTCACCCTGCAAGCGCCAGACGACACGGACACCTTTACCCTTCAACCAACGTTTGCGACCAACCTCGGTCAGGGCGGTTTGTCCACCAGCACGATCCAATGGTTCACTGCGGATTGGCTCGTTCAGCGTCCGCTGACTTCGATCACGATCGTCACCGGAGACAAACCGGAGATGTTCAAGGGACGGGTGCAACTTGCTGATGGTCCGAGCCCGTGGTTTCCGCCGCTCCCGGTCCAATATGTGGAGCTCGATTGCGAACAGCGGCTTCCTGGATTGATGGCCAGTCGGATGATGGTGGAGATCGTCAAAGTGGATCCGGATGCGGATGCATGGAAACCCGCGTCGATCGAGAGTATCGCCGTCAGCGATGTCGTCTTGGAAGCTGGTTCCCGTCCGCCCGATCTGACCGTCTCCCTCGACGGACAATCGCCCCTGTTCAACCACACCACGTTACTTGCTGCCAACCAAGAAGTAACCCTTCGCAATGAATTGCTTTCCGCTCTGAAAGCAGCTTGGCCTCCCATCGATACTGGCGGCTCGTTGCGCCTTTTTATTCGCAGCTCGGCGATGGGTCGGATTCTTTGGAAAAAACTCGCTTTGACGACACGCACGACCATCGTGAATTTCGAATACGACGAGCAGTTGTCGACGGAAGTTCGTTGTGCCGTTGAACGCGACGTGGAGACTTTGGTGCGAATCCCCTTGAAGTATGGCTCCGCGGTGCGATCCATCGAAATGCGTCTCGCGTCGAACCTTCGCAGCGAAATGCCTCTCGACAATGCGCTCGTTCCCCCGCCAACTCCGGCGACGTCGCATCTTCTGGGAATGGACCATATCGCCGCGCAATCGTTCACCGTTCCTGTTGGGGGCGCACAACTCGACGCTGTCGATCTGTTTCTGCGGCTCATTACGGAGAGGGATCCCAGCGGAATGGGAATCGCCACGGGCATGCTGGCCATCCATCCGGACAAAAACGGTCGACCGGCAGATCTGCCCATCGACGGGGCCATCCTACCGATTGATTTATCCGCCGACAGCAATTCATCGCAATGGGTTCCGTTTGTCTTGCCAAAACCGGCGCGCCTGAAAGCGGGGCGGTACTGGATCGTCGTGCGTATCGACAAGGGTCATCTGCTTTGGCATATCGGTGAACGCGAAGCTAAAAATGGACCTTTGCCACCTCCGGAAACGCTTCATCAGTGTGGTCGGGGCACATGGACTGGGTTTGCTCCAACGGGCGTGGCCGCCATGGTCGCATTTGCTTGGAATCGTCCTCGATTTCACGCCGACAAACCTCCCTCCGTCACGCAGATAAAAGTGTGGGTTTGCGTAGGGGTCGACGGCGAGCGAGTCGAAGCGACGCCCGATGCGACAGGACGCATCTTTCTGGACGATGCGCGGCTGCAATCGCCAAACGAGAACGCTCCTTTCTATACGGTTGTCATCAAAACTCCGATGGCAGGTGAAATTACGCTATCAAAACTCCGGGTCGAGCTGGATCCAGTCGACTCGACGATGGGGGCCTAATGCTCGAGGTTATTGAAACGCGATTCGCGACAGCAATCAAAAAGGCCGTCACGCTCAGCAAAGATCTCGAGCTTGGCACGGGCCCATCCTCCATGCTCCCCCCAGAAAAGCAAATGATGAACTTCATCAGCGTTTGGGGGATGAACATGACGCCGGCGCCAGTCCCCGATGAAGAAGCGCTCCTTCGCGCTCGTTCACCAGCGTACGTGCTCACGATGCACAAACTTCCCACCACGGGCGTCACCGATGGCATCAACAAGGATTTCGTGCTGCCCGCCGTCGCATCTTCAACGGTGTTGACCGAAGTGGAAGCACCTTCCGGATGTGCGGTGCGTTTGGGCGAGGATTACGAAGTCAGTGAGAAACCCGGAACAACCGCCGGGCAAGTCATTCGCACCATTCAGTTTTACCAAGCGCCTGCAACAGGTAGCCAGGTTGTCGCGACCGTTCGTGGCGAGTTGCGTACGGGGTACGTCGAGCGGCGGTTATGCCAAGTCAAACTCGTGATCAGCGTATGGGCAGCCTTGAAAACCTCATCCGCCACGCCCATCGAGGTCGACGTATTGGGTCGAACGGTACTCGGCGCAGCGTTGGGTGTCACGGTGGACATGCCGGACTTCGAGGCCTCAATGCCTACGGACACACGCCAACGCCTCATGGCCCCCTGGGCTGTATTGTCGTCGGTCGATCGGGTCAGAGAAACCGTTGCAAACGCGCCGTTCCTCTTCAATCGGGTGAACTTCACGTTTACAATCCGCGGCGAGATCGAACTAACGTTCGTCGGCGCCAAACCCGCTCCGCGCATGCAAATCAACGAGATCCAAGGAACCATCGAACGCTTGGGCATTCCCGGCGAATCGCTGGCGCAGCCTCGAACGAAGGACAAGTTCACGCGCAAGAAATAGGGCAACGGGCTTTGCCAGCCCCGAGCGTCCTACGTTGCAGATCCCAGCCTTGGAAAAACGATATCGCAGACGTATCGAAGGCGTTCGTCATCGATGCCTCGCCGGGTCACGGTAAGTGCTATCCACTTAACGCATTCGACCTTGCCCGAATCCATCATGCAACACATTCCGCTGCGAAATCATGACTCGAAATTCACTTCCCCACGACGAGCCGTTTATCTTGACGTACCATTGACCCTTGCGCCCGGGCGGCTTCGATTCCTTGGCGCAACGTCGGCAAAAGTCGAATTTGCCCCAATTCCACACCGAGCTCGACCATCACCTTCGCCACACGTGGTCGAATGCCCGTCACCATACCTTCGGCTCCCATCAAACCAACCGCAGAAACGAGTTTGACGAAATGATGAGCCATTGCCGGATCGACGTCTTCGACGCTTGTCATGTCAAACAAAACAAACCGCGCACCACGCACGGCAACTTCCGTCAACAATCGTCCCATGATTTCATCGGCGCGGCGAGCATCGAGCGCACCAATGAGCGGCACGGCCAACGTGTCGGGTCCGACGTCCAAAATCGGGGCGGATAACATCATTATTTCATGATGCTGCCGCCCGATAACTTGTAGCTTTGTGTCGAGTTCTTCAATAATGCGTTGATTTTCCTCGGCATGGCCTCGCTCGCGGAGGGCGGTTTGTTCGAGGTCTTGGGAAAGCTTCACACCCGCCAACACCACGCCTCCTGCGGTGAGCGCAAGGCCGCCAATCGCAGCAATCGCGGTAAGAAATGCCAAATCTGCATCATCGAAAGGACCTTCGTTACTCGTCGAACCAACAAGCAATAATCCAACGACACGCTCGCGCACGGACAAGGCTACCGCGGCAATTCCATGCGCGCACAATTCCAGCTTCAGCGGTCCATTTTCTGCGCATTCACGGAGCGGGATCACTTGCGCAATTTGTTCAGCCGCTATGCGATTCCACAAAGGCATCGCCTCGCGTACCGCGGTTTCGCGACAAGAACCACGCACAACTTCGACGCTCAACTGCTCTTCGTTCCCCAAAAGCAGAACACCGTGCTCACGCCCGAGAAGCGTAATGGCAAGCGATAACAAAGTATCCGCAATCGCCGTTGGTTCGTGAATCTCGATTGCGGCAAATGTTTTGGCTACGAGATAGACATTTTCGAGGTGTCTCTCCAGCCGCTGCGCACGATCATCCATGAGACAGACCTCACAAGATAAGCAGTCATCAGGCAACGCCGTATTTTTCTTTGTATTGCCGAACAAAACCGCCGATGGTTTTTTGCGGGGCCATCACGAAGACGCAATCGGCGTGTCCCATCGCTCGACACGTGATTTCCTGGGCTTCGAGCTCCACGCCATAACTGACTTCACACCAACCGCTCGAATACCCGGCATTCATCAAACACACGGGCAATTTCGAACGCAACCCATGCGTCAAATGCGCTTCCGCCTCGAATGAATAAGGATGCGAATACGTCAAGAAATACGTCTCGTCGGGTGCCGGTTTGCTTTCGGGGGAAATATCAACGAATGCCCAGCCCACATGCGCAAAATGCACAGGACCCAGCGCCAATTTCATGTGCGGATCGGTCACACCTAATCGCTCGTGGTAGGCACGAGCATCACGACGCCCGAGCGCACGCGCGATCTTGTAGCGAATTTGTCGCGCACCAGCTTCGCCAAATGTCTTGCGCAACTCGTCGTGCAATTCGAAACTGAATGAATCTGCCCGCATCAAGAGATAACGCGAACCGCTAATCGTCAATTGCCCCTTCTCGGGTTCACGCTGTATTTCCTCGAAAAACCCAGCCATGATCCGCTCGGCTTCCCGAAATAGCGGCGAAAATGGTTCGGGACAACGTACCACATGCGGTTGGTTTTCCTGAGACATGGACACCTCCGGACGGTAAGCAACACTCATGGAAGTGGTATCATCCTGTTCCGTGAGCAAGCAAGCCAAAAAAGCGCCCTCACCTGCGAGCCGTTCGTCGTCGCCAAAAAACACGCACGCCGTCAAGGCCCTCATGTTTGGCCAGATCGTCTACCCGAACGCAGGTAATGTTTCGTTACGGCTGGTATACGAAAGTGAGCCCGCCATTCGATCAACACGATTCACGGTACAAGCGGCTTGTCTCACGCGTTCTGCAAAATCCACAGCATTGCGCGAATCACGGCAAAATCGTCAACTTGGTCGCCAGCGGCAAATCACGGGACGACGAACCAACCATGACATCGTACGTCGTCGGTTCCACTACAAACGCAGAACTTGATTCGTCCCAATATGCGAACTCGCGGGCACGAATGGTCAAATCAACGGTTTTGGTTTGTCCTTTTTCGAGCATAACACGCGCAAATGCCCGAAGCTCTTTGGGCGCCCGCTCAATGGCGCTCTGTGGCACTCCCACGTAAACTTCGACAACCTCTTCTCCAGCGCGTGCACCCGTGTTCGTCACGTCCACATGGACAGCAATTTCATCCGCTGCGCCGGCCGAGGCGGCATCGAGGCGCAAATTGGCATACGAAAACGTCGTGTATGACATGCCAAACCCGAACGGAAAACTCGGCGTCAGGTTTGCATGATCGACATGCCGATAACCATGATAATAGCCGTACGTCACAACGTCCACGTCGTTGATGAAGGGCGGCAATTGATCTTCCGAGACAGGAAACGTAAGCGGCAGTTTTCCTGATGGATTCACGTCACCAAAAAGAACGTCCGCAAGGGCATGCCCGCCTTCTTGACCCGGATACCAGGCCATCAGGACCGCACCTGTGCCTTGAATCCAAGGCTCGACCAAGATAGCCGATCCGCCTTCCAAAACCACGATCGTTCTCGATTGCTTGGTTTTGACGCCCTCAATCAGTGCAATATCTTCCGCATGTAATGCCAATGAAGCGCGATCCCCCGCGGCCATTTTGCTGATGGCTTCACCTTCGTCGTCAGCCGTGAGTCCCACAACGACAATCGCACAATCAGCAGCGGCAATCGTAGCTTCATCCGCTGCCGAAAGGGTTGATCCGGGTATATGCTTGACCGCACCCGCGCCCATCCGAGCAACAAGCCCATCGAGCGGAGAAATTGCATACGAAGGCACCGTCACGCTGCTGCCCGTATCCCCCAAATTGGCCACATTGCCAAGTGTGCCAAGGACAACGATGTTTTTCG
>JBGAOI010000352.1:0-7534 GCA_044221885.1 Polyangium sp. (in: bacteria)
ACGCGAGCCGGAAATGCCGACAGGAAAACAGGTTCGCCCGTTGGTCCTGGTGCATTCGTTCGCGGCCAGGTTTCTTCTTCGGTGGGCGGTAGTTGATGGTTTGCCATGACAAATGACTCAGCCTGGGTCGAGGTAAGCACCGACTCGTATGGGCGACGTGGCCTTGGAACCCAAATACAACTTGATTCCGTCGCAAAGTCCCGTGATGAGAAATGGGCCCTTGTCCGGTTGCCCCGTTTGACCTCGGAGGAGGGACACTCCATTTTCCTCGACCCAGATTTCCAATCCACCATTGTTGATGTCGGCGGTGCTGACGTGGGCGCGCTTTTTTCGATCGCCCGAGTTCGTTGCGGCAATGTCCGTGAGCAGCGAGCAGGTTGCTTGCTCCGCCGTATTGGCTCGACGCACGCAAACCCGCCCGCGTGGGTGGCTCCCGGCGTAATCGTCCGAAAAACTGTCGAACTTCCCGATGTCGCTCGCGGTTTTTCCCGCTACACCGGTGAGGCGCAAATAATACCAACGATTGGGCATTCGCGCGTCGCATTTTCCAGGGCCGCAAGGCCATTCCGTTTTACATCCACCGCTCGCTGGGCAGCAAGGTTTTTCTTCGAGTGACGAAGGTGAGTTCGTCGTCGAATCCGATCGAGACGACGGTGACGGAAATGTGTTTGTCGTTGTGTCACCATTGGATGCTACGCCGGATCGTCCCAATTGCCAAAAGACGACGGCGACGAGGGCCAGCACCGCCAATGCCGCAACGATCCAGGAATGCGTACGTTTCTCGAGGGGAGGGGCGGGAATGGGCTCATTTTCGTGATACGAGCGAGTCGCATGTCTTTGTTGCGCGGGGCCATATCCCATTGCGGTGGATGCCGCGGTTGATGACCTCGGATGTACATGTGAATCTGTGGGCGGCAAATGCGGATCCGTCGTTGCCGCGAGTTGCGGCGCCGAAGGGGCGTTGGCTCGAGGTGCGGAGCGTGGTGGCGCGTCGAGTCCCAGGGCGACGGCAAGTTCACTGCCGGATGTGATGCGCCGGTTTGGATCGAGCGCCAGACAATGATGGAGGATCGGGGCCAATGCATGATTCAGGGGAACCGTAGGCCAACGAAGTCGCCCTTCATCGGCGGCTTGATAGGCGTTCGCAAATGCTGGGCGTTTGGCGAGAATAGGCAGTCCCGTCGGATGCATACCCGACAAAAGGTCGAATCCCATTACGCCGAATGCAAAAATATCTTGGGTAAATCTTTCCGGCGGCGATTGCCAGCGCGAAGGCAACAATAACTCGGGAGCAAGATAAGGTGCTGTTCCGATGGGATGATGCTCCACCGTGATTCGTATGGCGTCGTTGACCGGAGCAACAATTCCGAAGTCGACCAATTTGATGGTTCCCGGTTGATCGGGCGCACTCCAGAATGCTTCCGTCACAATGACGTTTGCCGGTTTGATATCGCGATGCACGAGTCCCCGCGAATGCACGTGCGCGAGCGCCGACGCGATTTGCCGGAGCACGGCGACTCGATGTTGTGGCGTCATGCGCGGATCGTTCATCAGGGTTGCGAGTGCTGTGCCCGGAACGAGGTCGAACACGAGGCCGAGAAGGTCTTTGCCCGGCAAGTCGAAGAGGACGTGACAGGGGACGATTGCGGGGTGGTCGCGCAATTCCGTGACGGCTTTGGCTTCGCGTCTTGCGCGTTCGACGGCTGTTGGAGGCAATTGGGTCAAGTCGATGAATTTTACCGCCTTGAGGGACCGATCGAGCTGGTCGATCACCTTCCAAACGGTTCCTTGGCCGCCTTTTCCCAGCCCTTCGACGAGGGTGTAGCGATCGACTTTTTCCCCTGCGCGAAATTCCACAAAGCCGTACTACACCCTAAGCGAGTCGGTTTGAAGTGGAAAACGCATGTCCGTTGCAAGTTCCAGTTTAGGGGCCGGGACGACGGAACGGTGGTGATCGCGATCAGGTCGAGGGGCGAGAGAACGAAACAACGAATCCATCACCAATTTCCTTGAACTCTGCGCCCGTACCGACCATTCACCCACCCTCCAAGAATTCCTCGGCACCGACGACGACCTCGTGCTCAAGCAACTTGTGCTCATCGAATGGAATGACGCTCGGTACGCAATAGAAGTGAAGATTCGGCGGGACAAATCCACGGAAGCGCAAGCCATGAGGCAGCTTTCGGGGTATCTGGACAAGCTCGGCTTGGCAAATGGGTGGCTCGTTCTGTTCGATATGCGCAAGACGAAGTGGGAGAAGAAGCTCTATCAGCGCGACGTCGAATACGAAGGGAAAACAATTCGGATTGTGGGGGGGTGATGGCCATTCCCAAGGCAACGTTTGGCCGTAATGCAAGGTTCAATGGCATCACCGCAGCAACGGAAGCGTTGGCGACCGTGATGGGTCATGGCGAAACGGTGGTGGCTCCGCATGCGCGGCGGGCGAAAGCGGTCGCAACGTGCGTGCAAACGTTTGGCGCGGTCGCTGAAGGTTTGGCGTGGCTTATCGATCAAGGTGGCAATGGCGCGGAACGCGGGATCGCCATGGAGCTGCACGCGTCATTAAATGAATTGACCGATCGGTATGCCGTGCCGAAGCGTGAATCGGTAGCCATGGAGGCGCCTCCGCCGCGCGTGCATTGAGGAAAAGCGCGCAACGTGGGGGGCGTTGCGTGCGCGGCTGTACGTGGCTCGGCCAGGTACGATCCCTTTGCTCATTTCCTCGGAACGGTCGACTTACCGTCTTTTCATGAAGGCGCAGCGACCATCACAAGCCCAGAAATCCCATCGAGTCTATCTTCCAATCAGCGCGTGAGGCATGTGGATGAGCGGGGTTGCGCGGGTCGCTTGTCCGCGCCAAAGGCGACTCGCCCAACTCCCCCATATTGCTCGAAGCGTTGCTTGGAGAGTGCTTGATTTCTTGGCGTAACGGTGGGGCCCCGCTGTTTGAGCTCGAGAGCCCTTGCCATCATGGACGCGGCAGCTCGAATTGCTCGAGCATTTGGGTGAAATCTTCCTTCAATTCGCCGAACGATTCCGCTCGCGCATAAGCGATGACTTGAAACGCTCGTGGACCTTCAGCGAAAAGCCCATATACATATTTGTATTTCGTACCATCCGCCAACACCGTGGTGTGCACGATTCGTCCCACCGAGGGCCGCGATTTTAACGCTTCACGCGAAAGGAACGTCTCGTTCGCGTTGAGTGCAAGGTTTTCGACGATCGAATCGGTGTACGTCTCGACGTTGATCACGCCTTCCTTCGTTTCCTCGGCAATGACAATGATCTCCGCACCGTCGTTCGGGCAAACGAGCCACCGGTCTGCGCGCGGGTTTTCCTTTTTCGCGGCGTCGGTTTTGCGGAGAAAACAGTTTTTGAATGGTACCGTGAATGCGTATTTTTGAGCAACCCCTTCAACATGGGTCACCGGATCCTTCTCCCAATCGTCTGGAATACGACCCACCTCGTCCGGCGGAAGTTCGAAGGACTCGACAATGCCGCGAAGTTCCGATTCCAGCGAATCGAATACATTACGCGGTGCGAATGCATAAATGATGAACCCTCGTTGATACGTTGATACTGTTCCGACAAACCATTCTGTTCGTTCCGCAAGAACGTCCAGCTTTTGTAAGCGTCCGCGTTCGGGATGTGTGCGCAGAGGTGAACGTTGACGGAGCGAAACATAACGTTGCCCTTTGAACGCTTTGACCGTGGTATCGGCATATTTGTCGGGGACGAGCGCAGCCGTCGGCGCATCTTCCACCACGACCATGACGTGAGCATCGACGTCGGGCCGCGAGATCCACCGATCTGCACCGGAATTGTCGTCGATAAGGGCCTTGTCTGTTCGGAGATACCATTTGTCCGAAGGTAAAGTCAGCTTGTACGGCAATGCTTTGCCAATGACGACGTTTACGGGCTCGCCATTGATATTTCCAGACGATTTTTCGACGAATGTGGCAAGAGGATGAATACCGGTGAGGTTGACCCCCATTCCCCATAAGCGTACCAGGGTGTGGATCCCGAAAAGAGCCATTCCAATGACTCTATGGGGTTTTTTCGCATTGCGAGCGAGCAGCAGAAGCAACCCTCCGCTTCCCATGAGTTGCCAGAGCACATCCAGTGGATCAAAGTTCTCGACGCGAGCCATCCAGAGTTCCACCAAGCCAAACAGAATGAGCCCCGCCACGACGCGCAGTATGGCCAACGGCACGGCGCGTTTCCTTTTGGACAGAAGCATCGCGCCCAGCACGATGTCGATCCCAATGGCTGCGATGGGTATGAACGAACCCGCGAATGCGACAAGCCACGAAAAAATGCTTATGCGCAGTACCTCGAATGGCGGGATTCCTGGGCGAGCAGCGGCGATTGCCCAGAAAATCGAGAGAATCGCGCCGACAATGAAGCATATCCCAGCGATGCGTTGACCGGGGGTCGTTTCGGGGCCCGTTGGCTTTACGAGCGCCGATTTGGGCGGCGCATAAGCATTCGTGGGCGTTGCGCGATCGGTCGATTCGGGAGTTGTCATTGGAGTCTTCTTTTCAACACGATTTTGTCATTGCGTGCGTGCTGCGCGCTTCCGGTGCCTTCTTGCGCGGCGAGCTTCTGCTTTTGCCTCTGCGGCTGCTTCTTCTGCGTCCTCTTCGGCTTGTTGTTTTGCGGCTTGTTCGGCCTCGGCCGCAAGATCCTCGGGAGAAAGGAACTTTACGCGAGTTGCGGAGACGTCAGCGTGTAGGCCGCGCAGAAAGCCGACGAGAAATACCGCCAATGCGCCGGGAAGAGCGACGACGAGTCCAATGGCAGCATCGTCAGGCGTTTGGATGGCAATCAAAACGATGATCGTCACGAATATCGCAGCCACCGCGCCCTGCATGAGTCTCGTTATGCGCATGTATCGAGCCCCATCCGCGCTGTTCCTTTTGCCGCATCGCGCACAACGGACGAGAGCGAGCTGTTCTTTGGCATCCGCAAGGGCTTTCGCTTGCGCCGCGTCGGCCTCCTTGCGCATTGAAGTTGGAAGCGCAAAAGGTAGTTCAGGGTCCGTGGCTGCCGAGCCGCGACCAATCGCACGAGCAACGCTCTCGAATCCACAGTGTTCGCAACGATACTGCACCTGCAGCGTGTGGTCGGCAGAAATGACGCGTCTTTTTACCGGAATGATGATATCCATGAAGCCTCGTGTTACTGCGATTCGCCATCCGAAGCCGGACGTTTCAAAAACTCCTCCCACGTATCTGCAAATGGGCAAGGTGAGATTCCCTTTTCCGAAGCGTCTCGCCGCAATGCTTGTAACCAAACCGGAATGTCTGCTGTCGGCAATTCGCTCAGCCGCTTGCGAGCTGCCGGGGTTTTGATGTTATCGAGGAGCCATTGAGCGACGGCCTTCAATCCTAGCTCATGCGACTTGCCGGTGATCTCGTGCACGTGACAGAGTTTGCGCAAATCGTTGGTGTAATCGTCTGCTCCTTTGAACCGCGTCCGAAAGGTATAGTTGACGCGTTGAGGTTTGCCCTCGAACACGACGGGGGCAAGTCGCTGTGCCTGCAGGACCACGACGAAGTCTTCATTCGCCGTTGCAAACGGATTTTGGATGATCTTGCATTGCTCCACGTTGCCTTCCTCGTTGATGACGCAACGAGCGACGACAACTCCGTCCACGAGACTTCCGTCGGCGGCCACGTTCATAGGGGAGCCGTCGGGCTTGGTGAAACGCGCTGATTTGTCGGGTGCGGGCGGAGATGTTGCGGATGCATCGTTGCGTTTTGCATCCGCAGACGATGACGGCAGTGTTGCTTCGTGCGAGCAGCCAACGAATACGAAAAGAAGGATTGGGGCGAGAGCTTTATCGATGCGAAGAACCTGAAACATTGCGTTCTTTCGAGTTTGTTGCGAATACGTCGGGTCAAAGCAAACTCTGCGGTGAAGGCGTTCATCGACCGTTCCACGACTCGAACCCAGGAGTGATTCGTGTTGCACTGGGGGCGCTTGGCGATGGGCTTGGTGTCATGCGCTTCGACCACGGTTTTCGACGAGGTCACACAACCGCAATGCAGCAGTGTTGCCCATGAAAACATGATGCAGCGCACGGGGCAGGGTTTCTCCGGTAAAGTTCGTCGTTGAAGTTTGTTCGTGCGAATAGGCGAAAAAGGAACACGCGTCAACCGGCATTCCATTGATTGGTGATTTCGCGGGAGTGCGTTCGCCCCGGTTGCCGCTCACCACGAAACGGAGCGGCGCGGCTGTCCAGGTCCCGACCAGGTATGATCTCCTTGCTCATTTCCTCGGAACGGTCGACTTACCGTGTTTTCATTTCGCACGGTGGTTCTGGAGCATGTTGACTCTTCTCCCGCTTCGCGTACTCTAAGCGAATGGCAGCTCTGGCAGTGACCGTCAATCTTCCCGAACCGCTTTACCAACGGCTTGCGCGGCGTGCGAGCTACATGCACCGGACAGTCGAAGCCGAGATCGTCGAAGCTGTCAACACGTCGCTGCCAGAGGAGCCGGTCGAGCTACCGGCGGACATGGCTGAGTCCGTTGCAGCGCTGCATTTGCTGGGCGATGACGACCTGTGGCGGGCAGCTCGGCAGCGTCTCGATGCAGAAAAGGCCGCGGAAATCGAGGCTTTGCACCTGCGGCGCCAGCGTGACGGGCTGTCGGTATCCGAAACGCAATCGCTCGCAACGCTCATGCAGGAGTACACGCGGACCATGCTGGTTCGTGCTCGATCGGCAGCGTTGCTGAAGCAACGCGGCCATGATGTTGCAGAGCTGCTCGAGGACGAATGAGCCGTAGCTACATCGCGAAAGCACTTCGCGAAGAGGTTGCTGTTCACGAACGCCATTGATGCGAATACTGACGCACGTCGGCACGAATCACGGGCACGCCGATGGAGATGGACCACATCATTCCGGAATCGTTGGGTGGTCCGAAGGCGCGAGACAATCTGTGGCTGGCCTGCTCAATGTGCAACGATCACAAGGGAAACAGAATTGCGGCCACGGATCCGATTACGGGTGAAGTGGTGCGTTTATTCGATCCGCGGCGTCAATCATGGACGGACCATTTCGAGTGGAGTTTGGCGGGAGATACCATTCTGGGCAAGACAGCGATTGGGAGGGCCACTATCGTCGCCGTCCGCTTGAATCGCGTAGAAATCGTGGAAGCTCGGCGCTGCTGGGTCATTGCCGGGTGGCATCCTCCGAAGGATTGAGCGCGTGGACGTGGCGTGGACGAACCTCGCCGCGGTAAAACGGTTCAATCTTTCAAGGCCTCGTGCCGCCAAAATTCGCGGAAGTTCTGAAAACTCCCTTTTGAACAATCCTCTTGTCAATCCAAACAGAATCATCTACGTCTACGGGGGTACCCTATGAGCGACCAAAGTGCAATCGAATGGACCGACGCCACGTGGAACCCCGTTCGAGGGTGTACCAAAATCTCTCCTGGTTGCAAGCATTGTTACGCCGAAACGTTTGCCGAGCGGTTCCGGGGCGTACCCGATCATCCGTTCGAGCAAGGTTTTGATCTACGGCTCGTG
>JBGAOI010000353.1:0-7524 GCA_044221885.1 Polyangium sp. (in: bacteria)
ATCTGATCGGCGTGACGCGGGTTCACTCCGAGCCGTACCGCGATGTCGACTGTTTCGTCGAACTTCGCTGTAGCGGACTTCTTCACAAGCGTACACGCTTCGGCAAGCGTGTACTTGCGCGTGCGATCGACCAAGTTTTGGACCGCAGCGCGTTTCTTGGCGACTTTCGGCATCTGCCCTCCTGTTCCCTATCGGCTTTCGCCTCCCACGGTGCGCCGTTCAACCGTGGTGCTAGTTCCTCTCATCATGAGAGGGTGCTCCTTTATGCGACACGACTACAAAGCACAAGCATCAAATACGAGTACGACAGCTCGTGTTTGACGCGACGAACGTCCTCAGTCGACGATCGCAATGCCCATCGAACGGGCCGTGCCCGCCATGCTCCGCATCGCGGAGTCGAGGTTTGTCGTGTTCATGTCTTGCATCTTCAGTTGTGCAAGCTCTTGCAGTTGTTTGCGGGTCACTTGACCCACCTTCACCTTGTTCGGCTCCTTCGAACCGGCACCAGGCTTCTTCACCGTCGGAAGTCCCGCCGCCTTCTTCAAAAGTACCGACGCCGGTGGCGTCTTTAGTACGAACGTGAACGAACGGTCTGAAAACACCGTGATCACGACCGGAATGATCATGCCTTCTTGCGAAGCCGTTCGTCCGTTGAAGTCCTTGCAGAACGCCATGATGTTCACACCATGTTGTCCGAGCGCAGGACCAACCGGCGGCGATGGATTGGCTTTACCCGCAGGAAGCTGGAGCTTGACGTACCCGGTGATCTTCTTCGCCATTGCTAAATACCCGTATGTTCTGGAATTGAACTGAACTGTTCTCTACCGCTCGACAGCGCTCTTCAACGCTTCTCCACGGCTGAAAAATCAAGCTCCACACTCGTGGGGCGACCAAAAATCGAGACCTTCACCTTCAGCTTCTGCTTGTCCATCTTCACGTCATCCACAGTGCCCGTGAAGTTGGCAAAAGCGCCGTCGAGCACGCGAACTTCTTCGCCCACCTCGAAAGAAAGCTTCGGCTTGGGTTTGACCGCGCCTTCGACAATGCCCCGACGCAATGTTTCAATCTGCGCAGCCGGCACTTCCTGAGGCGTCTGGTTCCCAATGAACCCAGTCACCTTCGGCGTGTCCTTCACGAGGTGCCATACCACCTCGCTCATATCCATCTCCACGAAAATGTACCCAGGAAGGCTCAACTTCTGACGCACACGCGTCTTGCCCCCAGGACGATTCTCCGTGACGGTTTCACTCGGAATCAAGATCTCACCAATCTTGTCATCGAGTGCGTGTTGCTTCGCTCGCTGCTGGAGCGCATCGCGTACCTTCGCCTCGAATCCCGAGTAGGTGTGAATGACGTACCACTTCTTCGCCATGATTCGTGGCTCCCGAACGGACTAGCTCCCGGTCCTGTAGACGATGCTGGTCACGAACGACCACAACCTGTCGAGCAACGCTAGGTACAACGTCGCAAATGAACTTGCTGCAATTACGACCAACGTCGAGTTCGTGACGTCCTTCTTCGTCGGCCACTTGACCTTCATGAGCTCCGAAGCCACCTCGTCCGTCCACGTTCGCACATCAGGACGTCGATAGGTCCGAAACACCACGACCACCGAAATCAGCCCACCCAACACCATCGCCACTGTCGTGCGGCTCTCTTCAGCCACCGACGCCAACGACGGCAACGCTCGGTTGAACCAATCGCGACCCGACAGATCCGACCAAATGGTCTGAATCGTCTTGCCAAGCACGTACCCCGAAAGAATGGCAAAAGCAAAAAACCCAGCCATCACATAACGGTCCGCACCCAACTGCCGCGCAATCGCGTCCTCCGAATCACCCTCCGCAAGTTCGTCCGATTGCTCGTCGCCCCGCTCCTGCGATTCGTCGTTCGCTTCCTCGTTCGCTTCCTCGGTCTCGTCTGCAGCAGTGTCGAGATCCGATGACTCACGCACGGCAAGCGAAGCTTCCGCCCCCTCGTCGCGAGCAGCTTCGTCGGCAGCATCTTCGCTACCCTTCCGCGCTGCTTCTTTTTCTTTTCGTGTCGCCATCGCCGTTTGTCTCGACCATGAGGGTCAATCGTTTGAGTTCCAACGATCAACCCGAATACTTTTCAGAGGCGCCCTGTCTCGTCTTTTACAACAACGGATCAAGGGCCCCAGCAGGGGCAGAGAGGCTCGAACTCCCGACCTGCGGATTTGGAATCCGCTGCTCTACCAACTGAGCTATACCCCTTCAATCCGCTTGATCCATCGTCCGAGCGGAACGTCTACTTCGTCTCCCGATGCATAGTGTGCTTCTTGCACGACTTGCAAAATTTCTTGATCTCAATGTGACGATCGGGAGCCTTCGTCGTCTTGTAATTCCTCATCTTGCATTCGGTGCAGGCCAACGAAATCGTTTCCCGCTTCTTGTCTCGCGATTTGGACGATTCGCCAACCTGCACCGCTGCACCACCATCACTTCAGAATCTTGGTAACCACGCCAGCGCCTACGGTCTTCCCACCCTCGCGAATGGCAAACCGCATCTGCTCCTCGAGCGCAACCGGAGCAATCAACTCGATGTTCATCGTGATGTTGTCACCCGGCATGACCATCTTGACGCCTTCGGGCAAGTTCACGGTGCCCGTCACGTCCGTCGTGCGGATGTAGAACTGCGGGCGATAGTTCGTAAAGAACGGCGTGTGACGGCCGCCTTCTTCCTTCTTGAGCACGTACACCTCGCCAAGGAAGTGCGTGTGCGGCGTGATCGAACCCGGCTTCGCGAGAACTTGGCCACGCTCGATTTCGTCCTTCTCAACACCGCGCAAAAGGCAACCGACGTTGTCACCCGCTTGGCCTTGATCCAAGAGCTTGCGGAACATTTCAACGCCCGTGACAACCGACTTCTTCGTGTCCTTGAAGCCGATGATCTGAACCTCTTCGCCAACCTTGACGACACCACGCTCGATACGACCCGTCGCGACCGTGCCGCGACCCTTGATCGAGAACACGTCTTCGATGGCCATCAAGAAGGGTTTGTCAATGTCGCGAACCGGCTCCGGAATGTAGCTGTCGAGCGCCTCGAGGAGCTTCTTGATCGACTGCCTCCACGTCGCGTCGCCCTGAAGCGCAGGAAGCGAAGCACCACGAATCACCGGCGCATTGTCGCCGTTGAAGTTGTACTTGTTGAGAAGCTCGCGAACTTCCATTTCGACTAGATCGAGCATCTCAGGATCGTCCACCGCATCGCACTTGTTGAGGAACACGACGAGGTGGTTCAAACCGACCTGACGCGCAAGAAGCACGTGCTCACGCGTCTGCGGCATGACCGAGTCGAGCGAGCTGACGACGAGAATCGCGCCGTCCATCTGCGCTGCACCCGTGATCATGTTCTTGATGTAGTCGGCGTGTCCGGGACAATCGACGTGCGCATAGTGACGCTTGTCCGATTCGTACTCGACGTGCGCCGCCGCAATCGTCACCGTTTTCGTTTCGTCACGGACGGTACCGCCCTTGGCAATGTCGGCATACGAAATCGCCTTGGCAAGCTTGTCTTCCGACTGAACTTTAACGAGAGCTGCCGTGAGCGTGGTTTTACCGTGATCGATGTGTCCGATCGTGCCGACGTTCACGTGGGGCTTGGTTCGATTGAATTTCTCTTTGGCCATCGAGCTGTCTCCTGACGATTGCTGACCCAGTCGGTCTCGCGAGCAATTCCTTTCTATCGCGGAGCCCACCATCGGGATTGAACCGACGACCTCGTCCTTACCAAGGACGTGCTCTACCAACTGAGCTAGGTGGGCAATGAAGGGCCGGTGGAGCGGGCGACCGGGTTCGAACCGGCGACGATCAGCTTGGAAGGCTGACACTCTACCAACTGAGTTACACCCGCAAACTTTGAAGCTCCGGTTTTACCTTTGCTTCGCTTTCAAACAAACTATCCGACCCTATCGGTCGAAACACCGTGTGGTGTTTCGGTGGAGGGTGTTGGATTCGAACCAACGTAGGCATCGCCGGCAGATTTACAGTCTGCTCCCTTTGGCCGCTCGGGCAACCCTCCGAATTTTTACTTTGCTCGCAAACGATTTGATCTCGAACTTTCTTCGGGTTTGTCCCGTTTGCGTGCTGTTTGTCTTGTCCGCTTAGGCTCTGCTCTTCTCTACCTCTAGATCTTGCCGTTGTCCACTGTGCTGTCTTCTGGGTTGTTCCCCATCGTGAACCCTGATGGAGCTGACGAGGGGACTTGAACCCCTAACCCCCTGCTTACAAGGCAGGTGCTCTACCGATTGAGCTACGCCAGCGAGTCCTCCTCGAAGACAGACCAGTCCCGGCGAAGGGGAGCAGGCTCTTAGCCCCTTGCAAAAGACATGTCAAGAGTTGATGTACGTTTTGTTTTTGCCGCTCGGCATCACGCCGGCTTTGAGGAACCGTCGCGATCTCTGCATCATCCGTCTTCACTGCTCGTCCACGCTGAACCGTTGGAACTCGTCGCGCGACTTCGTGCCCAACGTGCCAACTTCTTGCACTCCCTGCTTTCGTGTTGCGATCCTCCGTCGAACAACACTCGCAACACACCGCCCTCGTACCAAACAACGAACTTCGAAGTGGGCGGCGAACGAAGACATGGGGTAGAGGGTCTTACGCATCATGGAGTGTCCCACCTGCAACCATCCGAACGTCGATGGAGCTCGCTTCTGCGCCAAGTGCGGAGCTCCTCTTCCAACACCTACTTCTGAAGAAGATCCGCTTCTCGGATCCATCGTCGGAGGTCGCTATCGCATCGTCAGCATCCTCGGCGAAGGTGGCATGGGAAGGGTCTACACCGCCGAACAGCAAATGGGCACGACGGTGCGTAAAGCTGCGGTCAAAACGCTGCTCGCACAATACGCGAAAGACCCCCAAGTTCTCGCTCGCTTCAATCGCGAATGCGGAACGGTCGCCGAACTCGAACATCCCAACACGATCAAGGTTTACGACTTCGGACAAACCAACACCGGCGAGCTCTACATCGCGATGGAGTTGCTCGTTGGAACATCGCTCGAAGAAGCTCTCGAAAAGGGCGGCGCGATGGCTCCCGATCGTGTCGAGCGCATCATCGGACAAGCCTCGGGATCACTCCAAGAAGCGCACGACAAAGGCATCGTGCACCGCGATCTCAAACCCGCAAACATCTTCTTGACGAAACGCGCAGGCGAAGACGACTACGTCAAAGTGCTCGACTTCGGCATCGCCAAACGCGCGGAGCGACCTGATTCGAAAGAGCAAAAACTCACGCAACAAGGCACGGTTCTCGGAACTCCGCCGTACATGAGCCCCGAACAATTTCGTGGCCAAGAGCTCGACAGTCGCAGCGACATCTATTCGCTCGCCGTCGTGACGTACGAGATGCTCACAGGACGTTTGCCCTTCGAAGCCGACACGCCGTGGGCTTGGGCCACGCAGCATCTGACGCAACAACCGTTTCCGTTCGAGATGACTCCGATCGGTTTGAACGTGCCTCCGAAGATGCGCGCCGCGATCCTTCGCGGCCTCGAAAAAGACCGCAACAAACGCCAAGCCTCGGTCAAACAGTTTTTCGAGGAACTCGCCCTCGGCGCCACTCGAACCGGCGCACCGATGACCGGTCAACAAGCTGTGCACGCAGGTGCTGGCATGTCGATGGGCGCGATGCCGAGCGGTCAGATGCAGAGCATGCCGAGCGGCCAAATGCAGAGCATGCCAGGGGCTCGTCCAGGCGGAACGCAGATCGGCGAACCATTGTTTGTGCAGCAACCAATGCAAGCGCCAGCAGGACGCACGGTCGTCGATACAGGACAAGCCGCGGCGATGAGCATGACGCCGCAACCCATGCCCGCGATGCACATGCAAACGCATCAACAGCCTATGCATGGAGGCATGGGAGGTATGGGCGCTCCTGCGTATGCAGCGCCTCCACCACCTCCCGCCGCGGGCAAACCTACGTCGAACAACATGGTCCCCATCATCGGAGGCATCGCTGTCGTGACGCTGATCGGCATCGTCGGCGTCATCTTCGCCTTCCGCGGCAAAAGTTCCGGTAACGATGGCGAAGTGCTCACGTTGCCTTCCGCAACAACACCAACCTCCGTTGTCGTCGCTTCCGATCCTCCTGCAGGTTCGTCAGGAAGTACCACCGCCTCGCCGACTTCGTCGAGCGGCACAACAGGCTCGGCAACGGGCACGTCGACATCGACGACGAGCGGTGGAACAACGTCACCCGGAACCACCAACACGGCAAAGCCAGCGGTCGATCCCAAGGCCGACGCAGCGTGTGAAGCCGCGATCACCCTCGCCCGTGGCGCCAACACGTCTATGGCGGTTTCCCAATATCGAAACTGCCAAGGCCCCAAACGCAGCGCTGCACTCGCCGCGATCAACACATCGGCTTCGCGCGAAGTCGCCTCGAAGAAATGCGGCGCCAAAGCCGCTGCCATGCAAGCTGCATCCATCGGCGCAACAGCCGGTCGCGACGCTCTGCCCAAAGAGTGCAAGTGATTTCAACGCGGCCGCAATCGTCATGCGGCTGATCCGTCCCCACAACGCAGCACCGATTCAGCACACTTGACGCACGCTTGACGCGCAGTTGACGCAACTGCTAAAAAGGCACCTTCCAGCGATGAAACGTCGCAACCACAGCTCTGATTCCCAAGTCGTTCGCAGTGACGAACCGTCGTCGTCTGCCCAGCACGAGCCGCCATCTTGCGATCTTGCTCGTGCCGCTTGGATGAACCAACGGAGCGAAAGGTCGTTTTTAGGCAATGGGCAGTAAGCACGCGGCCGCTCGCATGACGTGGCCCGAAATGTGTCGGTCCGAGGAATACCGCGGACGATGGGTTGCTCTCGACAATATCCTCTACGAGCCAAGCTCGACGCATCCGCAAGAGGCCGACATCGTCGACTCCGATGATGACCTCAGCGAATTGTGCTCGCGTATGCGCGCCGCCGATCGAACGGCTTGCGCCATTCTGCGTTGCCAATGCGCCGCGCCCCCGCCTCGCGTCAATCGGCGCGCTATCCGCGCGGAACGCCCCTCGCGCAGCGGCTCAATGCACCGCTGACGAATCGTTTGCCCTCCAATCAATCACCAACAATCACCGATTCTCTTCAACGCGATGCTCAGGCATCGTCGGACGTCGATCAACGCAGGATCGGCTTGAGCGTCGGTTTGCCGTTTTTCATGACCACGCTGTAGTCGACTTTGCGCCCTGGATGCGAAGCCTCGAGCTTCTCAGCTTGCTGCCGCAACTGCTTCGACAACGCATCGAACGTCACGCCCGCCGTCGACTCTTTGACCGACCGCTTCGCCGCGACGTACTCGCCGTAAATCTGCCGCATCCGCGATTCGGACAAACTGTCCGCAGCTCCACTCGCTTCGCGCGCTTGTGCCGCTCGCTCGCGCCCTGGCGCTGGCTGAGCCCGAGGGCTATGTCCGCCTGTTTGTGGACGAAGGCGCAACGATGGCGGTTCTGCTTCAGGAGGCGCTGACATGCGGAATCATGCCCGGCTCCGTCGAAAAGCTCCTGAC
>JBGAOI010000354.1:0-7499 GCA_044221885.1 Polyangium sp. (in: bacteria)
ACGGTTAAAACCGTGGGCTATTCAATAAAAAGTCCTTCATTACCATTCCGGACTGGCTTCATGGTTTCACCGCGAGATGTCGTTTCATTCGATCAACGAGAGCAAATCTCGTTGATGAAACAAAACACAAAATGGCAGTCCGGAGCGGCAGCGAAGGACTTTTTATTGTGTAGCGCGGGGTTTTAACCCCGCGCGTGCGTACGTGACGAAGGGCATCGCGAGTTGCGAGACAACCTCAAAAACCCCCGCGCGGGGCGACGGATGGGTATGAGGGCAACTTCCGTGGAATCAGAGGTCTGAAGTTTTACCGGCAACACGAATTTTGTGCAAAATTGGTTCGTCCAAATGGATCAACCCGTTCGTCCAAGTGTAATTGCGCAGTTTTCCCAAGAATGCTGCATTCGATCGTCAGAACGAACCCTCGAACACGCCTGCACGGACGCTGTTTGTCCCAGCCCGCCCTTCCACGGCGAACTCCGCCCCAAAGTTCGACCCTCTTCCTAAGTCGCCATACGTGCGCTAAGGTACGCGGGTGTAGCTACCTGGAGCCTTAGGAGCCCCATGAACGACAAAGACGCGGCGGCGAAAAACAACGAGGCATCGAAGTCCGACAAGCGCAAACAAAGCCTCTACTTCCCGGAGTCGATGCTCCAGGAAATCAAAGAAGAAGCCAATCGCCTCGACCGCTCGTTGTCGTGGGTGGTGCAACGAGCTTGGAAGCTCGCACGACTCGACATCAAGAAGCTGCCGAGCGTCGACGAAGTCGATGAGGACATGGGCGATTGACGACTCGGCCTCCTTCTTCTCGACCCCCGTACGCAACATTTGCCGTAGGTCCCGACGGAACGCGTCTCTTCGTGCGTTCACGGCAAGGTCCGGGGAACGTCTGGTTGGTCCTGACAGACGGGATCGCTTGTGACGGGTTTATTTGGAAATACCTCTGGGAAGACCTCGAACCCATCGCCTCGGTCGCGCATTGGAATTATCGCGGGCATGGACGAAGCAGTCTGCCGTCCGACCCGACACGAATCGAACTTGCTGATCATGCACAGGACCTCGATGCGATTCGACAATCGCTCGGGGACCCACCTGTCGTGCTCGTGGGGCACTCGATGGGTTGCCAGGTGTCGCTCGAAGCGTACCGACTTCGTCCCGAAAAAGTTCGCGGCCTCGTGCTGATTTGCGGGGCACCTGGACGCATCACGTACACGTTCAAAGGCACGGACGTTCTGGCCAAACTCCTTCCCCGACTCATTGAACGCGTCGATGCAAGACCGGACCTTGCTCGCGCTCTTTGGGGTCGAGTTCCTGCGGATGTCGCGATTCGATTGGCGATGATGACGGGAGACCTCGATCGATCCATTCGTTACGAAGACGTGATGCCGTACCTCGAACACATGGGCGACATCGATGTGCCGATGTTTCTGCGTATGTTGCGATCCGCAGGTGAACATTCCGCGGTGGACTTGTTGCCCCATGTCGACGTGCCGGCCCTCGTGATTGGCGGGGATCGCGATACGTTCACGCCTGCGCGTTACGCTGAAGAAATGGCCAAAGCGATGCCTCGAGGCGAGTTGCTCATGGTTCAAAATGGCACGCACATCGTGCCGCTCGAACGTCGGGAACTCGTGCGCGAGCGCCTTCTGCGATTCTTGCACGAGCGTGTAGGAGTGTGAGCGTCGGCCGTGCGTTCGAATCTGCTGCTCGTCCTGATTGCGGTTGGTTGCGGATGCTCGCGTGAGTCTCCTGCGGGGCACGAAAATGCCGCTCCAACTTCATCCGTGATGCCAACGGCGGCAGCACCATCGGCGAAGGTTTTTCCGAGCAGCACAATCTCCACGAAGTTCACGCCACCAGGACGCGAACTCGAAGATTCCGTGCACCGCGAACTGCGCACGGGGCGAATCACAGCCATGGCCGTGCAAAGCTGGAGTCGACCAGGGTTTTTCCAGGCGACACTCGAACGCCCCGATTCTGCGGGTTCGGCGCAAGTGATGCTGGCTCTCGCCCTCGATCAACAGCCCATTGCTCTGCGCAGACCGTTGGCGCTCGAAAGATTGGCTCGAGCCCTCGAGATGCGCGTGGTTCCGGCAACGGTGATCCGACGTGTGACGACGGGGGAGCTCGGAGACTTGTTTGCGAACGACAATGAAACGCGAACGTATTTGACGGCGCATGCGTCGATTCAAAATGACGGCACGGTCGACGCGCTGCTCATGGCTCCGTCGCGTGGTGATGCGTCGACTGCATGGCGCATGATGTCCCGTCGTGAAATCGTCCTGGAAGAAGCTCCGGAGGCTCGTTCCTGGGCAAACGCTGTTTCACTCGCCGAACCATTGCCCAACGAAAACAAGGCGCTTTTGCGCGACTACGTGGAAACGATCGTGCTCGATTATTTGTCCGGCAATGTGTTGCGACGAAGTGTGCAACTGGATGAAGGTGCCTCGGAAATCGTGCTCGCCGACAACGGCGGAGCCTTTCCGCAAAAAAGTTTTGCCAGCGGCGAAACTCGATTGCTCGACCGACTCAAACCCGTGATGCGGTTTCCCAAGACACTGCGTGACTCACTCGTGCAACTCGATCGTGAACGATGTTTGCGAATTTTCATGCCTGGGAAGTTCGATTCGTGGCTCCTCTCGCAACGCACGTTGATGCTTCTCGAAGAGCGGCGAGCAACATTGCTCACGCTTCTTGAATCAAGAATCGCGGCTTACGGCGAACAGGTCGTGCTGAGCTTGTAGTGCGCGCTCGTTCCACGGATACTCGGCCTGCTGCGACGCAACGACGCAAAGGATGCCATGTCCGATCCCAACGATTCTGCGACTCTGCCCGAACTCTTGGCGGTGATGGTGCACGACCTCAACAACCCAGTGGCCGCGCTTGGGACAAACCTGGCTTTCCTGGAGAATCTGCTGAAGTCGTCGGCATCGCCCGATGTCGCCGAAACGCTCTCCGACATGCGCATGCTGTGCGACATCATGCGCCGCTTGATTCGCAATGTGAGCACGTTGGGGCAGCCCAATCCGCCAAATATCCAAGCCGTGTCGATGGACCCTGTCGCCTTGGCCATGGGCTCCATCGAACGACTCGCACCCCAAGCGGACGCGTCCGAAGTGAAGCTCAAACTCGATGCCATCTGTCGCATGGGTCAAGTGTTTGTCGAAAAAGACCCCGAGCTTTGTGAACGAGCACTCGACAATCTCTTGGCGTTTGCCATCGAGCGAGCTGTCGGGCGATCGACGATCATCGTTTCCGTTGCACCGAAGAATCCTCTGCGGGTGAGCATTTCGTGTTCGGTCCGCCCGCAGTCTCCAGACACCTCGCCTCAGCTGTCACGAAGTCGACAGTTGCAATCTATGTTTGGCCGAGGGTTATCTTTGTACTGCGCGCAAATCGCCGCGAATGCGGCCATGAGTCGCGTGACGGTGCAACGCAACGAGCAGAACCTCATGACGCTCGAGCTGGTGTTGAACCACGATGACAAACAAAACGCGTAAGCCGCTACGAACTTTCCGTCCGATGTACTAGGCTTGCCCACGATGGTGGATGTCGCGACGATCCGGGCGTGGCTTGAAAAGCTCGATTATGACGTGAAGCCCGAGGGCGATAAAATGCTTCGCGTCGTGCCTCGACGACCGGGAGCCGCTTCGTTGCCCCCGTATTACGTCCAATGTAGCGAACACTGGGTGCTGCTTTCTTTGCTGCCTGTGTTGCCCCAAGGCTTCCGCGCATCAGCCGAACTTCCGCGCCGCTTGTTGCTGCTCAACCGGGACATGCGTATCGCCAAGTTTGCAAAAGGTGAACAAGGTGAAGTGGTTCTTTGTGCAGAACTTCCGACGGAATCGCTGGACTATTCCGAGTTTGCAGACGTCACCGAACGCCTCGTGAAGTACTACAACCACTACCGCGATTACCTCTGTTCGCCCTGAATCCAAACGCAAACGTCAGGGCAGTTCGAGAGGTACGTCCACACGGACCGTTTGTCCGGGCGGCGATACACGTAGGTTCGGGAAGTTGTCACTGACGCACGTCAGAACTTCGGACCGCGCCGTGGCTCGATCCTCGATGACACCACGAGCAATGGGGACGCCTGTCGCATCAAAGGTGATGTCGAAGGAATACTTCACGCGCGGAGGATCTGGCTTTTTGGCAAGCGAAGGAGCCAGGCACTTTTCCGTAAGCGATTTCTTGTGCCCATCGAGCGACGCAACTGCTTCGCGCAAAACACGCAAGGTGTCCGGAGCCGTTCGAGGCGTTGGAGCGACTGGCGTTTGACGCGGAACAGTCGCCATCGGCGTATCCGCGGATTGCCCGACCCCATCGCGGCCACGTAGCCCAAAATAAAGTCCCAGCGAGATGATGCAGCTGCCGAGCACAATCGCCCACGACGTCGGCAATCCCGTCGAACTTTCCGCACTCATTTCTGCGTGATGACGACTCGACCGTCATCCCTGTAGGTCACGTTGCCACTTTCACCACGACAATCCCAACAGCTTGCCCAAGACAAACGCTTTCGTACATACCCGTTGAATCCAAGCACCACCGGGCCGCGTTCGTCTTTGAGCACGAGCGTCGAAGCAATGCGGTACCGATCCTTCGGCAAACGATGCATCGCCACGATGAACGAATCCTTGCCCGCTCGACCGGCAACCACCACGAGCTGCTCGCCAGGCACAGGACTCCATCCCAACGCGGATGTCGTGAGCACGGTGTTCGGCGGAGCAGCACCAGCATCCGCACGCGCAAGGACGACGTTCACGTCATCGGGTTCTTTGAAGTACGTGAAGTTCTTGTCGAGCGCCGCGAGAGCCGGCACGGACGTGAACATTTCGGCCAAATCGCTCGGCGCAATTTCGACGCGCTTGTACGTCTGATCCCACTTGGGCGAGGCGATTTGCACAGCGTTTGGAGCGCCTCGACAACAACGAAAACCAAGGTCCTGCGCATTGGCCGTGGGATCGATGGCAGTGCGATGCGCGCAACGATGATCCGCGCCCGTGGCACTCGATGCAGCGCCACGCACAGCAGCCGCGCGCGGTTGCATCTCTTCGATGGGCATCACATCGCTCGACGTCCATTCACGAAGCGCCGCGCCCATGCCGAGCACGCCAAAACCCGAAGCACACGCAGCGGGTTCCTTGGCACACTTGGCGTCCCATCCGGACGAACCCGCATACGTGGTTTCTTCCGGCCCTTTGCACGCTCTTTCCCACTCGAGCTCGGTGCACAAACGACCTCCCGCTTGCTCACACAACTCGGCCGCTTTTGCGCGGGACACGCCCGTGACCGGAGGCTTGTTGGGATCGTTCGGGTAGAGGTAGCGATCGATGGTGAACGAGCCGAGGTCGACTTCGAGCTCAGCAGGTTCGAGGACGGGATCACGACCTTTGTCGCCGGGGACCGAGCCGGCAACGAACGAACCTTTGGGGATGTCGATGCGTTCGTTTTTCGCGGCTTGGGGTTTTGTGCCGGCATCCGGATCGGCTTGATTTTCAGCCGCTTCCAGCACTTTTCCTTTCGTCGCGAGAACTTCTTTCGGCCCTGCGTCGCCAGCGGATGCATCGGTTGATGAACCACTGCGACAACCCGCAACGACGAGCAGTGCGGAGCAGAGCGAAACGAACGTCTTCGACGTGATGAAGGTCATGCGGGTCGACGTGAAAGTGAAACTCGAGCGGTTATGCCAGAGGAAGCGCGCGTCGTCCAAAAGGGCGCGCTATGCTCGACGTCCCTTGTTGTTCCTCGGCGACTTTCCTCTCTGGGTCCTTTACGGTTTCTCGCTGTTTTTCGGCCTGATTTGGGGCAGTTTTCTCAACGTCGTCATTCATCGCGTGCCTCGAGGCATGAGCGTCGTGCATCCGCCTTCGCAATGTCCGGCGTGCAAAAAACCCATCCGACCTTGGGACAACATTCCGGTCTTCGGGTGGCTCATGTTGCGCGGCAAGGCGAGATGTTGTGGCGTCAAAGTATCTCCGCGATATCCGCTCGTCGAAGCCATCGGTGGCGTGTTGTCGGTGGCGATCGTGCATGTGATCTTGTTGCAGCTTCCGCCGAGCACGCCGCTACTTCGAGCTGGTGCGATTTACGTCGTGGATCTGGCGCTCGCGTTGGGGCTCGTGGCGGCAGCGTTCATCGATTTGGAACACATGATTTTGCCCGACGCGATCACGTTGGGCGGAACGGTTCTGGGCATCGCGACAGCTTCGTTTCGCGACATGACGTTCGTCGATTCGTTGCTTGGGGCAGGTGTTGGGTTTGGCGTGGTGTTCCTGCCGTTTGTCGTGATCTACCCGATGATTCGAGGTGGTGCGGGCATGGGGCTTGGTGATGCGAAGCTCTTGATGCTTGCGGGTGCGTGGTTTGGGTGGATCGGCGCAATCGTCGTGCTTTGTGCAGGCGCGGTGCAAGGAACACTGGCTGCGATTGGCGTGTTGCTGGTGCAGGGGAAAATCGAGGAACCCGAAGCTGTACGCAAGGAGCGTGAAGAACTTCTGGCAGAGCTCGAAAAGATGTCCCCGGACGAACGAGCGGAAGTCGAAAAAGAATTGGCGAAAGATCCATTGATGGCCGAAGCGGGTGATGGATTGGGTCAAGCGCGCATGGCGTTTGGACCATTTCTCGTGCTCGCGACGCTCGAATTCTTGTTTTTCGGTCGGCAAGTCATCGAGGTATACGTATCGTGGATATCCGTCGATACTTGATCCTGTTTGGGCTTTTTTTCATGGCGTGCAAGCAATCGGCTGTGCCCTTGCCGCCTATGGGTCCGAATGAAAACACGAATTTGATTACCGTTCCGTATCCGCCACCGGCGCCACGCGCGGAAATCATTACGGCAAAACCGGGCAATCGCGTTGTCTGGATTGACGGATCTTGGAATTGGGATCGGCGCCGTTGGGTGTGGCAGCGCGGTCGTTGGGAAGTTCCTCCGACAGGAGCGCATTATGCGCATTCGAAACTGCTGCACATGCCCGATGGCTCATTGCAATGGGCGCCAAGTGGATGGCAGACGCGCAATGTTCAAGCGAAAGCGTCGACACCGACGCCAACGGAATGAGTCCGTACGATTGCGACATTTTGCATCGCTTGATTTGGCCTTTTCGGGTTAACATCGACGGACTGTGGAAACCAACACCGAAACCGATTGGGCCAGCGCGTATGTCCGGGCGCATGACAATGCGAAAGAAGTGACGGATGTGACGCTCGACGTCATTGAAGGAGCCATTCCTTCGGCGATGCGGGGCGTGCTTGTTCGGAATGGTCCAGGGCGTTTTGAACGCGCGGGTGTTCCTTATGGGCACATCTTTGATGGCGATGGGTTCTTGACGCGATTTGCATTCGAAGGCGATCGGGTGATGTACCGAAGTCGTTATGTGCGAACGCACGAATACATCGAGGAAGAAAAAGCGGGGCGGATTCTTTATCGAGGATTCGGGACGAACATTCCGGGAGGCCTTTGGAAAAATTTCCTGGATCTGAAATTCAAGAATGCTGCGAACACA
>JBGAOI010000355.1:0-7478 GCA_044221885.1 Polyangium sp. (in: bacteria)
TTTTGCCGCGCATTTCGCCGAGGGGCTGGTTGGGCCGGAAAAAGGATCGCGAAGTGGCGAAAGACGCGGCCAAACGGACGATGCTGGCGGAAGAAGCGTTGGATCGAGCGATTGTGGAATTATCGGGGGGCAATCAACAAAAGGTCGTCTTGGGAAAATGGCTCGTGGCGGATCCGCGATTGCTTTTGCTCGACGATCCCACGCGGGGTGTGGACGTGGGCGCGAAAGCGGAGATGTACCTGCATTTGCGGGCGCTCGTGACGCGTGGCGCGAGTGTGCTCATGGCGAGTTCCGATGCACAGGAGCTCGTGGACGTGTGTGATCGTATATTCGTTTTTCGGAAAGGAACCATTGTGGCGACGGTTCGTCCTGCAGAATGTACGGCCGAAAGACTTTTGGCGTTGGCAATGGGTGGCGAAGTCGAGGCTCGGGCATGACGGAACGTTCTTCGTTGGCGAAGGGTCCTTTTTGGCGGAGTCCTCTGGCGCGGGCGATTTTCGCGTTGGTGTTCGTCATGGCGTTGGGGGTGGTATTTCCGGCCGAAGGGGCGTTTTATCGATCGGGCACGCATGTGGGGGCATTGCGACAGATGTCCGTGCATGGAATTTTGGCTGTGGGCCTTTTGCCGGTGATTTTGACGGGCGGCATTGATTTGGCCGTGGGAAGTATGTTGGGTCTGGTTGCGGTTGTCGTGGCCAAACTCGTGATGCATTGGGGTTTTTCTGGGCTGATTGGCGTATTGGCGGGTGTTGCTGTCGGGGCCGGTTGTGGAGCTATTTCTGGGTCGCTCGTGTCGTTTGCCCGCGTGCAGCCTTTTGTGGCGACGCTGGCGATGATGGTGTTTGCCCGAGGTTTGGCGAAATCTGTCAGTGGCGGGATGAAGGTGGCCACTGCGGTGGCGGGTCCCGATGGCGTCATGCGATATGTCGAAGTGCCGCCGCTGTTTCGGACGCTCGATACGCAGCTTGCCGGTGGAGGCATTGCGGTCGTGACGCTGGTCTTTTTGGTGATGGCGGCGATGGTTGGCGTTTTATGCGGATATCATCGTATGGGTCGAAATTGGCTGGCGGTGGGGGGCAATGAAGAGGCCGCGCGATTGTCCGGAGTGCCGGTGGCGACGGCGAAAATTGCGGCGTACGCGTGGTGCGGATTGTGTGCGGCGATTGCGGGGATTTGTCACGCCGCGCAGGAGCAGCAGGGAGATCCCGAAGCGGGAACGACATATGAATTGACGGCGATTGCGATGGTCGTCATGGGCGGTACGAGTTTGTCGGGGGGACGCGGCGGCGTGGGACTCACGTTGCTCGGGGTGCTCACGATTGGGTATTTGGACAAGATTCTCAGCATCAATGCGGTGGCCGAAGCGAGCCGGTTGATGCTCACGGGCGTGATTGTCGTGTTGGCGGTGTTGGCGCAAAAAACTGGACGAAGTTGAGAACGCGAGTTTTACGGGAGGAACCATTGCAAAGCGAAAAGAAGAATTGGGGACTGTCGCGTCGAATGTTGGGCGTGACGGCGTTTTTGTTATTGGCTTCGTGTAAAGGCGGAAACGATGCTGGGCCTGCTCCGGCGGCAGCAGGAAGTACGCCGACGGGCAAGAAAGCGAAATTCACGATTGGCGTGTCGCAATGCAATTTGGGCGAACCTTGGCGCGTGCAGATGAATGCGGACATCAAGGCCGCTGCGCTCGAACATCCCGAATTCGAGGTGACATGGCGGGATGCGCAAAACGATACCTTGAAGCAGCGGGCGCAAGTCGAAGAATTGGCCCAAGCCAAAGTGGATGTGCTGATCATCAGTCCCAAGGAAGCGCAGCCTTTGACGGATCCCGTGGCGAAAGTTTTCGAGGCGGGTATTCCAGTGATTGTGCTCGACCGCGCGGTGCTCGGGGACAAATACACGACGTTCATTGGAGCGGACAACAAGAAAATTGGCAAAGCTGCGGGGGAATGGGTCAAACAGGTGCTCGGTGGGAAAGGCAAGATTGTCGAATTGAAGGGCCTCATGACTTCGACGCCTGGTCAGGATCGGAATGCGGGGTTTCGCGAAGCATTACAAGGCAGCGAAATCGAAGTTGCGTTCGAAGCCGATATGAAGTGGCTGGAGCCTGAAGCGCGCAAAGAAATGGATTCTGCGTTGTCGCGGCTGCCAAAAATCGATTTGGTGTACGCGCACAACGATCCTGGGGCGCATGGGGCATTTTTGGCGGCAAAAGCTGCGGGGCGGGAAAAAGAAATGAAATTCGTCGGCATTGATGCATTGCCGCATGAAGGTGTGGCGTATGTGGAACAGGGAATTCTCGACGCCACGTTTCAATATCCGACGGGTGGCCGAGAAGCCATTGAAACGGCGGCAAAGATCATGCGTGGAGAAAAACCTGCGAAAACAATGACGCTTGGATCGCGAATGTTTACGAAAGACAACGTCAAACAAGGCGGAAAAGCCATTGAATGACGAATTTCCGGCCATCGCCGAGTGCGTCGCCTTTGCGTGGCGCGATTTGGAGCGAGGCGCTGGAATCTCGATGCAGACGTTTCGTTGCCCCGCCCCCATCACCATTCTTCTTGATTGATGCGCACGAAAGTGTCGTGTGACGCTCCACGCAATTGTGGAATGGCTTGGTCATTTCGTTCTGTAGTCCATGGATCTTTTCGTTTGCCGCGCAACGTCGCGTGGCGTATAGTCAAGAATTTTGCTCTTCGGGGACTTGACCCTTGACAGGGTGTGGTTCGGCGCATGAGACTCAGCGGCGCGAAAGCGTTGCCTGAATGCATCGCAGCCATCAAAGGTTTTTTCATGAACGATTTGCCGATAGGTTTCACGGGCGACGTTGACCATGAAAATGCGGGCGTCGTGATTGCGGATTCTGCTGGCTTGGTGCTCGACATCGATGACGTTGCGGCCGGTCATTTGGGGCGGCCGGTGGACGAGTTTGTCGGTGTGCATGTTGCGACGTTGTTCAAGGGCCTTGTCAAGGAAAACCAAGACTTGTCGCGCTTGGCGTTGCAGCGATTACGTCGGGATTGTTTCTTGGTCTTGGGAAGCGGAGAAGAAGTACCCGTTGAATTGCAGATTCGCCAATTTCTTGGCGGTCGACTTGGACACTTGGTTCTGATGTTTGCTCCACAAAAGGGGGCGGAGTTAGCTGGGCGTGAGTCCTTCTTTCGAGCCGTGTTCGATTCGGTGGATGCGATTGCCGCGATTACGGACGAGCTGGGTTGTATTGTTTATGTGAACGAGCGTTGGCGGTCATTTGGAATTGAGAATGGTGGCAGTGAAGCGACGTGTGGTATTGGAAGCAATTACTTTGCCGTGTGTGGCAACGTTCAGGGACCCGAACGGAGTGCGGCGAAAGCAGTCCGTGACGGACTCGAGAGTGTATTGCGCGGAGAGCGTTCATCGTTTCACATGTGTTACGTGTGTGATTTGCCGACGGAACGTCGTTGGTATCAACTACGGAGCAGTCGATTTCATTATCGAAGTCGAGCTTTCGTCGTTATTTTGCATGAGCGGGTGGATGAATTCAAACATGTCGAGGAGGAGCTTCGTGCCAAGCAGGTGAACCTCGAAGATGCGGCGAAACTGGCGAATTTGGGATATTTCGAGCGGATCATGCAGGGGCCACGTACATTCGATTGGTCACCTGAAACTGCGCGCATGATGGGGCACGATCCGAGCGCGCCGGCGCCGACGATTGACGAATTTTATGAGATTGTGCATCCAGATGACCGCAAACGATTGCATAGCGGAGCCTGGGCTGCTCACGCTGCGAAACAGCAATATGAGACGGAATATCGCGTTCGATTGCGTGATGGTAGCGTTCGCTGGATTCACAGCGTTGCCCGTCCGATTTTTGATGCAAATGGCGAGATCGAGCGGTTTTTTGGCGTTCTTCAGGACGTAACGCAAAGCAAGAAAATCGTCGAGGAACTCGAACACAAGGAGGCCCAATTTCGCGCTATCTTTGATTTGTCTCACGATGGTATTGCCGTGGTCGGCATGGACGGCAAGATTGAAACCGCGAATGTGCGGTTCGAGGAAATCATCGGATATCAATCGGGAACGATGAAGGGGCGTACGGTTTATGACTTTCTCATGCCCGAATCTGCGGCATTGATGAAATCTCGGTTTGCCACGCGTATGCGGGGTAACTATGTCGACCCGATTGTCGATTTGATCCTGGCTGATGGCACACACCGGACCTTGCGCACGTCATTCCGGCAGATGAACGACGCGCAGGGAGCTGCGACGGGGGCCATCATTTTTGCAACCGATCTGACGCCGACGGTCGAAGCGCAACGCGCGCTTCAATTGACTCTGGCTCGCTTTCAACGGGCTCTTGAATTGACGAATACGCTGGTATCGGACCAAGACACCAATCTTCGATTTGTCCGCGTCTACAATGGGCACTTTTATCAAGATCCGATTGGAAAACGAGACGACGAACTTTTGCCAAAGGAGTACGCCAAGCGCATTGTGGAAATCAAGCAAAGCGTGCTTGATTTGGGTGTACCTGCCCGTGAGGACGTGACGGTTTTGCGCAGTGATGTCTTGTCGCATTTCGATTTGTGTGTGGACCCGCTTGTGGCCAGCAATGGTAAAGTGACCGGTATTACGGCGGTTGCTGTCGATATTACCGAACGGGTGAATGCGGAAATTGCGCGACAGCGGCACAGCGAGCGGGCACGCGCGGAGCTCCAAGCGAAAAACATGGCACTCGAAGCGGCGCGTCTCGAGGCCGATCAAGCAAATGCAGCCAAGAGTCGATTTTTGGCAATGATGAGTCACGAGATTCGGACGCCATTAAATGGGGTTTTGGGTATGACGGGCGTGTTGCTCGATAGTTTGCAGGATTCGGCGCAGCGCGATATTGTCGAGACGATTCGCATCAGTGGGGACGCGCTTCTCACGATCATCAATGATATCTTGGATTTTTCCAAAATCGAAGCTGGTTTGATGGATCTCGAGGAGCAGCCATTTGCGTTGCGCCATTGCTTGGATGATGTCATCGATTTGATTGGCCCACTAGCGCGCAAGAAATTCATCGAGTTGTCGGTTGTCGTGGACAAACGAGTTCCACCCGACGTTTTTGGCGACATCACGCGATTGCGTCAAATCTTGGTGAATCTCGTCGGCAATGCGCTCAAATTCACCGATTCGGGTGAAGTGGTGGTCGAAGTTAGCGCGGATCGAGGTTCCGCGGGCGAAAAGTTCGATTTGCATTTCGCTGTTCGTGATACCGGCATTGGTATTGCTGCCGAAAGAATGGGCCGACTTTTCCAGACGTTTTCGCAGGTGGATGCATCGATCAATCGCAAATACGGCGGTACGGGTTTGGGATTGGCCATTTGCAAGCGTCTTGTGGAGTTGATGGGGGGCACGATTTGGGTGGAAAGTACGCAAGGTACGGGTACGACATTTCATTTTACGATTCCAACATCAGCGGCTCCTCCCATTGCGAGTGAATTTCTCGACGCCGTGGCGAATGCGCGTCGGGATCTCGAAGGAAAACGCGTGCTCATCATCGACGACAATGCCACGACACGCTCGGTTCTCGCCGAACAACTCAAGTCTTTTGGTCTCGTACCACAAATGGTTGGATCTGCGGAAGAAGCGTTGGTTATGCTTCGCCCCGCCGTGTCAATCGAGCACATCGATGTTCGCGCGGGCTTCATGTTGTTGATGATTGACTTGGAAATGCCCGAGACGAATGGGTACCAAATGATCAATATCGTGCGAAATGAGCCGCATTTGGCCGATATGCCGATTCTTTTGGTCACAGCGTCGGATATCGTGCCGTCGGAGGTCGCCAAGCGCTGGCACGCACCTTGTTTGAGCAAGCCGGTAAAACCGTCGACGCTGTTCGACGGGGTGATGCGCGCATTGCTGCATACTCCACATCGTTCGTCGCGTGGACCGCGATCGATTCCTATCGATTCGACCTTGGGTACTCGTTGTCCATTGCGAATTTTGCTCGCCGAGGACAATGTCATCAATCAAAAAGTTGCTTTGATGTTGCTTCAGCGGGCCGGATATCGCGCCGATATTGCGGCCAACGGCCAGGAAGTGCTCGATGCCGTATCCACGAAGGCCTATGACCTCATCTTGATGGACGTCCAAATGCCGGAAATGGATGGTCTCGAAGCGACTCGGCGATTGCGAGGTCCTGGGCCTTGGCTCGGAAAACCTCGTATTGTGGCCATGACCGCGGATGTCATGCGTGAGGGGCGCGAAGCGTGTATTGCTGCGGGAATGGATGATTTCGTAGCCAAGCCCATTCGCGTACATGAATTGATGCGTCTTTTGGAACGAAGCGCCGTACACAAGCCGACTGAACCGGCGAGCGAAGATGCTTGGCAAGCGGGTACGGAAGCGCAACTCGTGCCCGCTGGCGAAGTGATCATCGACGAGGGGGCGTTTGCAGCTCTTCAGGCGGTTTGTGCGCTCGAAGGTGACGACACACTTTCCACCCTCGTTCGCGAATTCATTGCGGATTCGTTGAAAATGCTCCAATCGTTGGAGCATTCGCTCGCCACCGGCGATATGGCGACCATGGAGCGTTTGGCGCATACCTTAAAAGGTACGTCAGGTGCATTTGGCGCGAGAACGTTGTCCACGCAGATGGCGCAAGTGGAAACTGCGATCAAAGCGCAAGCAATGGCGGAATTGCCGGCCTTGATGATTGCGGCCAAAGAAGATCATCAACGCGTCGTCACGGCGCTCGAAACATTGTGCGAGAACATGGCGGCGGTTCAGCGCCCGACGAATCCCGCTTGACGAAACGTCGAGAACGATTTTAGTATCTTTGCGTCGGTAGAGGGCCATTTTCAACGCGAGCCAACATGCCTTGATTCGACCGAGGCGATGATTGGGGAGATGAAGCAATGTCGGTCATCAAGCGCAACCATGTGCACATTGTTGGCAGCGGCACGAAGCATATGGTTTTGGCTCATGGCTTTGGCACGGATCAGACTAGTTGGCGCGGGCAAGTCGGTGAACTAGCCAAGCGGTATCGTGTTGTTCTGTTCGATCACATGGGGTGTGGTGGTTCCGAGATCGACGGATACAGTCCACATCGTTATCGGAGTTTGCGCAGTTATGCCTTTGATATGTTGGAAATGCTCCACGACCTCGATGTGTCGAATGCAAATTTCGTGGGCCATTCCATGAGCGGCATGATCGGATTTTTGGCGGCCATCGAAGAGCCATCAGCATTTTGCAAGCTCATTTTCGTCGGCGCGTCGCCGCGGTACTTGAATGATGTCGATTACGTTGGAGGCTTCGTACCCGCGGAATTGGAAGCGTTGTATCAAGCCATGCGGACGAACTATTATGCTTGGGCAAGTGGGTTTGCGCCTGTGGCCATGCAAAACGCTGGCAATCCCAGTTTGGCGCAGCAGTTCATGGCGACACTCCAAGCATTACGACCCGATATTGCACTTTCCCTGGCCAAGGTCATCTTCGAATCGGATCATCGT
>JBGAOI010000356.1:0-7446 GCA_044221885.1 Polyangium sp. (in: bacteria)
GGAGTCGGCAACCAAATGGGTAGCGGAGAATTCGGCGCAATGGGGACCTGCTCTTGGGGATTGCGACAGAGAATTCGCGAAGCGAGGCACAACATTGCTGATTGCATTCGACGCGATGGATCGGCTGGCACCCACCTGGGAAAGCACGCGCGAACTCTTGACGGGAGCTCTGCGTGTAGCGCTCCAATGTCGTGGGTTCTCGACGATTCGAACGAAGTTTTTCCTACGACCCGACATGGTCGAAGACAATGTAATCTGGGAATTCAGGGACAGCTCTAAACTCAACCATTCGCAAGTTGAACTCAAATGGCCAACCGCTGACTTGTATGGCCTGATTTTTATGCACCTCATCAATAGCGACCGAGCGGGACCCATCATTCGCAAATTTATCAGTCGTTTGACGAACCACCGATGGCGTGAAAACGAACAAATTTATGTGTTGCCTCGCGAATTCACGACGGACGAACACAAGCTGCGCAGAGCCGTTGAAGCCGTTGCTGGAGAATGGGTAGGAAGCAATTGGCGACGGGGGTTGACCTACGGTTGGATTCCCACCCACCTTGCAGACGCAGAATCGCGCGTAAGTCCGCGAAGCGTTCTCTTGGCATTCAAGAAAGCGGCAGAACTCACGACCGAGAGGCATGCGGGACACGACAAACCATTGCATTATGAAGCGATCAAAGAGGGCGTCATCGCAGCTTCCGACATACGCGTGGGCGAAATCAAAGAGGACTACCCGTGGGTCAAACCATTGCTTGAAGCCGCCGCTGGACTCACCGTCCCTTGTGAGGCCAAAGAGCTGACATCCAAGTGGACGCCGAAACGAATCCAAGAAGTCACAATGGCCACACAGAAATTGCCCCCCCGTCAATTCAGCACAGAGCCGTACCGCAAGGGGACACGGGAAGCACTCGTCGATGATCTGGTGGAACTAGCTGTGCTGTATCGAACTGAAGACAATCGCGTGAACATGCCTGATATCTTCCGCGTAGGCGCAGGAATCAAACGCAAAGGCGGTGTCAAACCGCGGCGGCTTTGAACCTAAGGTGCAATTTCTCACGTGCTTCCAATTCATCTACCTTTGGTCTTCGTATCCAACACGCTCGATGAGGTAACAAGGGAATTAGCGACGGGGTTTGTCCGAAAATTTCCGGTGCTCGCCCACTAAGCATTCTCGATTCGTCCCGTCATTCCCCACTATCGCTTCACATAAATCATCGCGCCCAACGCCACCGTCGCCGCCACTCGAATTCGCTCGCGCGTAACGGCACCTTCGCGGCCGTCGAGCAACCCGCCCAGCGTCGAAAGGCCCCATAACACAACAAGCGCACCCAGGACCAAAATCCAAGCGGCATGTTTCTCCCGGAGCCACATCAAATACACGCCAAACCCCAGCGTCGCCATGAATGCGCAAAATATGTAGACTTTGGTCATCGTCGGAATGGCCGCATCGGATCGAGGAGGCGAATGCTTGGGAAAAACCATTCCTTCCGGCGCCCAACCCGGATGACGAACAAACGCGCGAACCTTGTCGCCAAACGATTTTGCATTGCGGGCAACCGTCAAAATATCCTGGAAAAATATCCATTGCGCTCGAGCGCCGTCGTGCGTCTGATAACCAAATGTCGTGCCAAGCTGCGGAGGATCAGCCGGGTCGACTTCCACATGCGTGCCAAACATCCGGTCCCACAACGTAAACATGGCGCCGTAGTTATGATTCATGTACCGGGGGTTTTTCGCGTGATGCACAATGTGCGTCGCCGGAGTGACCAAAAACCAGAATCCCGGTCGATGGAAAATCTGCGAATGGACCGTAAGGGCGTAAAATGAAATAACCGAGATGGCAATGAAGAAATGCAAGGGCGGTATGCCGAGCATCGGGACCGGAATGTAAAAAATGAACGAATAACTATCCGAAAACCACGGATGACGCGTCGCGACCGAAACATTAAATCGTTCGGTCTGATGGTGCACGCTGTGAATGGCCCAAAATGCCGCCACATGATGCCCAGCGCGGTGGTACCAATAATAACAAAAATCTCCCAACGCAAAGGCCAGAATCCACGGAACAATTGAATCTTTCGGCCACCGAACGAGGGCCATGTGTTCGTACGCAAAGTCGTACATCGCGAGAAGAATCGGACCGAGAAACAGCCCAACGATGACTTCCCCAAGGCCCGTGCAAAAACTGCCGATGGTATCGGCAAATCCATAAACGTCGCGTTTTTGACGCCGCGCGACCAAAATCTCAATGCCGATCACCGCAAAGTAAAAGGGAATCCCGAGCGCGTAATAGCCGTTTGTGTCAAGCCGGTCCATCTCCCCAGACTACACGAAACGACGGGGCGACGTAAAGATGAGATTTGTGGACGCAAGTCTGACTTCGCTGGTCGTGTCAGCCTTTCGTTTTTCGCTGCATATCCCGCGCATGAAGCTGCACGAAGTATTCGTACACCGCCTTCATCGCACAATACGTTCGCCCTTCGGACCCTTCGAACAATCCCCCGCGGCCGACCAAATAATACGCGCCCATTGCCACCGGAAACCCCGGAACCTGCCGCAATTGCGCCCGAAGCCACGCCGGACTCGTCGGTTGCATCGGTCCGTCCCGCAAAACCTGATCCCGCCGCGCTTCGAGCTCCGCATAACGGTTGTGCCGCGTGAGCCACGAACCAATCCCCTTCTTGTCTTCATCATGCAATGGTTCGTCGAGACGCACGTATGTCGTCCCGCCTTCGAACACTTCGCCATGGCCGTCTTTTTTGAACCAAACGGAACCAATTCGCACGACGCGATCGATGTACCGCGGAAAACTCGATGCCGAAGGAACCCAACGTCCCCAGAAATGAACACGACGGCAAATTTGCACGCCATCAATCTCGGGGCGTTTTTCGAGTAACGCTGCAAGCGCATTGGCGAACGGAGGCATCACCACTTCGTCGGCATCGAGAATCAACGCGTGGGTGCCTTGAAGGTTGCCTTCACGAATGGCGGCGTTGCGTTGACTGGCCATGTCGTCGAATTTCCGGACAAACACGCGCGCCCCCGCGGCTTTCGCCAGTTCGACCGTGCGATCGCGGCTACCCGAATCGATGACGAGGATGTCGTCGCTGAGCAACCGCGCGCCTTGTACACACGCAGAAATGTTGGCTTCTTCGTCGAAAGTCGTGATGACGATGGATAGGCTCATGGACGTGCACGCAACGTAGCACAGGTTGACGCTCGCGGCGAAGTTTGCGGCGGTGGTTTGTCGTGGAGTGATGCGATGCGTAGGGCGTTCGCCCCGGGACCCGCGCCAGGAAGCGTCCTCGGCCTACATTGGTTTGTCCACGATTTGGACAAACCCGCTTGGAGAACGGCAGCGCATGTGCTACGAGGCGCGGGATGGTACTCAGGCAACGCCTCGACGAGTTATTTGCCAAGCTCGATGGATTTTTTGACCAAGCCAAACTGGTTTATGGAGATGCCATCACGTGCCGTGCTGGATGTGACGATTGTTGCAAACGGCGTTTTTCCGTGACGTTGATCGAAGCCGCAGCGTTAGCCGAAGCCTTGGAAGAATTGCCGGACGCAACGCGCGCTCGTATTCTCGAACGCGCTTTACGCGATGAAGAAGTCTGTCCATTGCTCGGGACCAATGGCCAATGTGAAACGTATGCCGCTCGGCCCACGATATGCCGAACGCATGGATTGCCCATTCGCTTTCCAGCCGAAGGCAATCGCCGTTCCTTGCCGATCATCGATGCTTGCCCCAAGAATTTCATCGGAATGAATTTGCAAAACGTCGACAAGAAAGGCGTACTCGATCAAGCCACAGCGTCGACCATACTCGCCGCACTCGATGCAGCCTACGCGGACATGGCTGGATTTCCGCGCGGCGAACGTGTTGCAATTGTGGATCTTTGTCGCGACGTGTGCGCGAACGAAAGCGGGCTCGAGTAGCCTGATGGATTTACGGACGGGACAAACGACTTGATTTGCGGCGGTGGCGCTGAATATGAGCGCGCGCTTCTTCTTCCGTTTCGACCATGGCCACGCCCGAAGGCGTTTTGCCAAAGGCCGCGAGTGCCCGATCGATCATGTTGATGAGAATACGCGAAGAGAACTTGGCTCCAAACGCAACGGCGGCGTTGGGACGAACTTCATCGGGCGTGGGTTGCATCAATCGTTTTCGGGTTTCGCGATCCACGCCTTGACCTTGACGACTATCGTACATCACGTACAGCGAACCGTGTTCCCGTTTGACCCGGTCGCAGATACTCCGTAATGCCTCGAAGTCGGCCAGTGTGGTGACCCCAAGTGAACGCATGATGACGAGATCGCCATCGATGCGCACCTTGTGGACGCCGTTTCCCAATTGCATGAAATCATCGTCGCTCATAACGCGTGCGCAGCCACCCGGCCATGACGGTAACGAAAGGCTATTCGAAGTGCAACCTTTTTGAATGGGCCAACGTCAAACGATCGGCTGCGAAAAGTGGACAGACGCGGTGTTTGTTACGGCGCGTTTTCAGCACCAGGCGTAGGCGTGCACGGCTGAAAGTCGCCAGATCCATCGGGCAATCGGCAAAAACTTTGCGTATCCATCACGGCGGCCATGGGGTACGTCGCAACATCAACGACTTCATCCGTGGGCGAAAGCAAATAGATGCGATCGCCGTTCGTGCTGCTGATGCCCCATGCCGCTTGATAACAAACGGACGGGCCGCCAGACATGAGACACGTCGTTTGCGGGCCTGATGCTGGGGTTTTCAAATTCGCCACGACAATCAAATACGCGCCTGGCGCCAATTTGGTCCCCGCAGGAAATCGAAATGCCTTGGTGAGTTCCGGCGTGCCATCGGTCGCTTTATCGGTCAATCCAACACCCGACAAATCTGCCTCGACCGTATCTTCATTGGTAACCTCGACCCAATCCTCCGTCACCGCGTGTAACTCGTTAATGACGATTTTCACCGGCACCCAAGGCGTTTGCGTCGATGAACTCCCCGTCGATGCTGTCGATTCGGTTGTCCCGTCGGAACACCCGGAGGCCGACGCTGCTCCCAACATTCCCACGAAAAGCGTACTTCCAAGCCATTGCAATCGCTTCATGATCGTTCCTCCACGACGAGATACGTCGTTACGCGCCGCGAGCATACCGTGATCATCGTCCCTGTGCACTGTGACCCGAGTTCGAGGCACCGCTACCTTCGCTCGTTGTCGGGCAACCCTTCGCAAGTCCGGCACGAATTCTGCTACATAGAGGTTGAACCTTGAAACTTGCCAGGAACACCATGACATCACGACACGCCTTCTCTTTGCTGCTGGTCCCTGTCCTTGCTGGCTGTTCGACTGAGCCGCCGACTTCGGTCACACACAGCACGGGCTTTTTTGCCGAGTTTCGTCAAATGGTCGATCAAACGCAGGCGATGAGTTCCGAAGAGGGGAAGGTTTCAGCGTTTAGCCAAGAGTTCTCGTCGCGCATCGATCAAGGTCCGCGTGCGGACGAAGTGTATGCGGTGGGTGGGCGATGGGACAAAATCCAGGCGTTTCTCGATATTGGTCTGCTCTCGTCGGATGTGATGGCCAGTGTAAACGATTCGTCACAGCGCCGTGTGGACATCTTTGCGGATGCTTCGGACTATGTGCTCCGAAGTGACTACGTCGCGGTGAAAGCATTCAACGGCGAAGTGCCCGCTGACAAGATAATTCGTCCGACCGAAAACATCGTTTGGGAGTCGTTGCATTTGATTTTGACGGAAGCGGGGCATTCTGAACGAAGGGTGCTCGTGGCCAAAGGCGAATCGGTGCCTGGGTATTGGACGCATACGGCGAAAATCGAGCGAAATTTTTGGGCTGATGCTCGTGACGAAGAAATCTGGGTCCCTGGGCAATGTCGCGACCATTTTGTTCGCACCGATTGCGCATCGTATTGGGTGGATGAAACCTGCACCGACGTGTACGTGGAGGACGGCTATTGGGACAGCACATGCTCCGCGTATGATGACGAAGGCAATTGCAAAGAATGGACCGACACCTACGTCGACACGAGTTATTACGATACGCAATGCACCGCCGCGCATTACGAAGATCAATGCACCGACGTGTATGAAACCGTGTGCGATCCGGGTAGGTGGGATCTGGAGCGCGTTCCCGCACACGAAGTAAAAGCTTCGATTCCGGGAGAACTTGCGTGGGTCTTGCCGCATGAGGCGCAAGAAGCTGGGGAACGAGTCGAAGCCCTGGTCGATACGGAAGCAATGACGTTGGCGTTGGGTATCGAATACGTTCTTTCTTTCGGCCCCGACTATGTGCAAGGCCCCTGTGCGTCGACGCTGCAATTGGCGCGAACTGCATACGATTCGCAAACGCCCGAAAACTCCGTGCGTACGTCACGACAAGCCATTCTACAGTGTTTGTCCAAGCAATGACATCACTCAACCCGAGCCGTCCTCGGGGGCGCGCACACCGTACTTCCTGATCAACGAATACAAATGGCTGCGATCCATTTTTGCCATTCGCGCCGCTTCGGAAATGTTGTGGCTGGCCGATTCCAGCAAGTTTCGCACCCAGCTTTCTTCCCACTGCTCCGCGGCCGTTTGTTTGGCCAACCGATAAGGTACGCGCGCATCGAATTTCGCCTGAATGACTGGCTGAACCTCGGACCCGGCGTCACCGCCCAACCCATGCATGACGGGATCCTCGAAAAGAATGGCCCGTTCAACGGCGGCCCGTAATTCACGCACATTGCCAGGCCAAGGTTGTCGGGAAAAATAGGCGACGAGATCTTCGGAAATAGGTTTGTCTGGTGCCATTTCGGCGTAAAAGTGCCGCGCCAAACGCTCGATGTCCCCCGTACGTTCGCGCAAAGGCGGCAACGCGATTCGCACGACGTTGAGCCGATAATACAAATCCGCTCGAAACGTCCCTTTGTTGACTTCAGCGCGCAAATCGCGGTTTGTCGCCGCAATGACCCGCACATCCAAGGTGACCCGTTGATTGCCACCAACGCGTTTGACCGTACGTTCTTCGAGCGCCCGAAGCAGTTTTGGCTGCAATTCGAAAGGCAATTCGCCAATTTCGTCAATGAATACGGTGCCGCCTCGCGCTTGCTCGAATGCCCCCGCGCGATCGGAATGGGCGCCTGTAAAGCTTCCTTTGACGTGCCCGAAAAGTTCGCTTTCAATGAGTGACGGTGCAATCGCCGAGCAATCCAGCACGACAAGCGGACCCGAAACCCGCGGACTCGTTTCGTGAATGGCCAACGCCAATGCACCTTTTCCCGTACCCGTTTCACCCTCGAGCAAAACGGTGCTTTCCGTCGCCGCAACCCGAGGCAACAAGGCGAAAATGCGCCGCATACTGGCGCTCACGCCCAGCACGTTGCCAAAACGTTCTTCGGGGCTCAATGTTTCGTAGATATGCTCGTCGACTTGGTCGATTTGCATGGTCGTGCGTCCCGCG
>JBGAOI010000357.1:0-5058 GCA_044221885.1 Polyangium sp. (in: bacteria)
TCTCGTGGGAAGCATCTCGTGTCTCTTTTGCCTCACATCAGTTCGCGTTTGGGCCCTTATGCATCGACGATGCACCGTGATGTAGCCAAAGGGATCTTGGCGACTTTACAATCGAATCCATTGCTTTCGGTCCAATACGTGACACTTGGCGCGCGTATGTGGGATTATGATGACTTGGTGAAAGCCATTGAAGCCTTGGCCAAAAAGGATTTGCTCTTCCACGAGGTCATGGATGCGGCGTTTGGGGCCATTCGCAGCTCTGTCCACGTGAGTCTCGTCGAAGAAAAGCTGCGCAATCATTCCGATTGGCGCGTTCGACGTTTGGCTCTTGCCGCTCTCGTGCAATCGGCGTCGCCGCAACATGGTTGGACAAAAGAACGTCGCGAGCGTCTCGTCACGTACCAAAAAGACAAAGCGCCCGGCGTCGCCGGCCCTGCGCTTTTCATCTTTCCACCCTGACCGAAGGCAATGGCAACGTTGAAACAGAAACGAAGGTAGTTCGATGCATCCGAATGAACAATTGATCGAAACGTTTTACAAGGCATTTCAAAAGCGTGACGCGGAAGCCATGGCCGCGTGTTACCACCAGGAAATCTTCTTCTCGGATCCAGTTTTTCCGGATCTTCACGGTGAACGTGCGCCCAACATGTGGCGCATGTTGTGTGCGCGAGGCAAAGACCTGAAGATTGAATTCAGTGGCGTGAGCGCGAATGATTCAACCGGCAAAGCTCATTGGGAAGCGTGGTACACATTTTCGGGAACGGGGCGCAAAGTCCACAACATCATCGACGCCGAATTCGAATTCCGCGACGGCAAGATCGTTCGCCACAAAGATACCTTCGATTTTTGGCGCTGGAGCCGCCAGGCGATTGGTCCCATGGGCGTGATCTTGGGCTGGACGCCGATTCTCCTAAATGGCGTGCGCAAAAAGGCGGACAAGGGGTTGGTTGACTTCGAGGCGAAGAAGCGGGCAGGATAGGACATTCCTCGTCCGAGCCCATCATTTTCTACCTGGACAATCCGCGCGCGTGTGGCAAGATCTTCGAGATCCAATGAGGCCGCGATGGGACACGTTTGTTTTGGGGTTGCCGCACGTCGGTGTGGCCAGTCACAAGAGCAGCCGTGGCTCATTGCTGGTAAAGGAGGTTGCCTTGCTGCTCGAAACTTTGGAAGACAAACCCAGTTCGAAATCGTGGCATCCGATTCTGATGGTTTCGTTATGCGTTGCGGGCGCATTTGCCATACGTATGTTGGTTGATTGGTCGTGTTCTGCCCTTGCGAATGCGTGGCGCAATCCGCCGGTTGAATCTGCGCCCAACGTGCACGTCGGTAAAGACGCACCTGGTCGCTGATTCCGGGCACATTCAATGAATTGGATACACCTCGCCAAACCTAATTGGCGTTGAGTCGTTCCGCTTCGTTTTCGTCGTCCACGGCGCTGGGCAAATCCCCCACCTTATGAAAAATGTCAGCGCGAATCATGAGATTTTGCCGCCATACATCCTTCGCACCTTGGACCTGATCCAATTCCGAGGCGAGTTCAATGCCCCGCGTCGCGAATTCAATGGCTTCGTCACCCGGCGACGCCCATTGCGCCAATTGCCCGTACGAAAGCGCGAGCATTCGCGCGAGACCCGCGTCCGTGCGACCCAACCGATGCGCGCGCTCTTCATCGACGACAATGGATTCTCGCAAAGCATCGTATGCGGCGGCCGTATTCCCTCGCAAATGGAGCATACGCGCGACTTTGCGCAGAGCCGACGATAAATCCTTGGAAACAACGTTATCTTGCGGAAGCATTTGGCGGAGCTGTCGACGGATTTCCAGCGCCTCGGTATAAGCGGTCAAAGTTCCATCGAAATCGCGCATCTCCATGAGCACTTCCGCCCACCGATTCAATGCAAAACTCAAGGCACGATGTTTGTCGATCGTTTGTCCTGACCGGAGCACCATTTCGCGCCCCAAATCCACCGCCGTATGAAAACTCAATGCCGCGCCGGCGTTGTCTGTACATCGACGTTGAAAACCACCCAAATCAATGAGCGACCGGAACAATCCATCCATGACCTTCACGTCGTCAATGGGGACTTGCGTTGCAGCCCAAAGCGCCTCGTGTGCGCGTTTGGCTTCGCCTTGTGCACGCCCGATTTCCTGATTCGCGAGGTGCATTTCGGCGATACGCGTTCGAAGAGCCGCCTCGTCACGCGCCCACGACAAAATGTCCACGCCTTGCTGCTCTTGCGCACGAATGGCCTCCAATCCAGCCTCGTACGTCCAAAGCGCGAGCGTCGTATCACGTCGATCCGCGGCGAGCCTCGCAGCCGTGAGAAACCATCCGACTGGAATCGTCGCTGCCACGCCTGCGGTTTGTCGCAATTCAATTGCGTGACGAAGATGCTCTTCCGCGTCGATCGAATTGCCCGCTCGACGTTCAGCTTCGGCAAGCACGACAAGCGCCGCCGACCACAACGCAATTTGCTCTGTATTCTCGACCAACGTGACTGCTTCGCGGGCAGCTTGGAGCGCTGTTTGGATGTCTTCGTTTGCCAGGGCCCCGTTGGCAGACGCGATCAGATTTGTCGAGACAAGCGACGGTACGGGGAACAGGCCGCTGGGTTGTTCACTGCTTTGGAAAAGTTGCTCGACCATCATGGCAGGATCCGTGAATTCGTTGGGAAATAGACGTGCATCGTGAAAAATCCGGGAGTGAAGTAAAGTTTGTCGAAGATGATTGGCCGCACCCTACCACGACGAGGTCAAACTGGGCAAGAGTCTACGCATCGAAATTTTCTTCGTGAGAAGTTCGTAGCGCCAAGCCTCCTGTTGCGTGCTGTGCTCTTGCGGGGCAGAAGCTTTGTTTCGTATCGTCAGGTGCGCGCGCGGAACTTGGGAACCTGACCGTTGTCCGAGTGGGAACTCGGATGAAAATTACCCGCCGCCGCATTCTTTTGGGTCTTGGCTCGGTTTCGCTGTCGGGTGTTTTCAGTTGCGACGCGTCGCCCAACGACGCTCCATCGAAGGCCGTTTCATGGCCGTGGCGCATTCCTAATGCGGTCCAATCGTTGCGGAATGCGCGCTGGAAAGCTCTTTTGGTTGCGCGGGAAAAACTTCGCCCATTGCATGAACGTCCCGGATCTCCTCAGCCCGGTGAATGGCGCCATCGTTATCACGAAAGTGGACAAACCTTCGAGCAATACGTTGAAAACAATCCCACAAGGCCCACCAAGGAACGAAGGACGCTCGTGATTCAGCCCATTGGTCCCTTTGATCCAGCGCGCGAAAAAATTCTGAAGCAAACCATCGATTACATGGCGCGATACTTCAATGTGCCCACGCGATGCGAGCCTTCATTGCCGCTCGATGTGATTCCGGCGAGTGCCCAGCGTGTACATCGGACATGGGGCGACAAACAGCTTCACAGTCAATGGATTCTGCATCGATTGTTGAAACCGAAATTGCCTGCGGATGCGGCGGCTTTGATTGCCTTCACCACAAGCGACCTTTATCCTGAAGACGGGTGGAATTACGTGTTTGGCGAGGCGGATCTAAAAGCCCGCGTCGGCGTATGGTCCGTGTATCGGCACGGTGATCCAACCAAAAACAAAGAGGCCGAAATGCTCGCCCTGCGCAGGGCATTAAAAGTCGCAGTCCACGAAACGGGACACATGTTTTCGCTCGAGCATTGCACCGCATATCGATGTGTGCAGGCGGGCGTGAACAACTTGGACGAAGAGGATCGTTCGCCGCTGTGGCTTTGTCCGGAATGCGTGGTGAAAATTGCCTGGATGAGCGATAACGACGTCGCTTTGCGATATGAAAAGCTGCTCGCTTTTTGTCGCGACGTGGGATTCGAAAACGAAGCGCAGTTTTTCAGTCGGTCCCTCGAGACCTTACGCGCCTGAACAGACGCTGCACATCAGGAACGTTTTACTTGCCAGACGATCCTGTGGCCATTGATTTCCCCAGCTTTTTCAGGGCGAGGCGTGTCGCGGCGCTCAACGTTTCCACGACCCCGGTTCCCGTGTGCGCTGCACTTTCCACTTCCGGCAGGTCCATCGGATTGAGCACGTGGCGTAATTCTTCAATGCTTTCGACGTCGGCGAGATCCCGCTTGTTGTATTGCATGACGCATGGAACTTCTGCCAGATCGAGGTCGAGCTCCGCCAGATTTTCATGCAAATCCTGCAATGATTCGATGTTTGCTTCACGTCGCGCCCGTTGTGAATCCACGACAAACACGAGTGCATCCACGCCTTTGAGAATGAGTTTTCGGCTGGCCCGGTAAAAGATTTGTCCGGGAACGGTATACAGATGCAGCCGCACGCGGTATCCGCGAAGTTTGCCCAATTCAAGGGGCAAAAAATCGAAAAACAACGTGCGTTCACTTTCTGTTTTGAGCGAAACGAGGTTCCCTCGCGATTGCGTGGGCGCTCCCGCGTGAAGTCGTTCGACGTTGGTGGTTTTACCACATAAACCCGGTCCGTAATACACGATTTTGCAGTACAGCTCGCGCGCCGGAAAATTCACGAACGCCATGGCTTTTCCTCTTCCGTAAAAAACCTTGTTACACTCCCCCAAACTTCGCTCGATGTTTCGAGCACGACAAACCCATTGCGCACATACGCGAGCAACCCAAGCGTGTGTCCGGACAAATCTCCGGCCGACACGACCATGACGTCGCTTTGTTGTGCGCATTGTGGGCGCTATTTAGGTCTCGTCAGCCTTCGGGGCTGGCATCCGCGAGGCAATGAATGGCCGCGATGATGTCCTCGAAGGATGGGTGCCGACCCTTTTTGTGTTTGACAAGACGCACGTTCATTTCGATGAGCGTTTGTACTTCGCCTTCGATGTCGGGACAGCGCAACAAATCATGAATCGACCGTGACAAACGTGTGGGCAAGTCGAGGCACGCGAGCGCCGACAAAAACACCATGGCCCGAGCAGATTGCTTGGCCACCAAGGCTTCGCGCACGAGATGCACCATGGCAATGCCCAGGGCCATGATCATCGCATCGAGCAACCCTTTGCGTTGTTCGGTGACGCGAGCTGCCGGGGAAT
>JBGAOI010000357.1:5068-7438 GCA_044221885.1 Polyangium sp. (in: bacteria)
CCTGCAAATGCATTGCGATCGAGCATCGCGAGGGCGACGTCCGAGCCGTGGGCTTCCCAGCCGGCGCGGTTTTTTAATTGACCCGCGAGCCACGAGCGCAAGCGTGGATCCTGCTCGCCCGCGCGTAATGCCGTAATGGCGATGTCCATGAGCCTTTTTCTGGGCAAACCTTTTGAAGACAACCATTCGAGCAATACCGCGCGCTCTTCGGCGCTCCACGCATTGCGTGCGCGTTCGAGCATGTCTTCGACAGCGAGGCTTGCGTCTGTAAATCCTTCGGGCAAAGAAGGACCTTGGGCCAAGTCGAATTCGCCAAGTTCGGAATCGAGAAATGCGGCCAGGTCGTTGACGGTCGAGGCGGATACATCGTTTGGCGGGGCGGAATGCGTTTCTGGACTTCGGGCCAGAATACGCTCGAAAAGAGCTTCGGGTACTTTGCCGCGCGTGAGATCGGCAAGTTCGAGCCATTCTTCATCGGCCAACGAAAATCGCGGAGCGAGAAGCACTTCGTGTTTGAACGTCGTGGGTTCATCAATGGCCAAACGGGCCAATTCGCGAAGGACTGCACCGGTAAAACCCGGCGCACAACGTGCGCGCCACGTGAGCAAGTCGGGAATGGTCAATTGCCGAGCGTGTTCGCAGAGAAAAACCTGATCGTCGGCTTCAATGGCGTTTTGTCGAAGAATATGCAAGGACGCGACAGGATGGGCGCGACCGCGGTGAGCGTGCACCAGAGCATCGATTTCGATTCGTTTCATGACGGCGCCTCATTCCGGACGGTGGAAAGACGCGCGTGAGCGCGGTTTCCGCGAATCCATCCGAAGTTCGAGGTGATTCGTCGACGTTTTGTGGCTCGGTTTGAACCAAAACCCCGAAACAGCCCGTCATGACATGTCGGTTGGTGGAATGACGGATCCTTCTTCCAGACCGATACGAGTAGCCTTAACCATAGGAGAGATGCTGTCAAGGGGAGGGGAGGAAGAATTTTGAGGCCACGAAGTCGAGTCGTCTGGGTTACTTTAGGTGGAGGTGGGTGAATCAAAACGGAACTGCTCGCTGATCCCGGAAAAACCCTCCGCTTGGGCCTCCTTCGGGCAGCAGCGAGAGCCAGACGGGTGTGCGAGCGCCTTCTTCGACGGATCGTGACGCGGATGCCCCGCCCATACGTGTCCGCACCCATCCTGGACAAGCCGCATTTACGAGAATTCGCCGCGAATCGGACGAAAGTTCTCGCGCGAGGACACGCACGTACGCATTGAGTGCCACTTTCGACACGCAATAGGCGCTTGAAGGAAACCCGCTTTTTGCATGCGTTCCAGCGCCAACTTCGGCGACAAAACGTTCGACGAGTTGTACGAGCGTGGCTCGATCGAGGTTTGGCGCGGCAAATTGCTCACGAAGTTCGGGGCCGAGATTGGACAGCTCGCCCATTCCGCTCGAAACCATGACGATACGACCGCCCGGACGAAAAAAAGGCAAGAGCTTGTCGGTTGATCGCATTGCGCCATAAAAATTGACGTCAATGGTGCGTCGAGCCACGTCGGCATTAAATCCATCGAGCGCAATACCCGCATTGGCCACGTAAATGTCCAGACCGCCTTCTTTTCTGGCGAGCTCGTCGACGAATGCGTCAATGCTTGCCGCACTTGCTACATCGAGCGGAGCAAACTCGGCGCCCAATTCGGCGGCCGTTTTGGCGCCTGTCCCGGCATCGCGGGCGGTTGCGAGGACGCGTAGGCCATTGGCAAGGAGTTGGCGAGCGATTTCATGGCCAATGCCGCGATTCGATCCGGTAACGACAGCAAGGCGGGCTTTGTTCATGGGGCAGCAACATGCCTCGGAAGGACGTTTTTGGCAAGGGGATCAAACGGGCGCAAGAGCATCCATGCTGTGTTTTTGCGCGTGTCGTCATTTGACCTGCGCAACGATTTGAACGGTGGCGGCGCGGCCTGTATGCAATGAGCCTTCCACCACATCACGTTCGACTTCGCGTGCGATTACGATGTCGAATGCGCTGAGATCTTCGCGTAATTCGTCGAGCGAATAAAGTAGTGCTCGATCCTTGGGTCCGCCGGTGCCAAAAGCGAGTTGCGCGGGTGTATACGCTTCGAGAATGAAAAGCCCATGGGGACGGAGAATACGCATGAGATCTCCGTGCACATGGCGGCGGATATTTGGGGGCAAATGGCAAAAGATGGAGACAACGGCATCGAAGGACTGCTCGTCCGCACGATATTCGGCGAGATCGGCGAGTACCGTGTCAATCGCTACGCCGCGTTGTACGGCGAGCTGGCGAGTTTTGCGGAGTCCCTGTGCGGCATAATCGACTGAAGTGACGTGATGGCCCAGTGTGGCGAGAAAAACACCGTT
>JBGAOI010000358.1:0-7417 GCA_044221885.1 Polyangium sp. (in: bacteria)
ATCGACCTGTGCGTGGACCTTTGGTCCTGTGCGATGGGCGTTATTTCGGATTGGGTCTATTTGCTCCCGTGCGTAATGAAGCGGCGGAAGGCGTGCTTTGTTATCAAGTCACCGGGGGCCTCGAGGCAGACGCTTCTGCCGAGGACATCACGCGAGCATTTCGTCGGGCGGTGATGGCGCGTTGTGGTCGAGGTGAACGACTTGCGGCGTATGTGCATGGGCACGAGGGGCCGAAACCATCGCAGAATGTTCCACATTTGCATTTCCAATTCGATCCGCAACGCTCGAACTTGTGGATCTTTGCGCCGCATTTGGTCGAGCGTCGCGAATGGAGCAAGGACGAGCGTATGCATTGGCGGGATGTCGTGCGGGCAATGGATGATTTTAGGCAACTTTTGGCGGGTCGCGCAGGAGCATTGGATGTGCGAGCGGTTGAAGCGGATTGGTCGGACGAGTTACTTCGAGGTGCATGCGTTTGGGAAAACGTTTTGCCTTATGTAACGAATCGGCATCGAAAAGCGGAGAGCGCATATGCGGCATTGGCGGAGGACGTGCGGCAGAGTTTGACCGATGCAGAATTACCTGCGGCATCGATTGAGGTGCTGCGGTGTTTTTCGACAAACGCTGGGCTTGCGGGGAACGTGCGGTTGACGTTTTCGGCGGCGGTGCCAGGGCCGATCTTGATGGGAAAGACGCGTTTTTTGGGGGGCGGGATGTTCGGGGCGCGGTGAGGAGCGATGTGGGTCGGTCTCATCCAACCCTCCACCGTGCGTCAATCACGCATCCGTCCCCTTATTAACTTCCACCAACGACACAGTTCGTCCCAGCATAAAAAAATTCGCTGCGAAAAACTTTTCCTTTTTTCACAACCTGAGCCATGGTCCTCCGCGACAAACCAAACGGGAGGAAATCATGGCCGATCCAAACACGGCCCGCTCGCTTGCGGGTGACGTCGACGCACAACCACGCCTTCGCGCCAAACACCTGGGGTTACGTTTGCCCATCGTCGCCGATTCGCCCGAGCTGGTTCCAGCTCGCATGATCAACGAAGTGCTCTATTGCGAACGCCTGTTTTACCTGGAATGGTGCCAAGGCGAATTCGATGACAATTGGTTCACCGTGGACGGTCGCGCTGTGCACCGGCGACCGGACAAACCAGGGGGACAATTGCCGCCCAAACCCGAAGAGGCCAAAACCAAGAAACGGAAGAAAGAAGAAGACGAGAACGAAGATGAAGTGCCCGTCGAACTGGTCGAGCCGCCTCCGTATGAAGCGCGCAGTGTGTGGCTTTCGTCCGAACGGCTGGGGATTACGGCGAAAATCGATATCGTGGAAGGTGACGCTTCCGGTCGAGTGTTGCCCATTGAATACAAACGCGGCAAAGCTCCCGATCTGCCCGAAGGTGCGTACTTGCCGGAGCGCGCCCAAATCTGTGCACAAGTGCTGCTTCTGCGTGACAACGGGTACACGTGTGACGATGGGGCCATCTATTTTGCAGCGTCGAAAAAACGCGTGCCCATCCCCATCGATGAAGACTTGATTCAAACGACGCTTGACGCCGCAAAACGTGCCAAAGCACTCGGTGTCTCTGGTGAATTGCCTCCACCGCTGGTCGATAGTCCCAAATGCAACGGTTGTTCGCTCGTGGGCATCTGTTTGCCCGATGAAACGAATTTGTTGCGTCGTCTCAACTCCAATTCCGACGATGTCGACTTCAACGACGAGCCCGTCGAGCCCCCTCGAAAAGCTGGCATCGAAGACGACCTGATGGGACCACTGGAAAAAGATCCTTGGGGTTTGGCGGATGCGAATGATGAACCAGAAATTCGCCGCTTGCATCCCGCGCGCGACGACAAAATGCCGCTTTATGTGCAAACACAAGGCGGACGCATTGGTCTGTCGGGGGAACGTTTGTCTGTTGTGACGAAAGAGGGATCCACGGAAGCTCGGCTGACGAATACGTCGCAAGTGTGTCTGCTCGGCAATGTGCAAGTGTCCACGCAGGCGCTCAAGGCGCTGCTGGATCGCGCCATTCCCGTCGCGTTTTTTACAACCGGCGGCTATTACCTCGGACGAGCCTGTGGGTATTCCTCAAAAAATGTGGAGCTCCGCATGGCCCAATACGGGGCGGCGCGGGATACCTCGTTCTGTTTGCGCTTCGCCCGAGGGATCGTAGCGGCAAAAATTCGCAATGGTCGGACGATGCTTCGGCGTAATCACGAAGCAGTCGAAGCATCGGTGCTCTCTGAATTGGAGCAGCTCGCAAAGAAAGCCGACGCGGTGGAACAAGCGGAGTCGCTCTTGGGGATCGAAGGTACCGCGGCACGCGTGTATTTCGCAGCATTTGCAGGCATGATCAAAGGCGCTTCGGAGGTCAAAGACACGTTTGATTGGGCCGGTCGAAATCGGCGCCCGCCGAAAGATCCACTCAATGCGCTTTTGTCGTTTGCTTATGCGCTTCTGTCGAAAGAGTATGCGTTGGCGCTCGAAGCGGTGGGGCTCGATCCGATGCTCGGGTATTATCATCGGCCGCGGTTTGGTCGTCCGGCATTGGCGCTGGATCTGATGGAAGAAATGCGGCCGATTGTCGCGGACTCGACGGTGATTTCAGCCATCAACAACGGAGTCGTGGCGCCCGATGATTTCATCCGGGCGGCGGGCTCCGTTGCCATTCGTCCAGAAGCGCGAAAACGCTTTATCGTCGCGTACGAGCGACGTATGGATCAATTGGTGACGCATCCGTTGTTTGGTTATCGGTTGAGTTACCGACGGTTGCTCGAAGTACAAGCTCGCCTTTTGGGGCGCGTGCTGTTGGGCGAAATCGAGCAGTATCCATCGTTCCGAACGCGTTGAGGTGACCCGATGCGACAAACGTATATCGTGAGTTACGACGTGGGCTGTCCGAAACGTTGGCGAAGCGTGTACAAGACCATGCGCGGGTATGGCGATGGGGTGCATTATTCGGTGTTTCGTTGCGACTTGACGAAGCGCGAAATGGTGGAACTGCGCGAAAAACTACGCGCGATCATTCATCATCAGGAGGATCGGGTACTTTTCGTGGATGTCGGTCCGGCGGCGACACGCGGGAAAGCGGCATTGTGGTCGATGGGTCGGACATATACGGCGCCGGACGATGTGGCGGTGGTGGTGTAGGGAGGGGACGATGCAGTTCGAGGAGGTATTTGCCAAGGATTGAATAAGCACACCATGACTTGCACGTTTGCTCCGCGCGCTCATCAGAGTTGCGTGCAATTCGCCTTGCCCCCAATTCCCCGGACTTGCCCGCAATTCCCTCTTGCGGGGGTATGGGGGCGCAGCCCCCATCGTGAACGGGTAGAGGGGTAGGAATTCATTCCATCCCTGCGCCCTCACGGCGGCATGACGCGCGCCAAAACGCGCCGGGAATTGCACGCCATGTCCACACAACTGTCCCAATAGATCGCATCATCGTCGATATGGAACGTCCGGAAAAACAGACCTCCAACCACGACTTCGGCAGCCTCGAGCGAAAAATTCGGCGCTTCCGCGGGCAATCGCGCAATCCCATGCATGCTGTTCGGCAGCGCAATTCGGAAATACACCCAGCCTTTGTTCACGAAAATAATCCCCGTATTGAGTGTTGGGCCGATCGTTCCATTCGTGCCGATTTTCTCCACGGGACCTCCCGCGCGAGGTACTCGATGCAATACCGTGACGTTGTCCGTGATATGAAAGTATACGTATTTTTGCGAGACTGCCACCGCCGTTGGAAAATTGATGTTTGGCGCCACCACTTCCGGAATGGCGCCCAGCGTTGCGTCAGATAACAATATCGCCCCAGTATCGCCGGTCGAACCACCCGAACAAGGGGCCATACTCGAGTTTTCGATGAATTCACGCAAGATGGCCAGTTTGCCATCGTCCGCAATGGACAAGCGTGAAAGATATCCTCGTTTCCCACCCATCGGTTGCGTTGCCGGGTCGATCCCTATTTGCTCGAGCTGTGTCGAACCTTTGGCGACTCGACCGATAAGGCCATTCCGCATTGTGAAATAAAGGTGATTCGGGCCGAAAGCCAGACGCGCGAACGAACCTTGCTCGGCCCACGCTTGAGGTATCGGGATGTTTTGCGGTTGGCAATTCGCTGCTTCGCAAAACGTCAGCGTTGGAGCGGCACACGCTCCGGCAATGTCGAGTTTCATCCACGCAACATATTGACCATCGCTGGCGACTCCTTGCTCCGGGATGGTATAATCGACAGCTTGATCGAATTTCGCAATGGTACATCCGGGTTTGGCGATACGTATGATATGGCTTGGAGCAGCCGTTCGTAGGAAAAACGATTCTGTGTCGACCGCCACGAGCCAATCTTGCGCATCCGCTGCCAGCTCTTCGGAATTGCACGGCGTACCATTGCAGGGGATTTCTGCGCACCGAGTCATGGGGCTGCCGCTGCTGCTGGAACTGCCGCTGCTACTGGAACTGCCGCTTCCCATCCCACCTACGCCCGAGCTGCCACTCGTCGAGCTTCCCGAAGACGACGACCCGTTTTCGCAAGCAGGGTCGACACATGCGCCAGCAGCACCCACCGGCTGATAGCCATCAAAATCCTCCACGAGCACACACGCGGAAGCGAATAGCACCATCGCACCCAGTGATAACGACCCGTACATCCAAGTTTTCATTCTCTTGTGTTTATCAGCGACGCGCGCGAAAGGGAAGCTTTTGATTGGGTTGGACGTGGCGTTCGTGTCGAAACGTTTCGGAGGGAGCGCCTCGACGCGGTCGTCGGGTCGACCACGCGAACCCTGGAGGGAATCGCCAAAACGGTTGCAGATTTATTGGACAAACAGATGAACTCTGCAAGCATGGACGAGCTGGCGCTTTTGACGTGCGGCAGGTGCCCCATGTTTTCTCTCCCGGACCGAATTGGACCCTATCGAATTTTGCCTCGTCCCCGTGAAGGCGGGTTTGGCGTGGTGTATGAAGGTCACGACGATACGCTCGATCGCCGCGTTGCCGTGAAAGTCCTTCGAGAGGACAAAGCGACCGACAAGGACACGGTGGCGCGCTTTGTTCGCGAAGCCAAGGCGCTGCGCAGCTTGCAGGGGCATCGAGGTATCGTTTCGGTGTACGATACGGGGGAAATGCCCGACGGTCGCCCGTACTTGGTGATGGAGTTTCTTGCCGGAAAAACCCTTCATGCATGGATGGAGCAGCAAACAGAGGCGATTTCTTTGCGCCAAACGTTGGTTATGGCGGAAGAAATTGCGGCGACCATGATCAACGTCCATGCGCAATCGCTCGTGCATCGAGATCTGAAGCCGGAAAACATCATGCTCGTGGACGATCCAGCATTTGCAATGGGTCTTCGTCCGGTGTTGCTCGATTTTGGAATTGCCAAACTGAACGCGAATGTTTCGGCCGATAGTCAAGCATTGACGCAAATCAAAACCGCGGGCCTCGATGTCATCGGAACACCTGCGTACATGGCGCCCGAGCAACTCTCGGATGCGGACCACGTCGATAACAAGGTCGACGTTTATGCCTTGGGGCTTGTCGTGTACGAACTTCTTGCGGGCAAGTTGCCCTTTGCATCCAATGAAACCATGGTCCGAGCAAACCTGCGCGAACGTGGCGAATTGGTGCATTTGCACGACGCTGTCCCCAATGTGCCGCCCCTTGTGGCTTCGTTTGTCATGGCAATGCTCGCCCGTGCCCCCAACGAACGTCCTTCGATGCGTGAAACGCGGCGCATGTTTGCGCAAGATTGGACAGCACGCGAAAACGAATGCCCTTTCCCGGGATGGCGACCTTTGGATGGTTCGCACGCCCATTTGTGTTTCGGTCGCTATCAAGAAACGGCAGATGTTATGGAAAGCCTCCGCAGCATTCACGAGGGCACTTCCCATCGCTGGCTGTTTACGCAAGGCCCGTCAGGTTCCGGAAAAACGTCGCTGTTGCAAGCGGCTGTGTTGCCGGTCCTCGACGAGCACCCAGAATGGTTCGTCGTGACGATATCGCTGGCGAAAGACCCAGTCGGGCGATTGGCGTCGGGTTTGGCGCGAGCGTATGGGCAGAATGAAAAGGACTTGCTGCGAGCATTCAAGAAAAACGTTGAGGCGCTCGATTCGTTTTTGATGGAGCACCACCGTTCGGCGGCGAAAGTCTTGCTGGTGATGGACGTTTTCGAGACGTTGGTTCATGCGCAAGAGAAGGCGGTTCAGCAATTCGTGGGGTTGATCGAGCGGGCCTTGGCGAATATCGATTCGCCTTTGCGGTTGCTGACGATGGCGGCCGGCGAATACGTTCCGCAATTGCACTTCTATTTTTCAAAATTGGGCGAATTGCAAAAAACGTATGCCTTGCACAATGAGCTGCCGTGGATGGACGAGGCGGCCTTGTTGGCAGTGGTCGAGGGAATGGCTCATCGCGCTGGATTACGCTTGGAAAAAGGTTTGGCGCAGAAGATCGCGCAAGACGTGGCCGGTCATGCGTATCGATTGCCATTGATTGGACAAACGCTCCGATACTTGTGGATGAAGCAAAATGGCGAAGGCGTGACGCGGGACGTGTACGATACCATGGGAGGTGTTGGGGGCGCGTGGGCGGACGACGCGATGGCGTTATTGACGAATATGGTTGCGGAGGAGCAAGAACGCGCCAAGTGGATCATATTGGATTTGGTGCAGCTTGGTTCGGGCGCGCCGGATACGCGACGTAAACGCACGCGCGCAGACATTTTGCGGGCAGCGGGCGACGATGCGTTCGCGTTTGCAGCGTGGAAGGGTTTGTCTGGGGAAGGGCGACGGAAAAAGGCCGCTGACGGAATTTGTTTGGTGGTGGGAACGGGGGATGTTTCGGACTTTCAGCGGCCGGTGGAATTGGTGCATGCATCGGTTTTGCGCCACGTTCCGCTGATTGCGGAATGGATTCAAGTTGAGCGGCCCTTTTTGGAATTGTTGGCGTCGCTCGAACGCGCAGCGCTGGAATGGCATCGCGCGGGCGTGGACAAACCGGCGGATGGATTGCCGACGGGTTCGTTGCTCGAGCATTATCGAGGGGGCAAGAACAAGGCGAAGCGGGATCGGCTGTGGCGTATGGCGACGGCCGAAGCGCGGGCATATTTAGAGGCCGCGCAACGTCTCGAGGTGCGGCAAAAGCGGGCCAAGTGGGCGATCCGCGCGGCGGCGATGGTGGCGATGGTGGTGATTGGCGTGAGCGTGTTTTTCGCATTCAAGCAAAAAGAAGCACTTGGGGACGCTTTGCGTGAGGTTCAAGGCATTCATGGGACCATCATTGACGATTTGGATTGGGAATTGTCGTGGCGCGCGCATACCGCGGAAGTGCGGCAATCAACGCTCGAGGATTTCGAGCAGCGAGTGGGGCGGCTCGAAACGACACAACCTGCGGCCGTGCGTTATTCAATGATTCAGGT
>JBGAOI010000359.1:0-7412 GCA_044221885.1 Polyangium sp. (in: bacteria)
TGTTCAGATCGAGTCGCCGAGGATGACCATCGACGCTGTACACCAGGGTTTTGCGATCCGCAGTCAATGTCGGCGCACCCGGACAATCTGCGGCCCCAGGCAAAACCTCAGTGTCCGAGTTTTCGATGTTGTGTAATTCAACTCGGCCCAGGCCACAGTTTAATGCCAAAATATGCGTGCTATCGAGAAAGTCCGCCCAGGAGATTTCTGCATTCGGCGAACGAAATACATGAATGGATTGTCCCGTACTGGTATTCCACAATCGTGCCGTGCCATCCTTGCTCGATGAGAGTAGCTGCCGGTTGTCGTCGGAAAACATGAGGCGCCAGACTTCGTCCGTGTGACCTTCGAGCAAGCGCAGGAGTTTTCCTTCAGGCGACCATAATCCAATCTTGCGATCATCACTCGCCGTTGCCAGCATGGAACCATCCGGCGAATAAGCGATCATGTTGATCGGTCCGGTATGCAGTCGAAGCGTCTTCGCAATCCCGAATTCTTGCGCATCCGCGGCGATCAGGCGCGCTTCGCCCCAACGCCGAAACGAATCCGACAACGACGACAACCATGAAAGAGCTGCATTGGGATCATGACGGGCGGCATTACGCGCTTCCAAAAGCAGAAGTTCATCCGATTGTTGCACCGCTTTGCGACTGGCTGCTTCCGCTTCCGATTGCTTCTGCTCGGCCCGCGCGCGTTCTTCATTGGCGCGATCTCGCTCCATTTCTGCAACTTGCCGGGCATCGAGTACACGCGCCAAACTGGTCAATCCAATGAGCCCAATCAACAACAACCCAAGGGCCGTTGCCGCCGCCGCAGCTTGATGGCGTTGCACGAATCGATACGCGCGCTCCCGTCGCGAATAATGATACGCTCCAACAATTTGCCCGGTTTGAAAACGCCGCAGATCATGAGCAAATTCGTTTGCCGTGGGATAACGGCGTTCCGGTTCTCGCGCCATGGCCTTTTGTACGATTGCCAGTAAATCGCGCGGAACGCGGCGTTCTCGCACAGCCAAGTCCGGGGGCGGTTCCGTCAAAACCCGAGCCAATACGTCCATGCCATTCTTGCCGTCGTAAGGCGCAACTCCGGCAATGACATGATAAAGAATGGCTCCCAATGCATACACGTCCGCACGCTCATCGACAGCTTCTCCAGCCGCTTGCTCCGGCGGCATATATCCCGGGGTTCCCAACACGGCTCCGGCCATTGTCAGCGACGTCGATGCATCCCCGCCAAACCTGTTCTCAGAGGGCAGAGCCGTTGATTCGCTCGGCGTTTCCATCTCGCGTAAATCTTTTGCAATCCCCCAATCAATCACCACGGTTTCGCCAAAGGGACCGACCAATACATTCGCCGGCTTGAGATCCCGATGCACAATTCGTTCGCTATGGGCATATGCCATGGCTTCGGCCACGGAAATGACGTGCGGCAACAAGGCGAGTCGTTCTTCGATCGACTTCGTCTCGTCAACAATTTCGCCAAGCGAACGCCCCGTGACGAGCTTCATGGCATAAAAGATTTCTCCATCAGGAAATCGCCCCACATCATAAACAGGCACAATCGCCGGATGTTGAAGTTTTGCCGTGACCAGCGCTTCTCGCAAAAACCGCGCTTCGTATTCAGGGCTCGGATCGAGCAATTGCTTCAGAGCCACTTGACGTTCGAGACGTTTGTCATTGGCGCGCAGAATGCGACCAATTCCGCCGTGGGCGATTTCCTCACCCGTGGTATATCGCTCACGCTGAACGAGCTCCACATTGACAGTCCAGTCAGAGGAACCCAATTCGTTTGTCACCGGTGTCGTTCCAGGAGACTCGGTTTCAAGCGTTTTCGACATTGCTGTGCTCGCGGAAAGGGGTGGCCAACCCGAGGTCTACCGACTGAGGCGCCGCGTGCAATGACTTTCTGACAGCAAAGTGAGGTCGAGCGAATTTTTTTTCGCAGGTGTACCGTAGCGGCGAGGTAGGTTACGACCACGGGCGTCGACGGCAGGATCGTTCACTCGTTTGCGTCGCTGTCATGCGCGACGGTCCGGCACGTGGCGAAGTTTGTCCAAGTTTACAACAATGTCGAATGTAGCGTTCCAGATGTATCCATTGGGCAAGACGCGAACGAATGCCGATCGTAATCATCCAACAGCGATGGGCAGCCCGCCGGAGCTCAGCGATTCCTGACCCGCTTGCAACACGCGCACCACATCCAAGCCCGACGCGAGCGACGTTTGTGGTTCGGTCGAGGCCAACATGGTCGATGCGAAATGCTCGAGTTCCGCTTGTAATGGTTCGACGGCGTCCAGACGAGGAATCGTCACGTCGCCATGACGAAGGGCCACGAATTCGGCAAAGTTGGTGAATTCCGAATGAACATCAGCCCCTTTGTCGTAAATACGCAATTTCTCACCAGGTTCGACATCGTCGAAACAAACCATTTTGCGATCGCCCACCACCGTCAGTTCACGGCGTTTGTGCGGATCGAGCCACGATACGTGAATGGACGCCACAATGCCGCCCGGAAAAACCAGATGCGCGAACACGACGTCTTCGACATGTGGTGTCAAGTATGCAGCTCCATGCGCGGCAATTCGTTCCGGGAGCATTCCAACCAAATCGAGAATCATGGATACATCGTGCGGCGCAAGGCTCCACCAGGCATTTTCTTCACGTCGTACGGTCCCCAAGTTCACCCGCGTTGCATACAAATATCGCAATGTACCCAGTTCGCCCGAACGCACGACATTTCGCAATTTTTGCACCGCCGGATGGTACAACAAAAGGTGCCCCACCATGACCTGCCGCTGCGATCGCAATGCCGCCTGGGCAATTCGATCGCCTTCGGTCAAACTCATGCACAGCGGTTTTTCCACAAAAACATGTTTCCCCGCCTCGAGAGCGGCCACCGCGAGGTTCGCGTGCGTCATGGCTGGCGTGGCCAATACGATCGCCTCGATCGCCGGATCTTCCAGCGCTTGTTGAAGATTGTCCGTCATGGGTATTTTCGGCGCAATCGATTGCGCGCGAAGTCGCGCCTTTGCCGACGTATCCACGACGAGGCGCAGATCAATTGACGGAATGGCGCAAAGCGCGCGTAAAATGTGGCGTCCCCACATCCCCGCACCCACGAGAGCCGTCGACAATCGGCGCATCGTCATGGCGCTCCGCAATAAAATGAACGAATGGTTTCGACAACGTACAATTGTTCGTCCGCTTCGAGAAAAGGATGCATGGGGAGCGAAAGAACCTCGCGCGATGCTTTTTCCGCAATGGGAAAATCACCGATTTTGTAACCAAGTGCCGAGAAACAAGGCTGCAAATGCAAGGGCAGGGGATAATACACCGCCGAGCCAATGCCCGCTGCTGAAAGAAACGCGGCAAGTGCGTCGCGACGATCGGCTCGCAGCGTGAATTGATTGTAAACATGAACGCCCTCGGAATCATCCGGCGGACAACGAACGAATTCGGCAAGATCGTGCGCCGCAAAAAGCGCTCGATAACGGGCAGCCACGTCACGACGCGCGTTGCTCCATTCATGGAGCTGGCGCAGTTTCACGCGAAGAACCGCCGCTTGCAATGCGTCGAGACGACTGTTGAGGCCCAGCTCTTCACTGAGATAATGTTTTTCACTTCCGTGGGCACGTAGGCGCTTGATCCGCGCCGCTGCGGCAGCGTTGTTCGTTACGACCATACCCCCGTCACCCCAAGCGCCAAGATTCTTGCTCGGAAAAAATGAAAAACACGCAAAATGACCCAAGGCGCCAGCTCTATTGCCAAATCGTGCCGCGTCCATGGCTTGCGCCGCATCCTCGATGACCGCAATTGGCCCCGATGTTCCCGCTTCCATAAGTGCTTCCATACGAGCGCATCGGCCAAACAAGTGTACGGGGAGCATGGCCCGCGTTCGCGGCGTGATTCGATCCAGGGCTTGGGCCGGATCCATATTGAAATTGTCTTCCTCGATATCTGCGAATACCGGAACGCCACCGGCGCGAACGATTGCTTCCGGCGTGGCGATAAATGAAAACGGACTTGTAATGACTTCGTCGCCTTGACCAACACCCGCAGCGATCAACGCCAGCAGCAATGCATCGCTGCCGCACCCGACGCCAATGGCATGCGCGACTTCCAAGTGTTGAGCGATTTCTGCCTCGAATGCGGCAACTTCTGGCCCCAAAATAAATGCTTGTGATTCGATGACCCGCTCGACGGCTTGCTTCAATTCCGCACGAATTGCCGCGTGTTGCTTGTGCAAATCAACGAGAGGTACGTGCATGAGATTCGATGACCATTCTTCGACCCATTGTGATCGCGCGAATTGTGTATCTCCAACGATGGTAAACTTGCGTCATTTCGATGACTTCATCGGCCCGGCCACTTTTGCTTGAGCTTTCTGAGAAGTCAAGCGAAGTTTGTTTGCCGCGGCTCGACCGGGGCGGTTTGTCAAACTCCACAAGGCGCTGCCATTCTTGAAAAAGCGCCACGAAGCAGAATTTTTTTTGAACCATGCGCCACGAGGCGGGGCGGGTTTTGAAAAAGGCACCACGATGTGAGGCCGTGTTTGAAAACAGCGCCACAATGGTTGACCGTTTTCGGAAAAAGCATCACGCCGCAGGGCTGATTTTGAAAAGAGCGCCACGAGGTGGGCCCGCTTTTGAAACGAGGACCACGACGTCGGGCTGATTTTGAGAAAAGCATCACGACCTGGGCCTCGAACGAAAATCATCCTCACGTCTCTGCGCTTCGAGGTGACTCGATGACGCCGCGTGCGTCGTCCTTTTCCCAGGCGAACGGATGTCCAATGGTGAACGTACGGCAAGCATCCATATCCGAGGGGTCACGCAACATTGCCTATAGTCAACGCGCCAACAATGCGTTATGTACGCAATCTCGTCTCAGCAGACTCGCTTCATGGACAACGTCGTTCCTACAAAAGTCGTCGCCGCCATGCTCGAAGCCGGGGTGGCGAAAGCAAATGCGCACACTGGCGATCTCTTGATCCGCGGTTTTCTGGCTGGAGCATTGTTGGGATTTGCGACCAGCTTGGCCATCATTGCCACTGTACAAACGAATCTCCCCATTGTTGGCGCAATTCTGTTTCCTTGTGGTTTCGTCATGATTCTGTTGCTCGGACTGGAACTCGTCACGGGCAACTTTGCGCTGGTCACCATGGCCCTCATCGACGGGCGTTGCACGGTCGCGCAAATGTTACGCAATTTCGGGATCGTATTCTTGGCGAATTTATTGGGAGGATTGTTTTACGCGGCATTGTTTTGGGTATCCGTGACCGCCGCTGGATCCATCCAGACGAATGACGTCATCAAAGCCGTGATCGGTATCGCTCAGGCCAAAGCCCAATATCCCCCAGCGTGGGGCGTCGGTCCCATGTTCGTGCGCAGCATTCTCTGCAATTGGATGGTTTGTCTCGGTGTCGTCATGGGCATGACGTCGACGTCGACGGTTGGCAAAATCGTGGCCGCGTGGTTGCCCATTCTCATCTTTTTTGCGCACGGGTACGAACATTCTGTCGTGAATATGTTCGTCATTCCCGCGGGGATGATGTTCGGCGCCAATGTGACGTTTGCTGATTGGTGGTGGAAAAATCAGCTCGTCGTGACGCTTGGCAATTACGCCGGCGGCAGCCTTTTTACAGGGATCGCCCTATACTACACATATCAGCGTAGTTCTGGACCGCCAAACACGAAACCGTCTGGATACGACCGTCACGGCTATCGAAATGTCAGGAAGTAAGGCGTCTTCTTGATGGCGCGGCGAGGTTCAACGTGACAACCAGGCGTCTTTCTCAATGATGTAAACGACGGATTCGCGCAGATCTCCCTCGGGTTCACGTTCGACAATCGTTCTCGTCAGTTTTCCGCCCAAATGCTCCATTGCTTTTCTCGAGCGAACATTGCGTACTCCGACGACGAATTCGACGATGTCCACATGTTGAAATGCGTGGTCGAGCATCAAGGTTTTGAGCTCCCGGTTCGCTCCCGTTCCCCAGTGGTTTCGAGTGAGAAACGTATAACCAATTTCGACCGTGCGTTTTTCAGGATCAAATGCGGTGAACCGCGACGAACCGACGACGGCGCCCGTTGTTCGTTCCTCTACGACCAGCGCACCGTGAGATTCGATTCCCGTCCGAAAATAGATCTCGAACTTGGGCCGAGTGCCTCGGTCCGGAACGGGATGCAGCTCCCATATTTTCGGATCCGAAGCTGCGGCAAAAAGCGCGTCGAAATCATCATCGCGTAGTGGACGCGCGATAAACCGCGGTCCTTCGAGTGTGGGTTGCCAGGGACTGGGTTTCGAGCTTGGCTCCGTTTGCATTTCCGTTTTCATCTCCTGCATGCAACCAATGATTTCAACGTCAGGGTTTCGCCAATTTGGCGATAATTACGATCACACTCATCAAGAGGCCCATGGCCCCGAATATGATGAGGGCAATGATGCAACCGGCCGGGTTGGCTTGATTCTGCAAGCGTTGCTCCATACCGCTTCCGAACTGAACACTCGTAGCTAGCCCGGCCAAACCGCCGCCGTTGACAGTGAGAGCATCTTCGTCACGAATGATCGCTTGCGCAATCAACTCGGGCGAATGCGGCGTAATGTTATCGAGTTTTCGCAAGGCGGTTCCCGAACCAATCAGCTCGATGAGCCCTGGAGCCAATTCGCGAATTTGCAAGCGATTGCCAACCACACGTTCGGCGCCGAGTCCTTGGGCTTCTTGACGTATCAATTGCAAGCAATTTTCCCGGGCGTGGTAAATCAGCCGCGTCAATTCTTCGAGCTCCCCACGGACGAATCCCGAAAACATCGTTCCAATGCCACCTACGAGACCGATCGAATACACGCTCGTCGCCATGACGAGCTCGACCGGAGCATACCCCAATTTGGCCAAATTCCACAATTCCGCACCCGTGAGTTCGCTCGTGACCACCTGTTGCGGAGGAACGGGGCCTTGAGAAAACCGCGGATGAAATGCCGCCGTTCCCGTCATCAACAGTTCGACGACGCCAGGGCCAAAAGGACGAATCTCGATTTTCACGTCGACCACTGCATTGGCGCCCATGTGTGAGGCTTCTTCTTTCATGCGCCACAAGGCCAAATGTCGAATACGATTGTACATTTCGGAATATTCGCGCACTTCCCCCTTCGCCATCGTGCGCAATCCGCCAATGAGCCCGCGACCAATCCCCAATGCATACGCGACGTTGCCCATCACGAAATGCATTGGGCGATAACCGGCATCGAGATGACAATACAATTCTTGGCCTGATGCCGATGACGTAAAAAAAGGCAATTGCCCTTGCGACCCAATCGACGTTCCTTGCGAAAGAAATTCCATGTATCCGGACAATGTCTTGAGCTCGCTCGTGACGCCACTGACGCCTGTTGCCCCGTGTTTTCGAGCTTCTT
>JBGAOI010000035.1:0-24562 GCA_044221885.1 Polyangium sp. (in: bacteria)
GAAAGGCCATCGATCGTGTACACGGCGCGTCCGCGTTCGAAGAGGCGTCGTTCGACTTCCGCAGCAATGACTGTTTTTCCCGACCCTGAAAGGCCGGTGATCAAAATTGTCGTCGGCTTTTGCTCATAACGTCGTGCGCGTTCATCCGGTGTCACGCCTTGTTGCGTTTCGCGGGATCGACCGAGCGTTGGTGAGTCCCAATGCGCCGATCCGCTTCCGGTGATCATCCCGGCGCCGACGGTTCCATTCGTCAAACGATCGATGACGATAAACGCGCCGGTATGACGGTTTTTGTCATAAGCATCAAAAATCAGCGGACGGCTCGTGCGAATTTCCACTTGCGCAATTTCGTTCAGCCCGAGTGTCGTTGCTTCGTGCTTTTCCAGCGAATTGACATCCACACGATGCACGATGCGAGTAACGCTGCCCGGCGTGCGATGTACGCCGTGTTTGATCCAATATTCACGGCCCGGAATGAGCGCTTTTTCGTCCATCCAGACGAGCATCGCGGACACGCGACTGGCCATGGCGGGGCGATTGTCGGCATGACACAATACGTCACCGCGGCTCACATCGATTTCATCTTCGAGCGTAATCGTAATCGACATCGGTGCGGAGGCTTCTGGCAATTCGCCTTCCCATGTCACGATCCGCGCAATGCGGCTCGAACGACCCGACGGCAATGCCACAATGGCATCACCTTTGCGCAAGGAACCCGAAGCGATCGTGCCACAAAACCCTCGAAAATCCGCGGACGGACGATTGACCCATTGCACGGGGAAACGCATGTCGACCGTATTGTCGGCTTCATCGAGCGGCATCGTGTCGAGCAATTCGAGAAATGGTTCGCCCTTATACCAAGGCATGTTGGCACTTTTTTCGACGACGTTGTCACCGCCCAATGCGGACAACGGGACAAACCAATGATGCCTATCCGGCAAGTGGGACGAAAATGCCAAAAATTCGCGCCGAATCGATTGAAATGTTTCCTCGGAAAAATCAACGAGGTCCATTTTGTTGATGGCGACGACGACTTTGCGAATTCCGAGAAGGCTCGTGATGAATGCATGCCGACGCGTTTGGGTCGTGACGCCTTTTTTGGCATCGACCAGAATGACGGCCAGCTCCGCGGTGCTCGCGCCTGTCGCCATGTTGCGTGTGTATTGTTCGTGCCCGGGCGTATCCGCAATGATGTATTTTCGGCGCGACGTGGAAAAATATCGATACGCCACATCGATTGTAATGCCCTGTTCGCGTTCACTTTTCAGACCATCCACAAGCAGCGCCAGATCGATGGCTCCGCCTTGTGTTCCAAAGACTTTGCTGTCTTTGGCTACGGCCGCCAATTGATCCTCGTAAATGCCTTTGGTGTCGTGGAGCAACCGCCCGATGAGCGTACTTTTCCCATCGTCGACATTGCCGCATGTGAGGAGACGCAGAAGTTCTTTGTGCTCGTTTTGTTCGAGGTAGGCCTCGATGTTTTGCCGAGCGAGATCCATATCGTCGATCATGGTCAATCTCAAAAATATCCTTCGCGCTTTTTCTCTTCCATGCTGCCCGATTGATCGAAATCAATGAGCCGCCCTTGACGTTCGCTTTGCCGAGCTACAAGCATTTCCTGAATGATTTCCGGCAACGTCGACGCTTCGCTTTCAATGGCGCCCGAAAGAGGGTAACAACCGAGCGTCCGAAAACGAACTTTCCTCATTTGTGGCGTTTCGCCCGGACGCAACGGAAGCCGTTCGTCGTCGAGCATAATGAGCGTGCCGTCTCGTTCGACCACGGGCCGAGGTTTGGCCAGGTATAACGGAACGATCGGTAAGTCTTCCTTGTAGATGTATTGCCACACGTCGAGTTCGGTCCAATTCGACAGCGGAAAAACCCGAATGCTTTCGCCTTTGTGAACTTCGGTATTGTAGATGTTCCACAGTTCGGGACGCTGATTCTTGGGGTCCCAACGATGATTGGCATCACGAAACGAAAAAACCCGTTCCTTGGCGCGGGACTTTTCTTCGTCGCGACGCGCACCTCCGAAGGCCGCATCAAATCCGAATTTGCTGAGGGCTTGTTTCAACGCTTGCGTCTTCATCACGTCTGTGTGGACTTTGCTGCCGTGCGTGATGGGACTGACACCTTGTTCGACGCCTTCGGAATTCACGTAGACGATGAGCTCGAGGCCAAGCGTGTCGCGAACGTAGTTGTCGCGATACGTGTACATGTCGCGAAATTTCCACGTCGTATCGACATGCAAGAGCGGAAACGGAAGTTTGCCCGGGTGAAACGCCTTGCGGGCAAGATGCAAAAGTACCGTGCTGTCTTTGCCGATCGAATAGAGCATCACCGGGCGCTCGAAACACGCCACGACTTCACGGATGATGTGAATGCTTTCGGCTTCGAGCGCTTTGAGATGCGTGAGTTTTCCCTGGGGCATGTAAGAACCTGCGTGCGTCGCAAGGGTGTCGCGAGGCGCCTGAACATTGCGCGACGCGGCAGGTTCGTCAAGGGTGTGTAGGGTGTGGTTGCGTTCGTTATGCTGCGATCGCGTACAAACGATCACGAAGCACAGGGTACGTGGGTGCTCGAGGTTCGTTCGCCGGAGCCATCGCGACCTCGAAATGTCGTACGCCGCCACGGGGAATCGTTATCGCGTACCCCGTCGCCAGAAGAATGTGCGTGAGCGCGTCAGCAGCCTCCGCACGTACATCACTTGGTGCATCACTCTCCATCACGCGCAACGCGAGCTCAGCTTCGAGAGGTACGTCGCCGAGTTCCCGGGCAAACTCGCGGGCCAGCGTCGCCAGACGAGCACTCTTTGCGTGACCACCCAGAATCGAAAGCAATAGAGATGCTCGCGCCGCGAGCGCCACATCACCAAGCACCGGACGAACCTTGGACCAATGTTGCTGAAGTGATTCCGCGATGAATTCGAGACGCGTGTAGGCTTCTTCGAATCGACCCTCCGTGGCCAACGCTTCGGCGCGCTTTTGTTCGAAAACAAGACGCGGATATTCAGGACGTTGGGCGATGACCGATGCCAAATACACAATGGTTTCCCGAACGAGCCCCATTCGTCCGAGCGCCGTGGCGATGGTTTCGGATCGAAATGCCGACAGCCAGACCGGATCTTCGGCTCTGCGCGCCCGAGCTGACGTAATGGCCAAATCATACCGCCCAGCACGAATGAGCGTTTCCAAACCCTCGGCAATCGCTGTATCCCGAAGCTGAACAAACGACTCCGGGAATTCCGACTCGAGCCCCCGAAGCTGCTCGGATGTCAAAACGAGCGGTCCGATTTCCAAGGAATCAACGAGACGCGTCGCTGCAAGCTGATCGAACACGAGCAAAGCTTCATCGAATCGCCCGGTAGCTCGTTCCATGCGGGCAAAACCGAGAAGCATTTGCAACGCGGACAGGATCGCGAATGCACTCGATTCGGCTTTTGCTTCGGACGCAAAATAAGCAATGGCAGTTTGTCGAAGTTTCTTCGCTTCACCGATTCGCCCGAGCAAGAGCGCAATTTCCGCGGCCTGCTCGAATCCGTCGGCAAGCGCGTCGATATGTGCTCGTCGATCGCGAATCACGTCCGCGAGGTGATCGGAAACGCTTGCGCACCAAGGTTCGAGCGGCCCACGCGGAGAAATGTGGGGCGCGGTCAAATAGTCGTCGCAGAGATAGGGCGAAAACATGGTGATTTTCGGCAACATGCTGGACAGCGCAAAAGCGCGCATGGAACCGGCCTTTCTGCAATCGTCCGAAACGTGCGAGAAAAATCCCGCCGATCTGGAGGGGCGCCTCGGATGAAGGCGCAATCGGGACGGTTTGTCTCGTCCCGTTCTTTGTGATTAGATTGTGTACCAAAAATCGCGGACGTTCGACTTTCGGTAAAGCAATAAATAAATCAATCGACCGTGCGGTGCAATGAATTGATCGAATGGATGGGACATTCTACGTCCGATCCGAAAACACGCGAATTATTGGCGAAACACGATCGCGCGCAGCATTTCTCATGCACTCGGGCGCGATCGATCGAAATCAGACACGAGGCAAGAAAAAGATCGGCCAAGGTCGGACATAAAACGACCTAGCACCGGTGCGGCCCGGAGCGGCTCGGATGTGCCCACGACGTCCGCGGAAATTACTTTTTCAACGCGTGCGTCGTGCGAAGTTTGGCGATCTCGGTGCAAAAAGCGCGGGCTTCGGGTTCGGTAATGAATCCCGTCCTCTTCGCCAAAAACAACATGCCTTCGTCTACCGTTGGCGAAATCGTCCACGGAAAAATCACACGGGACATCGTTTGTAGTGTGCGTAGGGCAGCTCGGATGGCCGAGGATTTGAGTCCGGTACCTTCAAGGACGAAGGCGTGGGCGAGAATGTGCTTCTCAATGGCGCGAATGTTGCGAGCGAGAAAGTCTGCCGTGCCGCGATCCGGCTGCGAAACCTCTTCCCCCGCGATGATGACGAACACAACTCCGCCAGGTACAGACTTGGCGGCCGTTTGCAAATGCTCGAACGCTTGCTGCGCCTGTGGGATCGTGGGGGTGTGCCTCCACCACAAGAGGAAAACGGGCTCTTGTGTCGCACAAATGATGTCGTGATGTTCGTAGACGATCTCCACGGGACGCACGTTACCAAATTTTCCTCACCGCGAAAAGCAATCTGTCAACTTTCCCACGGAGGAAGTTTGCTTGGCGGGAGACTGTGAACTAACGTCCACAAGTGACGGCGCGTTGACGCTAAACCACGACCCACGAAATACAACCGCCGTACGTGACTCGAAGCAATGGTTGTTCTACGTTTGGGCGGTCGAGGTTTTTCATGAAAATCGCGCTCGTGAATTCGAGAAAACCACGTCGTGTTTGCCCGGATGAATCCTGGTTGTCATGGACAATGGCGTTGGGTTATGCCATTGCGCGAGCGGGACATACCCTTTGTACTTCGGTCGGTACTTTGGGTTATGAAGCGGCGCTGTTTGGCGCGGCGATGGGTAACGGAGATATCCAAGTATTCGTTCCAACCGACGAATCTCGGCTCGTTTCAGAATGTTTGCCTGCGTCCACGCGGACCAACGCACGCATCACGTGTGTCGCTGTCGATTCAGCGATACAACGGGACCGTGAAATCATCGAAGGTGCGGACCTGGTGATTGCGGTGGCGATTCGATCAGGGGGGCACATGGAATCGCTTCTGCGTGACCGTTGGCGCGCGGGCAAACCTACTCAAGTGGTGCGTCCTGAAGAACAAGGGGCCGTTTGGCAAGGTAGCCGCTATCTCATCAACCAAGGCGTTCCCGATGTGGACACGTCCTTGTTGATGCAAGCCAACGAATGGAAAGCTCGCGATCATGTGCGACCTCGTGAATATTTCGATTGGAGCTGGTTTTTCCCTACGTGGCGCGAAGCTCCTCTCACCGGACCAACGTTGGCCCACTTCACTCGCAGCACGGACGGGCCATGGCCCGGACAATCGTATTCCGACTATTTGCAAGATTTGTGGCAAGGTGGCTTGCGAGCCCAACGAGATGGAGCCGCAGCTTTGTGGCGAATCGTGAGTCATTACCAAGTCTTGGGAAGTTCGCGGCTCATTCGCGGCGCATTTCCAGTGGTCTCGTTGACCGCTGTTTCGCCGGACAAAATCGGCGAGCTACATCGTTATCGAGCGCATCTGATTCGCTGGGACTTCGAACCGTGGGGAATTGTTTTCGATCGAAATTGGCTTGTCCAAAAAAACGCGCACGCTGTAAAATATTTATCTAGTTCGTCCTACCGTAATTTGCCTGCGGAGGAAAAACCTTATTTTCAGAAACACGAGCCGCCGCATTGCGACTATTCCGCCGAAGAAGAATGGCGCATCGTGGGGAATTTGGATTTTTCAACGGCACCTCGAGATGCCGTACGCCTCGTGCTGGGACAATAGCGGCCCTGGCGATCTACTGCGGCGGCGGCGACATCATCCCGGCTTGGTTGGGCGTGCGACGCATGCCGCAACGTATGAGAAAGAATGCGGATTGAGGTGCGAAATTCTTGTATCTGGCGTAAGAACTTGATATCCTGGCGTTGGAGGACTTCCATCGATGAAACATTCTGCTTTTGCCATACGCAAAGTCGTGCTTGGTTCGCTCGTTTCGATGACGATGCTCGCGGGATCTGAAGCCATTGCCATCGATCCCAGCGCGGTCGAGGTTCGAACGGCAGCGGTGAAGGGCAGTGATATGCCTCGAATTACCGCAAAAGCAGTTTTGTCGCAGCCGCCGGAGAAAGTCTGGGGAATCATTTCGGATTGTTCGAAGTACAAAGGACGAATGCCGCGCGTCGCTGCAGCGAAACTCGTCAAGCAAGAAGACAATAAGTTCACGTGCGAAGTCACGGTCGAAGTTCCCTTCCCGTTTTCCAATTTGACGGCAGTGACCGAAGCGACACATGAAGTATCGGCGTCGGGGATGTCACGACGCTGGAAATTGGTGCGCGGCGATTACAAACGCAATGAAGGAAGCTGGGAAATCAAGCCAATCGATGGGGGCAAAAAGAGCGAAGTGACGTATACGTTGCACGTCGAGCCCAATACGGCATTACCGGCGAGCATTCTGGAAGCAGCGCAGAAAAAAGCCATTCCGGATTTGTTTGTACGTCTCGAAAAAGAAGCCGGAAAATTGTAAACGTTCAGCTCGCCGTTTGCAACAAAAGACAACGACTCAAGTGCCCTCGAACCGGGTCGTCGATACCGTGGTTCAGCGGATGATGCTTCGAGTCACCGTCGATGTTCTTTGCCCCAAGTCCACCAATTCCATCGAATCCATGTTCGTCCGGTAAAAGCGCGACCACACCGCGATTTTCCAAGCTCAAGAGCGCGTGATCGAACATGGCCCGGGCAACCTCGGGAATTCGAGCTCGTAAAATCGAAATACAAATCCCTTCCCCATGGCCCCGATCGGCCATCGTCAATTGATCGAGCAAATCTACGATGCGTGATTCGGCATAAGCTTCCGGACCGAGGCGCCTTGCGGCAATGATGCGTTCAATATGCGCGGCCAACGCATCGAGAGCGGCATTGTCGAAAGTCCATACGAGCTCGAAAATGGCCCTTTGAGAAAGCCGACGCGACGAAGCGGAAGAAACGGGCGGTTGGCTGCGAGGTTTGCTGATTCCCGTGACGAATTTTTGTAGTTTGCCCCAAATCGAAGACGGTCGGGCGGAGGGGACTTCTACAGATGGCGCGGGATCCGACGCTGGGGCAAACGGAAGATCGGCGGCGTCGGCAAATGTAGGCACGGGCGGAGGAAGCACGTCCCAGGCCAATGCTGCGGCACCGTCATCGAGAATTGCCGGCGGGTAAGGTGCCGAAGGGAGGGTTTTTCGTTCGAACGGCTCGTCCAGATCGAAATCTTCAAGAGGTTCGTCGAGGTCCAGGTCTTCGATGCTGACGGTCGTCTCTTCGAAGGGTTCGCCCCGACCCTCCTGGCGCATCACGATCTCAACGGAACTCGACTGCGCATCTGCATGAAGAGCAGCCAACCGTTCCGCGAGGCCCATCGCGTACGTAGGCGGCGTATCGACGCCATAAAGTTCGTCGTCGGGGTGGATGGTGACGACTTCCTTTCGCGTGTCGGCGGGTTCGTCGCGCAAATGGGGTTCGTCTCGGAAGAAAGGTTCGGCGCTCATGCTCGTTTGCCTCATTCCGGCTGGGCAAACCGGAACAGCCGTCGTTCATGGGACATTGTTCGTTTGCCTCGTCCCTGAGTCCTGCCGCGGTTTTACGAAGAAATCAAGTCCGAGTTCTTCTCGAACGAAATTATTTTGACGAACCGTGAGCGGACGATCGACCGAAGGATGGAGCGCGGTGCGTCATGGTGTACCTCTCCAGGTAAAACCGATGACAGATCGTTGGTCCGAAAGATGCACGAAACGCGCAAGTTGCTGAATTTGCAGAAACAGGAAGTTGCGGATGGTACGGGCGGGGTTTGGATGGGCGGGGTCGATAGAGACGAACGGCGGTCAACGGTTGTTCAACAATTGTTCATCATTCTGAACAGATGTATTGAACCGGGCAAGATTCCGCTACGGCACAATCTGTGCCACACGTTTCGTAACACGAGACGCATTGGTCGTACGTTGCGTCATTGAAGCAAGCACCTTTCGCATTGCGTTCGAGGTCGCATTTGGTTTTCGATTCATCGGCTGAGTATCCACCGCAGCCGATAACGAAGAGGGCGGTGACGAGCAAGGGGCTGAAGAAACGGGACATGGGAAGCTCCTTTCGAGAGGTTGGAGGAGGTTCATAACACGAGTCGGGTGATTGGGGAGAGGTGCTCGACCGGGAAAATAGGGCTCGAGGTGGGCGGCCATTGCAAGGCCACAGTGATATTGGATGCGTCGTGGGGCAAACGATGAATTCGGCCACGACGTCAATCGGCGGCGTTGTAAGAATGGTGTGCTATGACAAACGAATCTTCCTACTCAAAGGGAAAGGTTCTCCTTGCAGCCACCGCCAGAGAGCATGACCTTTCGCCCTTCCAAATGGATTGGCACGACAACCCATTTGTGATGACATGAGCACCAAATGTTCATGCCGTCAAAATTTGCTGCAATGCACGATCAATGACAACGCAAGAACGATTCGACCTCGAGCCCTCGCCACGTCAACGTTCAGAAAAAAGCGACTCAACCAGCGATTTTTCGATTGACGAGAATCACTACCTTGGAGCTACGCTCCAACGATGATCGATTCGAGGCATTTCTTCTCTTTGGTGGCTTTCGTCTGTAGCTTTGGACCTGCTTGCGTCATTTTGGAAGACTTTGGCGGATATACGCCACGAACGGACTGCACTGAAAAAGGCTGCGACGTAGGGGGAAATGGCGGAAGTGTGGGCAGTGGTGGTGGAACTGGTGCAACTGGCGGCATGGGAAGCGGCGGTGGTGCGGGAAATGGTGGAATGGGAAATGGCGGCATGGGAAGCGGCGGAGCGGGTGGAGGAACGACGTGCCCGAACATTCCGTGCAAGTTGAACGGGAACCTTTGCGAGCCAGTCCAAATTGCGACAGGCCTTTCGGGAAGCATGCGAGGCAGCGATCCTAGCGCGCTCATCATCGCCAACACCAACGCCCCAGCGCACATTGAGCGTTATCCAAAACCAGGATGCCTCGTACCTTTTCTTTCGGATGTTTCTTTTGGGAATTTCGACCCCGAAGAAATCGTGAGCGATGGATCATTCATGGCCTGGATCGTTGCGGATCTCGCCAATCCATGTGTAACGGTCGGATTGCGTTATTGTTTCCTCGCCAGCTGCAAGGCTATGGACATTCCCGTATTTACGCAATGGCCGGAACAAGGAACGCTTGCGGACATGGTCCTTGGTGACGATTACCTCTATCTCTTGTTCGGCAATGGGCTCGTTTCCCGCGTATCAAAAACGACATTACAAATGGAAGCGGTATGGACCGATCCTGGATATCAACCCGCAAACAAATTTGCACCTTATGAGTTTGGCCTGGATTACCATAATGGCCTGCTTTCCGTCACGCGCGAGAATATGCTTTCTGGCGTCATGAGTGCTTGCGGCGGGGGCACTGTGGTTCTCGAAGGCGCAGTGTTCTCGCTCGCAGCGACCCCTGGAGCAACGGCCACGTCGGGGAGTGCGGGAATCCCGACTTCCGTGGCCGGATCGGACAGTTATGTCTATTTTCATTACGGTGATAACACGACGCTTCTGTTTCGGTGGCCAAGAGCCGGTGGCAATGTCGAAGGACTCATGCCCGCCGGCGATCTACAGGCGACGCTCAAAGGTTCACCTTACATTCGCGTTCACAAGGGATTCGTGTATTTCGAGGTCAATTTTCCAACCATGGAGAGCGGCGTTGCGCGCGTACCTGCCGACAGTGCGACGTTTGACGCGAGCAAAGCGGAGATCGTTGTGCGTTCGCCGTCGTTCCTGAATTACGCTGTCGATGATGACGGCATCTTTTGGTCGGAATGCGAGCAAGCCATGTCGTGCTCGACATTTCGCATCATGGCGCGTCCCCATGAGCCATGACAATTCGGACCATTGTCGTTTCATTGGTTCGTCCTGGGAAATACGCGACTTGCAACCGCCATCGAAAGATAGCCGCGCAAACGCCATCGGGAATCCACCTGGCAACAGGGAAGCTTAGACTTTGGCGCCGCAAAAACTTGGCCCAGCGCCGCCATGCATCCTATCGTGCACAGACCGCTCGAGACAAGTCATTTGGCATGAGCGCCGGCACCGAGCCACGACAAAATAGTTTGTCCACGTACCTTCTCGCGCTGCAATTCCGAATTCAAGCTAGGTCATCCATGGATCTCTACCGCGCCGACACGAGAACGCATGACGAGATGGTCCGCAATTATCCCCGCGGATTTGAAGCTTGGCGCCCACTCAGCCTCGAGCAGGCGAGAAATCTCATTCAAGTTTTTCTTGGCGCGGGAGATCGAGATGAGTTGCCCGATATTGCCGCCGCTGCATGGAGAAACGTTGCCCGGCCGGGTTTGACCGATCTTTCGGCGCTGATCAAATGGACAAAAGACAAAACCACCTTTTGGATATCCACAGCCGTCAACCAAGATTGTGGCGGCCAAAGTGGTGGATCACCCATTCACCATATTCGCGTGAACCTTCAAGAGTTTACGATCAACGCCGGGGCATTGGCCGCGCTTCCTATGGGTCGGACGAGTGCACTCAGGCCGTCGATCATGATGGACACCAATAGTCTCGATACAGCAACGCTGATTGCCATCAATCACGGGCCTGTGAATGACGCGGAGATCTCTTTTTTGACGAGCGTTCCTCTCTCGGCACTCGTCGCTCCATCCGCGTCGAGTTCGACAGTCGCCATTCTCCCATCAAGTTCGTCAAGCTCGTCCTCGAGTTCGTCAAGCTCGTCCTCGAGTTCGTCAAGCTCGTCAAGCTCGTCTTCGAGTGCCCCTTCGCTTCCGCCATTACCGTCAATAAGTTCCCCAATGCCTGTTCTTCCGCTCCCGACAAGTCAAAGCTCTTCATCCTCTTCATCCTCTTCATCCTCTTCAAAGCTTGTATTGTCGTCGCCGCCATCACGATTTGAAAAATCCAAAACGAGCGCGCTCGTAAGCTCATTCTCGTCCGCACCATTGACGCTGAAGAAAGAGCTGACATTGGAGCCTCCTTCGAGCGCGTCGGCGAGCGAATGGAGTTGGACTTGTCCCAAGTGTCTTGGCACATTCGACACGCCGCTCAAAAAAACGCGGCATGCATTTGAAAACTGCAAGCCATCCTGACACACGGATCCTCGTCGCAAAAACACGACAAGGCTTCGCTCCTTGACGATATCGCCGAAATCGCCGTGTGATTCCCTCCCCAATGGCGCCTTGGTCCAAGGCTGCGTCGTGATGTTAGGTTTGTCCTAGCAAATCGATGACGTATCGCGCCGTCTTTCGCGGAATTTCTTCATGTCCCGCATTCCGATGGGGTATTTTTCATCGTCGCCGCCTTTGATATGCTACAATCCCGCAATGCGTACGAGCGTCTTTCTCACCATGGTATGCGTCACCTTGTCCACTGCATCCATCAACTGCGGCGATAATCCATCCACCAACGACACCACGACCGGAGCCGGCGCGGGAGGAATGGCCGAATCAAGCAGTTCCTCGGGTATCGCCGGTACGGGCGGCACGGGTGGCAATGGTGGCGCGGGCGGCAGTGGTGGCACAGGTGGCGGATGCGTCGCATTTTACGAAGATTGCACGACGCTCGTCGACGAAAACTGTGACGGCCAATCGCCGACGTGTTCCGGTGATGGCTTGTGGGCCAAAGCCTTCGGAGATGCCGAATGGGGCGACACGGCTTGGGTTGCAACGGATGCCAAAGGGAACGTGTTTGTCGCAACGAATTTCCTCGGGCAAACCATTGATTTCGGCGGTAGTGTATTCGTTTCCCAAGGCGCTGACATTACCCTGGCGCTGCTTGCGCCCAATGGTGATCATTTGTGGAGCAAACGGTTTGGCGACGTTGGTGAGCAGGTGATTCGGACCATGCGCGACGACAAAAATGGAGGCGTCGTGCTTGCCGGCCATTTTGGAAACTCGCTCGATTTTGGCAGCGGTCCGCTGACGGCCCCTCAATTCGCGAAGCATCCTTTCGTTGCGCGTATCGACGGCACTGGGAAGCAGGTCTTCAGCCGAAGTTTTTCCGGCTCAACGAGTTACGAAGTTCATGCAGTTGCCGCGGGAAGCGATGGAGGCACGGTCATTGGCGGCTGCGGACCAGATGCCCTGGACCTTGGTGTTGGAGCGCCTCCACAAGCGGCTTGGAGCGGTTTCGTGGCGCGTTTGTCTCCGACTGGACAAACGTTATGGGCCCAAACGTTTACGAGCGACGGACCTCTCGTCTGCGTTGAAGGGGTGGCCCTCGACAAACTCGGCCATGTAGCCATCACAGGCGTCTTTGAAGGAACGGTCGATTTGGGCGGTGGTCCCGTGACGAGCGCTGGAGGATACGATGCATTCGTCATGAAGTTCGACAACATGGGCAATACGGTGTTTCGCAAGACCGCTGGAGGTATGGGGGCCCAAAGCGGAGTTGATATTCAATTCGATTCGGCGGGTGACGTCATTGCGACTGGAACTTACCAAAACGCAATAGATTGGGGAGCGGGACAACATACGACGACGGCGAGCACATCGGCATTTTTGACGAGATTCGACGGCGCAGGAAATGCGAAATGGTCGAAAGGTTTAGGAAATGGTGGAGACCTTGTGGCCCGTACCTTGTTGATCGATCCGGCAGGGCACATGCTTTTGACGGGAGGGTTTTTCGCGACAGTCGATTTTGACGACGGTCCCGTGACGAGCAAGGGACTCAACGATTTGTTCGTCGTCAAACTCGATGGCGCGGGCAAACTCATTTGGAAAAAAGTCGCTGGAGACGGAGATGTTCAAGAAGGCGGGAGCGTTGCGGTGGACAGCGCGGGGCATGTTTTTGTGGGAGGTCGAATTTGGAGTGCTGTGGATGTAGGTACGGGTTCCGTACCAAGCCATGGGAAAGATGACGCGTTGGTCGCCAAATTGAAGCCTTGATCGTTTGCCCTTGGTCGCTTCAACGCAGCGTCGATTTTTTGAAGGCGAAACGTTCGTCCACACAAGGGTTCACCAAACAAGTGAGGGATGTACGCGGATGCGTTTGCCCGTGAAGGGGATTCGTGTATCCGCACGTCCGATCAAAGGAGCGACTCCATGGCGTGCAAGGGTGTGGCGGGACAATTGGCCTCGGATGCATTGGGTTTGGCTGGACGACTGTTTGTCTTGGCAATAATTCCGAGCGTACTGTTCGGTTGTGCTGAGATTGACGAGGACGAACATCGTGAAGGCGAAGCGGCTGAAGTGGCGTCCCCCATGACGTACAACGTGACGAGCCTTGGAACACCGCGCCGTTATGCAACGGCCACGGTTCTTGGCAATGGCAAGGTGCTCGTGGCGGGCGGATCAGACGCGACAAACACATTTACAACGGCCGAGGTATACGATCCAGCGACGGATCAATGGTCGGCGACGGGAGTCATGACCGGATCTCCGCCCAATCGGGATCGGCATACGGCGACACTGCTTTCGCCGACGAAGGTCATGGTGGTTGGCGGGCTCAACGGCATGGGCGTGAACAACACATCGAGCATCTACAATGCGAGCACGAATACGTGGAGCGCGGGACCGAACATGTCGAAATACCGATATGGCCACACGGCGACGACGCTCAATGATGGACGTGTGCTCGTTGTGGGCGGATATGGCGCTGGCACATACCACAAAAGTGCAGAGATCTACAATCCCGTCACGAACAGCTGGTCGAGCGTGGCAAATATGACTTTTGCTCGATACGGGCATTCGGCAACGTTGCTCGACGACGGCAGGGTGCTCATTGTCGGAGGAACCTCGGGTACATACCTAGCTTCGGTGGGCTCGAGCGAGATCTATAACCCGACGACCGGAACGTGGTCTACGGGGCCGCAGTTGAATACTGCTCGTTATGCACATTTGGCGACGATACTCGTCGATAAGTGTGTTCTCGTCGTTGGGGGCGTTGATACTTCCCAAAATGTGCCTGGCGCCGAGCGTTATTGCCCGAACAAGGTTGGTTTTGAAGCCATTGCGGGCAATGCAGCCAAACGTGTCGAGCCGACGATGGTGACACTTTCGGACAATCGCGTGCTCGTCGCTGGCGGGCGTGGTACCGCGGGCAATGTGCTTTCGAATGCGGACATCTACGACCCGGCGACGAATACTTGGCAAAGCACGGATATGCTTCAGACGGCTCGTTCGCAACATGTCGCGGTCAGGCTCAATGGAGATCGCGTGTTGATGATTGGGGGCACTGGGGCGTCCAGCAACACGCTCGCGAATGTCGAAATCTCGCGTCTAGCCATTGATGGGAATTTGGGTTCGGCACTGCCCACGTTCGTTACCGGAACGACATGTTTAGGAAAGGATGACTTTGCACCGCCATCATCGTGTGCTTCTTTGCACAACGAGGACCGCACATTCCTCTGGACCGCGCCATTGCCGGGCCATTACGAATTCAGCACGGTCGATGCTTTGTTCGCGCTCGACACGGTCGTCTACGTGCAGGATGCGCGCACGGACGCGCTGCTCACGGCCGTTAACGGGCAACCCGCCTGCAATGATGATCATCTAGGGTCATTGCAATCGACCGTCGTTGCGAATCTGGCCGCTGGGCAACGTGTGCAAGCCATCGTGGATGGGTTTGGCGTGGACAAATGCGGTGACTTCAAACTCTCGATCTCGGCTCGGTGTCAAATTGGGTTGTCTTGTAACACGGGACAGCCCGGCGTTTGTGCAACAGGAACGACCCAATGCAATGCCGACAGCACGCAGGCATGTGTACGCAACACGAACCCAAGTAGCGAGGTTTGTGGCGACAACCTGGATAACGATTGTGATGGCCTCGTCGATGAGGGGTGTTGCACGCTTGCCTGTGAAAACGGTCCTAACGAGGGGCAGCCCTGTTTAAGTGCCGCGAACTGCAAAGGCTACGCGTGCACTTGTTACAGCATCGATTGAGGTGCATGCGCCAAACGGGCAGTGCGTCGCGGCGCACCGGCGACGTCGAGCAGGTAACGAACGTTCTTGATGGTTCCGCACAGCCAAACTTGACAAGCATCGTTCGAGCGTGACATTGTCCAACGCATGTTTGGCAGGACCGACCAACAACGTTCCTTTTGCGGCTTGTTGTCCGCGCTGTTCGTCTTGGCTATTTCGTGCGTCGGTTTTGCCTCGTCAACGCCGGAAAACACCGTGCATTTTGCGTGGGTGCGGGGAGTCGGCGCCGAATCGTGTCCCAACGAAGCGACGCTGGCCAAGATCATCGCGGCGCGCCTGGGGCGCAACCCGTTTTCCCGGGAATCTTCGTGGTTCATCGAGGGCGTCGTCGAACATGCCGACGTGGGTTGGTCGGCGCATATTCGCATGTCAAAAGATGGAACCATTCTTGGGACGCGCGAATTGTCCAGTGAAACCGTTGATTGCTCGGCCATTACCGCTGCCAGCGTATTGGCCATTGCCATTGGGATCGACCCTGACGCCGCGTTGATCTCGGCACCCAAATCCGAACCCAGTGCTCCACCCGTACCAAAACAGCCCCCACCGCTCAAACCAAAGGACGAAGCCCGCCCACCGATACCAAAACCTGCTCCACCATTGGTTCGTCCCGCGCAACCTCTGAACACGGGGACCTTTCCTCGCGTCGCTTTTTCATCTCAAGGTGTGTTGGGGTTTGCCTTGCTGCCTCGCATCGCCCCGGGATTCGCGTTGGCCGCGAGTGTCGAAGGCCAAAGGTGGGAAGGTGCGCTCGGTATGTTGTGGTTGCCCGAGGTTCCCACGGCGAACCGCGAGTTTGCCTTTGGAATCACCGCCGTATCCTTGGCCGGTTGTGTGTATCCCTTCCGTTGGCGTCGTCTGTCGCCTGCTGGGTGTTTGGCGGGGTATGCCGGTGGGATTCATCAAGTCGTTTTGCCGCCTTATGAGCCAACCAACGTAGGCCAGCGAGCGTGGTTTGCCGCGGCACCATCCATCCGCGCTCGGTATTTATTGGTTTCATGGCTTTCCGTTGACGCAGGCGTCGAGTTTGTCATTCCTTTGCTGCGTCATGACTTTGCAGTGCAAGAGCGCAGCGAACCAGTGTTTTCCATGGGAGCTTTGGGGATCGCGACGTTTTTCGGACCCTCTTTGTCGATTCCGTGATGGAGCGACGAACCTGGACACAAGAGGGGGAGCAACCAAGTTTGCGAGGGCCTGAACCGTGCGCGAAGAACTTCACGAGCAACGAAGGATTCCCTGGTCGCCAGGCGGGCCCTCGCCTGCGGAAATACCGCGCGTGCCTAATTTTCCCAGTTTATATGCATCGCAGGTCGACTTTGTTTTTACCACGTTGCAAAGGCTTGGCGTCCGCGAGTCGGATCTCGAGGATCTGTTGCAAAAGGTGTTCATTGATATTCATCAACGGCTCCACACCTTCGACCCGACGAAATCGATCGAGGGGTGGATTTACGGCATTTGCAAAAATGAGTATTCGAATTACCGGCGTATGGCCCATCGTCGGCATGAAGTTACGACCGACGAATCGCTCGAGCCGGCGCCTGGTGGCAGGTCATGGCAACCGGAGGAAATCCTTGCGCATCGGCAAGCCCAGCAGGCGCTCGACACCGTTCTCGATATGCTCGACGCCGACAAACGCGTCGTGTTTGTGATGTTCGAGGTGGATGAAATGTCTTGCGAGGAAATTGCGCAAGCACTTGGTATTCCGGTGGGCACTGTGTATTCCCGATTGAATGCCGCGCGTAAGGCATTTCAAAAAGCGGTCGAGCGACATCAGGCCCTTGAAGCTCGAAGGAGCCGTTGCCCATGAAAGACCCCATTCGTCTTCGTGATTCGACTTCAGGGGCATCGAATGGTGTACGTACATTGTTGGACTCTGCCCGCAAAACACGGCAGATGACGGATGTCGAGCGTGCGCGCATGGTGGCCCACGGGGCGAAAATTGCGTCAATGCCGGCGACAGGTAGCGTCATTGCGTCTCCGGCGCTCGTGGGGACGGGCAAGCTCGTTGCCGGCATTGTTGTCGTCATAGCGGGAGCCAAAGGGATTCTTCCCTTGTTTTCTTCCACGGATAACAATTTTCGCGAGAATGCCGCACCGATTGTCGAAATGGTTCGTCCCGATATCCCACCAGATCTCGTCCTGCCAGAAACGGCACCATCGGCAACGGCGATAACCGCGCCCGATGTGCCGGAGGTGTCACTCGCTCCAGCACCGGCCGCTTCAACAGTGGTTATACGCTCGGCCAAACCCATTTCTTCCGCCCGAATCGAAATGCCGCCGGCACACCAAGAGGTACCTCCGCAGATACCGGAACAGACGGAGCAAGAAGGCGACGAATTGACCCGTGAGGCGCGAAGATTGAGCGAAGCAACGCGTCTTTTGGCAACGAATCCAAGCGAAGCGCTCGAGCGCCTCGAAGCGCATCGATTGGCTTTTCCGCGCGGAAAGCTGGGACTCGAGCGTGAGGTCATCGTCATGGATGCGCTCATACGTGTTGGACGGGTACAAGAGGCGCGTGCACGCGGTGACGCGCTCTTGGCACGAGCAAAGGGTAGTTTTTATGAGGCGCGCGTTCGGCGAATGATGGAGACGATGAATCCATGAAAAATCGATTCGCGGCACTTTTAGGCGTCGTGCTGACGGTTCTCGGCGCATGCCATGTGCGATCGGAAATCGCTAGAATGAATGAGGGAGGAGCGGCCGGAAGCAATGCCGGTGGCAGTGGAGGTTTGGACGGTCTAGGTGGGGCTGGTGGACTTGGCGGAATGACGGGGATGGAGAACCCGCCCGCGGATTTGCTCGACCCGTGGCGCGATAGCGTCGCGTATTATATCTTCGTCGATCGTTTTGCGAACGGCGACCCGTCCAATGATGGAATTCCCGTTCCTGATGTGATGACGGCGGCGAATTGGCAAGGGGGCGATTGGCAAGGCATCATTGACAAAATCAAAACGGGATACTTTAGCAAACTCGGAGTCAATTCGCTTTGGCTCGGAGCGCCAGTAGACAATCCGAACGTTGCAGGTGCGGGCAATGACCAGCATAATTACAGCGCATATCATGGTTATTGGCCGGTGCACCTCGACCAAGCTGAAGAGCATTTCGGTTCGCTCGATAAGCTCAAAGAGTTGGTGAGTGAGGCGCACAATGTCGGTATGACGGTTGTTCTGGAATATCAAGCGAGGCAGGTGCATGAGCTTGCTGACGAATACGCACAGAATCCGAGTTGGTTTACACAAAATGGAATGCCCACATATTTGTACGAATTTGATTATACCCTTGCAGCACCGCGAGCCTACAGCATCGACAAGATGCTTTGGTGGTGGCAGCAAACAGGTATTGACGGTTTCCGGGTGGATTGGGTCAAGCATATGCCCGTCTCGTGGCTGACCGACCTGCGAACACGCGTAAGCAACGATATCGATAAAGTGACGGGAAAACACTTTTATCTGGTCGGCGAAACGTATGCAGGAGACAAATTCCTCATCAATTCTTACGTCGATCCCATGAAGAGACTCGATGGTCAGCTAGATTTCCCACTCCGCGAGCAAATCTGTTCTACGTTGCTCCTGCGTCAAAACACGATGAAGGAGCTCGATTCCTTCCTGAATGACAACGATGCCTATTACGGCAATGGCGCCATGGCTACGTTCATTGGTCATCAGCATCTGCCACGAGTGATCCATTTGGCGCAAAATGTGCCGCTGTGGACAAGTCCGTGGGACGGCGGGAAGGACGCGTCCTGGCCTAACAATCCAGGCCCGAAATTACCTGGGGAGCAATCGGCTTTTGAGCGACTGGCCAATGCGTATACACTGCTGATGACGACACAGGGCGTCCCACTCATTTATTACGGCGACGAAATTGGCCTGCCTGGTGCCGGAGATCCAGACAATCGCCGATTCATGCAATGGACCGGATACGACGCCAACCAAATCATGTTGCGGACGCACATCGAAAAACTTGGCCAAATTCGTAAAGACCACATTGCACTACGCCGCGGCAAACGCGAATCCCTCGAGGCAACCCTGGATGCAATGAGCTACGCAATGGTCCATTCAAACGAAACGGTTTATGTAGCCATCAATCGAGATGATGCTTCTACCTTTGTCGGTGGTCTGCCGTCGGAAACCTTGACTGATCTTCTTACCGGGCAAAACGTTGTTGGGCCCGAGATTCTCCTGCCCCCACGCTCGTCGGTCATTCTCATCAAAGCCAACTAATGCGGCCCGTCATCCGTTCGCGACGATGACTCGCGATGCTTCGGAACCGCCATACGAGAGCTGTTTACGCAGCATAGGCTGGAGCTTATTCAACAAAGGCTAGGCCTCTGTGCTCCACGAAGTGCTGGTTTGTCGAATTCGCAATTCACGAACGTTCTGACCCCGAGCAAAAGCGGCCCAAATAAAATGCACCACGCGACAAACTGTTTACGCGCGCACGCAAGACAAACCATTACGTCAAGACATCCCAACGTGGTGCCAATGCTGCAAGCGCATGAAGACGCTCTTCCGAGCCCAAAAAGCGTTCCACAGCCTTCACGTCGAGCGGACGTAATGACCGGCCACGACGAATCCGGACCAATGCATCACCAATTCGCTCGGCCCAGTCACCCATGGAAACGCGGCCACGCAACAAAGCCCGCTCAATGACTTCGACGCTGCGTTCCTGACGCTCTGCCTCCGTCGCCGCGGCAAAACCAGCCACCATCGTCGAAACATGCGGCAACGCCCCGCCCGGAAGACGTACCGCAGGCAACTTGGATAACCACAAGAGCAGTTGATCCTTTTCGCCTGGCGGCGAAACCTCAATGACAGGCACCGTGGCCATTTCGGGCACCGCATTGCATACGACAGCTCGCTCATCAGCAGTCGAAATGATCAGCATCCGCGCAGCATCGGGTCGCATCTTGGTCGCTTGCAAAATCGCGCGTAAATCGTTAGGCGTGAGTTTTTCCAGCGCGCCCGATCCTCCCGTCAATGTTGCTCCGCCAATCCGAGTCGTCGCTGGACCACGCCGGCTTCCATCGTCTGGACAAACCAATACATGCACACCGGCTTCCATACCGATGCCATGTGCCGGGCCAAACGCGTCGTCCTCGGGTCCCGAACCAAGACCATGCCACGCCACGCCAAGCCGCAATCCTCGCAAAGGCCCTTCATGCGCCCTTCTGTACATCATGCGCGTGATCCACGCGGATGCCAAGGCATAGCGGCCAGATCCTTCGGCGCCGACAATCCACGTTATGGGCGAATCCAGCAATGCATTATGCAAAATGTCCAATTTGCCATGCACATCCACGTACATGGATCCAAACCGTGGCAAGAGACGCTCCTGATAGGGCCGCACGAGCCACGCCGCTGCTTCCTCGGCCGTTACGAGCCCCTCGAGATAATCAGGAACGAATTCGGCCAACGTTATCCACGCCCGCGGCTCCAATGCGCAAATGAGCGAATCTACGGTCAAGGGTTCGTCATGGCCGGAAATCCAATCGAGCGCGTGACTTGCACTCCATGGCAAATCCAGCGTTCGTTGAAAAGCATCGGACATCGGAAAGTCATCACGCGCCTTTGACTCCAAAGCATTTGCGTAATGCACTTGTGCACGCAGCAAAAGTTCCTGATACCCATCAGGGTTTGGCGGGGCACCAGCAAACAACATCTCCCGGTATTCGTCGTTCGGAAACGCGAGCAGGGCAATGAGCAGATCTCGTTGCGTTATATGCTCCGAAAGCGCATAAAAACTTCGTGCTGGACCGACAAACGGCGGCGTTTCGAGCTGCGTGAGGGCATAACGCAATTCTGTATCGCGTCGAATACGCACCTGCGCGACCAATGCGACGCCTTCAAGAAGTCTTGCCGCGTCCGGTGTTGCTCGTTCCAGAAGCGCGGAGAGACGAACCAATGGCAGATCGAGGGCCGGATGTAGGAACATGGGTTGCATCGGCATAACGGACCGCGTCGTTCGGTTTGAATCGTTGGGCCTTTTCTCATTGCCCCTTGAATAAGGGTTTCCTTCGTTCGGCCGCGGCGCGCAATCCCTCGCCCAAATCTTCGCTCGCATAACTCGAAGCTTGCTCTAGCGCTTCATGATCCAACGCCGCCGCGAGCGCCGTGCGATCCACTCCGAGGCGTTTTTTCAGCGCCCGCGTCACCAAAGGCGCCGCATTCGCAATTTGTTCGGCAATTTCTTTGGCGCGAGGTAAAACCCGTTCGGCAGGACAAGCTTCGAGCGCCATTCCCCAGGCCGCTGCATTACGTCCATCAAATCGCCGACCCGTCATGAGAAGTTCGGCCGCACGTTGCGGCCCCACACGTCGCGGCAAAAGGTACGTCGCACCCATACCAGGGTGTAATCCGAGCGAGGCAAAATTCACCGCTAGTTTAGCATCCTCATCCACGAGGATGATATCAGCCGCAAGAGCCACACACAGCCCTGCGCCAATAGCGGAGCCACGCACAGCAGCAATCACCGGGACAGAAAGCTCGGTAATGGCAAGGTATCTCCGGTAAAACCCAAACATGAAGGTCCGCGCTTCGTCGAAACTCGAAGCACGCAAGCGCTCGAGCATCGCGAGATCTCCGCCAGCGGAAAATGCATCACCTGCGCCCGTGAGGACAACAGCGCGTACCGCTGCATCGCCCGCGATTTCTTTCACGCGCGTGGCAAGCGCGTCACCGAGTTCGGGACTCATGGCATTTTTTCTGCGGGTGTCATCGAGAATCAATGTCGCAACCGCGCCTTCGCGTTCAAGATGGACGTTGGCCATGGCCCGCATTAACACGGCTCGCGTCACCTTGCCATGAGAAAAACGACACGCTTTCTCGACGGGTTCGTCGGTTGCATACTTCGCGCCGGATGCAATTCAAGCTTCCTTGGTCGAATCAAAAATCGTTTGGCACTCTCCACGTCCAACGACTTGGAAAATGGTGCCAGAATTTGCTCACACCAGAAACGGTGCTCCCGAGTGCGTTCGGATATACATCGAGCGGTCCACAAATGTCTCGAACGCCGCAATCATTTTTTCTTCGATTTCATGCCCTTCCAAAATCCCAAGCGCTCGGGCCACTGCTTCCATGGTCGATACCGTTCCGGTCCGCGCATTTCGACGCAATCCATAACGTGTCGGTTCGCCTTCTGGGAGTTTTACCATAATCGCATTTTTGCCAATGGGATCACGTCGACACATGCGCCGAGCTTGAGGCCAGGATCCATCGGGTACGACGAGCACGGGTGGAATGGGACCCTGATTCATCGTCGAAGACAATTCAATCGCATTTGGGTCAGGATAAAGCAGAAGCTTCGGACCTTCTGGCAAAGGCGCATGAGGCTCACGCGCCGGATCACCGTGTACCCGCACGATTCGATTCGGGACCATTTTCGCAACGAGCCTCCCGGTATTCGAACTTTTCAAGCGTTCCACATGGTGCACGAGAATCACGAGTTTTGTCCGCAATTCAAGGGGCACGAGCAATTCGCACACACAAAGAGTCGGCGGAAGCCAACAGGCCGCGCATCGCGGAATGCGCCGTGACCGGATGGCCGAACGACCATCAGGCGGAGGAGGCGGCGGAAGGAACGAACTCATTGGAGAGAAACATTGCCACGTTTTTTGGCGTGAAGAAAGCGTTATCGACGAGGACAACGCTGTTCTTCGTAAATCTTCGCAAACGCAGTGCCAAAACCGCTTGAAACTTTCACGATGGAAAGTATTCGTCATTGCCCTAGCAGCATGCCAAAATCCTCATAACCACGTTCCCTCGGTCGAACGCGAATCGGCGACCCCGCCGGTACTATTCGTATTCGCCGGTTCGAGCAGCAAGACCTCGACTTCTTCCTTGGCAATCGGCAAATGACGCACACCTTTGGGAATGATCGTGAATTCACCCGGATGCAAAATGAGTTCTCGGTCCTCCAAGCGAATGTGCAGGACGCCTTTCACGACGAGAAAAAGCTCGTCCTCGTGTTCATGCGCATGCCAAACGAATTCGCCTTCGAGTTTTGCCAGCTTTACATGCTGCCCATTGAGTTCGCCCACGATTTTGGGGCTCCAATGGTCCGAAAATCGTTGAAAGCAAGCCGCAAGATTCACAACGTTCATGGATACTCCGCAATGGTTCGGGCCCCGGGCACATCGAGCGCCGCATTTACCAAGACTTCATGATTTTTTCCACTTCTTCACGATGCGCACTCAAGTCCATACATTCAGGCGACATTTCCTCATTCATGATGTTGCCGTCGCCATTCCAATCGCGCTCGAACGGGTTTTCGTCAAATTCTCGCAGCGATTTGCCCCTCCGATTGACCACGCCAAACCACGAAGTCAGCCCCTCACCAACGCGAAAATTCCACGGCGCGACGAAGATATTGCCCTTGTATTTTCCTACCGTAATGGGCATGGCACAGCCAGTGCGGCGAGCAATGTTGACGATTTGTCGTGTACGCACGTCCACCAGACACAAACTCAGGTTGTGAATCGTCGCCGCCTCGTAACCATTGGATTGCACCAAAATAGCCGCATCATCGAGCCACCGCGGACCTGACAAACTCAAGCATGCTTCATTATCACTGGGTCGTCCCACTTCTTGCACCTTGCGACCCTTCAATTCGATCACCATGACCCGATTGTCATGAATGGAAACGAAATCACCGCCACCGAGAGAAACCTTCATTTGACCAAAATTTCGTAGAAATAGGACCGAATCCCGCTTCGGTGATAACAACGGCGCACCATCGTGACTCCCGGTCGTCAAGGGCTCTTCTTCGCTGGCACTGGCGCATAAAACGATATTGCCATCGCGTGTGATGACTTGCGGAAATTCGCCACTCGTAGGGCATTTCTCTGGAGCGTCAGGTCCAAGCGGCGAACGAACAATTCCACCAATGGGGCCAGACGGGTCGACTGTAGGCGCCGCCGATTGCATCGCCGAAGCTGAAGGCGCAACGGACGCCGAGGTTATGACAGACGCAACGCTCGAAGGAATGGGCGAAGGTGGCGCTGGGCGAGGATCTCGGCAACCCAACGCGGCAATTGCGGTGCCAACAAGGCCAAAGGCGGGTCGGAAAAGATACATGGATTGATTCACAATGCCGACAATTTCGCGTCTCGTGGATACGCTGCTGCATATTTGCACAAAACCGCATCGCATGCCAGAGCGTTTTTCGCCAATGGTTGAATGCATATCAAGTCCTATCCGTGGAGCGTTTGGCGCGGCAATCTATCTTTTCTGCTTGAAGTACCTCCGCTTCCACGCGACCCAATTGCGCGTCTGCTAATGTCCCGCTCGTAACGTCATGCATTGCAATCCCCCAAAGTCCTTTTTCCAAAAGCTCCTCAAAACGATACATTGCGCCCATGCCTGGCATCACGCCTGCCCTTGCACGCTTGTGCGATGAAAATGTCGACGTACGCCGACACGCCGTGAATGAGCTCGATACGAAGCCCATTCCGCACCGTTTCGCACTTCGTCAT
>JBGAOI010000035.1:24572-24848 GCA_044221885.1 Polyangium sp. (in: bacteria)
CCGACGAAGATGCCGAAGTACGCGCAATTGCCGCACGAAAACTCGGTGAAGGACGCATCCGCCTGGCCACCAACGCGCTGCTCGACGCCACCTCGGATCCATTACCCTCGGTGCGCGATCAAGCCTTCCGAGCTCTCGGAAAAATCGATGCGCGCGAAGTTTTTCCTGTCGCCTGGGAAGCTGCCCGTTCCGAACCCGTGTGGTGGGTGCGCCGTTCAGCCGTTCGAGCCGCCGCCGTAACCTGCGGATCCGTTGCCCTTCCGCTCTTGATCGAAG
>JBGAOI010000360.1:0-7396 GCA_044221885.1 Polyangium sp. (in: bacteria)
TCTGTCAGGACGTGGGTATGGACGCACAAAAATTCGTCGTGCGTTCGGACTTGCCTTGTGGGAGCACGATCGGACCCATAACGTCAGCCATGCTTGGTATTCGTACCGTCGACGTCGGTGCCCCCATGCTGAGTATGCATAGCTGTCGCGAAATGGCCGGTGCGGACGATGTGTATTGGGCCATTGAATCATTCCGGCGCGTTTTTCGCGGCACATGACGGCTTCGCCCCGCAAAGCGTAACGAGACCGTATTGGTCAGGCGCGCCAGGTAAAACACCGTACCTGTAAGACAAATGTTGTGCGCTGATTGGTGGACGATGCCTTTCGTCCTCCTGTTGATGCTCGAGATGCTTTTCGAGACGTCTTGCGGATTCCGTTTGCGCTCCGTTGGTCCCGTGAGGCATCATGGGGAAATGTCGATATCCGTACGCGTTATTGGAGTAGGGGACGCATTTACCGATCGGTACTACAATGCATCCTTTTTCGTGGAGTCTCCTTCAACGCGCCTTCTTGTCGATGCACCGCCTGCGCTTGGCAAAGCTCTTGGCGACTTGGGTACACGTGGGGGCGAAAAGATAGGACTTGCGGATATCGATCGCGTGGTGATTACGCATTTGCACGGGGACCATGTGGGAGGTCTCGAGCAGTTGTTGTTTTTCAGGCGTTTCGTGGTAGGGCGCAAAGTCGAACTCTATGCATGTCGCGATGTGTTGGCTGGACTTTGGTCCACGCGCCTTGCGGGAGGCATGGATACGCTCATGCACGCGGACGGCTCACGTGCGCACTTGACGCTCGAGGATTACGCAGACGTCATTCCATTGGAGGAAGGACAAACTCGCATTGGAGACTTGACCCTGGAATGGCGCCCGACGATTCACCACATTCCGACGTCGGCATTGCGCCTTTCGAACGGCAGGCAATCCTTCGGCTACAGCGCCGATACGGCATTTGATCCGTCGTTGATCGAGTGGCTCGGGGAAAGCGATCTATTTTTTCACGAAACGAATTTGGGCATCCATACGCCGCTGGCGTCACTTCAGGCATTGTCCGAATCTGTGCGCCATAAAATGCGCCTCATCCATTACCCGGACTTCCACGACGTCGAGCAATCCCCGATTCCGTGCGTGCACGAAGGAGATCGCCTCGACGTCTGAAAGCAGGAGCCGGCTGAATCAACGGTGATGTTCGCCGCGCGCTTCGCCTCCTTTTCGGCCAATTTGCGCCATATGCGCCCGATCGCTCGAAACCGCTTCCCCACCTTTGCGACCAATTTGCGCCATGTGTTCTCGGTCTTGGCTCACGCGTTCCCCGCCTTTTCGCCCAATTTCGGCCATGTGTTTGCGGTTTTGACTGACGATCTCCCCGCCCTTTTTTCCGGCCAATCGAGCTTCGTCGGGCGTGAATTCGTGGGCCGTTCCTTTTTCGTGCGCTGCTCGTCCGCCTTTGCTGGCAATGGCCCGCTGTTTGTCCCGTTCCATTGCTGCAAATCCGCGTTGTGACGCGGGCTTGCGCTCCGTAGGTGGTTCGACGTCATGTGCAACCGCCTCGACTCCGGCATCGGGCAATTCCTGAGCCTCTTGCAGGGCAATCATCTCCGATTTCTCGGTACTTTGCTCTTGCGCATCGCTCTGCGTGGTGTCGCTCGCTTTGGCAATTTCTTCTTGGCGTTCGTGGATACTCATGAAACCCCTCCTCTAACTACGCTGCCCCTCACGACGAGACAGCGTCGAATTGATCTTGCTCACTGCTGTTGTGCCGATTGAAATGACGTCAAGTCGCGCTCGGTTCGTCCGAGCAGCCATGCTTTGCCACGACGAACGAGCGTCGTCGACCGATTTGCTGAATTCATCGCACAAATCGATAACAAATTGACCGTGGCAAACCAAATGTACCCCGGAAAACTGTTCGTCGCGCTCGCTCGATGGGTAAAACATGTTCAATCATGTTCAATCATCAAAGAAGAGGCCAATCGTGGATGCCGTAGCGGACGATTGGCCGGACGATCGTTGCGCCGGAGCCTGGCCGTTGGCGTAGGGTTTTGATTATTTGTGCATTTGTCGCGCTGGTGTGCGTGTTTTTCGCGGAAATATATGAGTTTGGCGCAGCCGATGGGTTTTTCTTAATTCAATACCGCTCCGGCGGAAACGTGATTTCGCGCGTTCCTGTGGTCCAGGCGCCTGAACATCAGAGTACGAGGTGACAAACTCTGCGGTTCAACGTCGAGCCGAAGCGATCTGGCGAGGTGGTGGATGCTTGATGACGTGGGAGGAGGGTGAGCAATCATTGCCCGGTGGTGCGTCGATTCGGTGCAGACAAGATGCGATGCACTGTCGAGCGGCTCAGACCGGTTGCATGCGCGAGCATGCGGCGACTCCACGGACGAGCGGTTTGGGGCGTGGGCTCAGCACTGCGTTCGAGCACGTCGGCAATACGTTCGCTCGAGATGCGTCGTGGCGCGCCCGAGCGAGGTCGATCGAGCAGACCAGCGAGGCGATCCTGGACAAACCTTCGCCGCCATTTGTCGACAGTGCTCCGTTGAACGTGGTGATTTGTCGCGATGGCGCGTGGCTCAAAGCCCGACGCTATGTCGCGGATGATCGCTGCTCGTAGCGCTCGCTTGCGTGTCGCACTGTCCAGTGACGGCGCGGAGATCCAATCTTCGAGGGTTGTGCGTTCGTCGGTTGTGAGGTGCAGCATCGCCCCTGTCTGTGTGCAGGGGGCGAAGAACCCGAGAAAAAGTTGGGGGAGGGAAGGAAATCAGAAAGTGCCGCGAAATCCCGCAGAACCCAGGCCCACCCAGGGCTCGATGTGCAGAGACGTCGTTGCTTTGTCCGTCGGTTGTGTTTGTCCTTCGAGCTCAGGACAAGGAGCACGACGCCCGTCGTGACCGCCACTCCAGCAACACCGGCGAGGATCGCCGTGGTCGTTCCGGATGACTCGTAAGCCTTGATCAGGTTACCGATGGCGCTTGTGCTGCAGTCTGCGCCACTCCGTTGCTGACCACCGGGAGGACAACCGGCTTTGGTGAGTTTGTCGATATCGCCCGAGTATTCGACGCCTTTGATGATCGCACCGACGCCAAGGCCAACACCGACACCGAGGGCGATAAATCCGCCAACCTTCTTGACGTTGATCGGCTTCTTGGGTTTGTCCGGTACGGTGGGTTCTCCCGTGTTGTCGTCAGACTTGGGTGCGAGTTGAAGAACAACGCGTGCGCTTTGTTTTTCGACGACGGAGATTTCCTGCAAGTCCGCGTGCGTTTCGGTCGTCGCGCTAATCTTGTGTTCGCCCGGGTTGACCAACGACTTGACGCCAATCAGTGCTTTGGGGACGGGCTTTCCATCGAGCATGACCGTCGCGTCCGCTGCGCCGGGCCCTTCCACGGCAATTTCTACAGAAGGAATGCGTGGTTTGAGAGCATCCAGTTCACTACGTGCCGCATCTTGCGCTGCACGAAATGCATCAGGAGCTTTGTCATCGAGCGGCGCGTTGGCACATGCCCGGTAACGTTCGGCAGCTTCGATGAGGCGCCCGAGTTTGTCCAAGGATCGCGCCGCATGCAGCGTGATCGTAGGCGCTTGAATGATCGCGGCTGCACGATCGAATCGATCGAGCGCATCCGCGTACTGCTTCTTCTCGTAAAACGCCATGCCCTCATCGGCCAGCGCACGAGCGGTCGCGCGGAGTTGGTCATCGACCGGCTGAGCCCCTACCGGCGCTGCGCAGAGCATCGAGCTCACCAGCACCGCACCGATCACCTTCGACAACCGCATCGTTCTTCTCGTGCTCCTTCGAGTTTGTCCGGGTGTATCAGAAGCCCCAGCCATCCTTTTTCTTGGTGGTGCCCGTGGTCTTCTTGGTCGTGAGCGGCTTCGTAATGGTGGGTTTGCCCGTTGCCGTCCCGGTGGGTGCCGTGTCGGACGTATCGTTTGTCGCTCCATCACTGGCGCTCGGAGCTGCCGAAGCTGGAGATGCTGCATTCGAGGCCGACGCAGAAAGCGCAGGATTCGCAGTGGGACTCGCTCCGCTTTCCGCGGGGACTGGGTTTGTCTGGGACGAGTCGCTTGTCGAGACAAGCACGCCTGCTCCAACGGCGGCAACGAGCATCGTTGCGACAAACCCAAGGATCACGGCCGATCTCTTGCCCTTGTTGTTGGTTCCCGACGTAACCGCGACTCCGGGATGAGTCATCGTGTTCGCGTTCATTGCCGCGGGGCGAATCATGTTCAGCGCGTCCGGACCCGTCAAAGAAACGCGATCTTGCGGAGGAACCACGATGCGCGGCATGGCGGTACCCGTCATGCCCAAGCTGATGAGTCCCGAACCTTCCGGCGACAAAAGGAATCGCAACGATTCGGCGAGTTCTCGCGCTGATTGAAAACGTTCGTTGGGCTCACGAGCGCACGCTTTGGCAAACCACATGTCGAATCCATCAGGAATCGGCACGCCGGAAGCCGCCACAACTTGCGAAGGAATCGGCACGGGCCGGGCGCAAATCTGCACGATGAGGTCACCAAGCGCTTCGCTGTCGAACGGACGTACGCCGCAAACACACTCGAATGCGATCACGCCCACCGACCAAAGATCCGCACGATGATCGATCGACTTGTTTCCAAGCGCTTGCTCGGGGCTCATGTAACAAGGGGTTCCAACGACCGAACCCGTTCGTGTCGACACGCCACCTTCAGCACCAAGCGCACCCGTCGTCGTTTTCGCGATGCCGAAATCGAGCACTTTGGCGATTTCATCATCGTCGTTTTTCACGAGAAACACGTTTCCAGGCTTCAAATCACGGTGAACGATGCCGGCTTCATGCGCCTTGCCGATCGCGCGAGCGACGTGCGTCATGATGGTTGCCGTCATGATTGGCGGTAAAACCTTCAACCGATCGAGGCGATGTTCGAGGGTTTCACCTTCGAGCATTTCCATCGCGATGTACGGAAGGCGTCCGTCGTAGCCGTGATCCAGGATCTGAACGACATGCGGACTTCGCAACGCCGCGGCAGCTTTCGCTTCGCGGAAAAACCGTTGCACAACCTCGCTATTGTTCAGATTTCCCGGTCCCAACAGGTCGACGTCAATCAGCTTGATCGCAACAGAAGCGCCAAGCGTCGTGTGCTCTGCACGCCACACTTCGCCCATGGCTCCTTTGCCGAGCTGACTGACCAACCGGTATTTCCCGGCAATGACCTGTCCGGGACCGAAGCTACTCATACTGGACCGAGCTTAACCTAAAACACGCCCGCAAAGGAAGCTCCGTGCAAAAAACTTCGCGCGATCGGATCGCGTGTTGCGCGTGACGACCGCGCAACACCACCCCAAGCGCACGAATACGCACAATTTCGGCTACAAAACGCCCCCAATGCGGCACGAATTTGACGTTTCAGCCCGCGCGTGCCGCAAAGTCCCTCATGAAGGCCACCAAGCACTCAACCGACGCAAGCTCGATCGCATTGTACAGAGAAACGCGAATTCCTCCGGTGATGCGATGCCCCGCAAGACCCACCATCCCTTGCTTGGCTGCTTCCGAGACAAACCGCTTCTCGAGCTCTTCCGTAGGCAATCGGAAGACCACGTTCATGTAGCTGCGGCTGTCTTTCTCGACGGGCGCGCGATAAAAGTCCGACATCGCGTCGAGCGTTTCGTACAAAAGACCGCCCTTCCGTCGGTTTTTCTCTTCCACCGCGGCCAACCCACCTTGCTCTTTCGCGACGGCAAGAACGTTGCGAACAAGGTAGATCGCGAACGTCGGCGGCGTGTTGTACAGCGAGTTCTTCTCGGCAAACGTTCGATATTGAAGTATTTTCGGGATTTCTTTGCGTCCCGAAGCCACGAGATCCTTGCGCGCAACGATCACCGCAATCCCTGATGGCCCGATGTTTTTCTGGGCACCCGCGTAAATGAACGCATACCGATTCACATCGATCGGCTTCCACAAGAAATCACTCGACATGTCCGCGAAAAGCGGCACGCCCGACGTCTCCGGAACGTAGTGCCATTGCGTGCCGAATAGTGTGTTGTTCGTCGTGATGTGGACATACGCAGCGCCGGGATCCAGCGCGAGTTCGTCCTGGCGAGGCACCCGTACATAGCGTTTGTCTTTGATTGTCGTCGCAGCCACGCGCACATCGCCGATGCGTTGCGCCTCTTCGTATGCCTTCTCTGACCACCCACCCGTGATCACGTAGTCACCACGCCGCCCCGTTCCGAGAAAATTGAACGGAATCATCGCAAATTGATGACTCGCTCCGCCCTGCAAAAACAGCACGTCGTAGTCGTCGGAAATCCCAAGCAACTCACGCAGCAGCGAGATCGCTTCGTTGTGCACTTGCTCGTACGCCTTGCCGCGATGGCTGTGCTCGATGATCGACATGCCCGTGCCCTCGAAGTCGAGCAATTCACGTTGAGCACGTTCGAGCGCAGCGAGCGGAAGCGCAGCAGGACCAGCATTGAAATTGTGCACGCGAGTCATGGGATCTCCTCGATTCCCGGGGCCTATAGCACGATCGAGCCTTCGCCCGTATCGTCACGCCATGTCGACATCGCCGACGCTGCCTAGACCGGAACTTCGGGCCACAGAAAGCAGGCTCGTCGCCGAGTTTCCGCGTTTACGCGACGCCGTTCCGTGGATGCCTCTGGCGACAACGCCAACGCCCGTCGAACCTTGTGCCGCCATCAGCACGTACCTCGGTCGAAGCGATGTGTGGATGAAACGCGACGACGCGATCCATCCGGTTTTCGGCGGCAACAAGATCCGCCGGTTCGAACACATTCTTGCGGACGTCCAAAACAGAGGCGCTCGCGAAATCATCACGATCGGTGGTTTGGCGTCGACGCAAGTGACAGCGACGCTGCTGCTCGGAAAAATGCTCGGACTCGACGTGACAAGCGTTCTGTTCGACCAACCCATCACCTCGTTCGCGAGACAATCGTTGCTGGTCCAAGCATCGAGCGGCGGGCACTTGATCTACGGCGGAAGTTACGTACGGACCGGAGTTCTTACGCTTGCGAAGCTTTGGCGATCCCGCAAGTCGTCGTACTTCGTGCCGCCGGGAGCTTCGTCGCCACTCGCCAATTTGGGGTACGTCGCGGCAGCATTCGAGCTGGCCGATCAGGTTCGTCGTGGCGAAATGCCGAAACCCGACGTCATCGTCGTCCCTGCAGGAAGCGGCGGAACGGCGGCCGCTTTGTGTCTCGGCGCTTCGCTCCTCGGTTGGGACACGACCATCGTCGCGGTTCGTATTACCGAACGGCTCGTCTGCAACAGCGCAACGCTTGGCGTACTCGTCGAACGAACGCGGGCATTTCTTTCCAAACACGTTGGCGGGTTGCCTCGTAGTCCTCGAGCGTAAGCGCGCATCGTGATGGACCACGCGTGCGCCGGGAAAGGGTACGG
>JBGAOI010000361.1:0-7394 GCA_044221885.1 Polyangium sp. (in: bacteria)
CGTACATCCACCATGTGCCGAAAACCATGCGCCATTAGCCGCTCCGCAAGATTTTTCGGACGTGAACTCGGGCTCAACATCCACATCAGCGGCAAGTTCAACGTTCGGTACGTCGCAACCGTCTCCGCAATTCGTTGGTCCGCCTCTTCCTCGGACATGCGTGAGAACCACACTCGATTGGTCAAAATCGAAGGCACGCCAGGTCGAATCCATTGCACCCAGTCTGGGGAACGAATGCATTCGATATCCGAAGATTGCGGCGCACGTGCAAGCAATGCGGATTCGATCCGCGCAATCTTCTGATCATGCCCAAGCCCGTCGACGCGAGGATGCGTGGCTTCAGCAAGCGTCGTCATTTTGACTATCCTGCGCCAACCCCCCACATTGTCAAGCTATTTATCAAAATCCTGTGGCCAACTGTAGCCAATGGTTGTCATCATCCGACCAAAAGCGAATTGCAAATGCACGAAGAGTCTATCAAGGTACCTTGTGCGAAAGTGAAACGTCAATTTATTGACTTGATGGCTCAGTCCGCAATCTGTATCGAAATAGGCAAAAATTTGGCAGCTCGACGACATGCTCGAGTGGGCACTGCCGTCAACGGACGCTTGGCAACGGCTCAATCCATTGCGTCACGTAACGAAAGGATCCGTCACCTCTTCTTCGAATCGAAAAAATACGTTCGGGACACGAAAACAAATAGGTTCGGCATCGCCCACAATCGCTGCCGCTGCTTTCGATTCCACAACACCCGATAACGGTTCGCAATCGTCGAGCGGTATGCCAAGTTGAATCTCGTGCCGCGTCACTTCATCAGCCCACGGTTGCGTCGACATCGCGCGATCTTGCGGAACGCAATAAGCCAAGAAATCGCGAAAATCTTTGAAACACTTGCACCAAGCAGCCTTCAGTTCCGGCGGAGAACTTGACGACAACGTCGCCTTTGCGTCCGGCGCAGTGCCTTCACCAGGATCCAGTAGGACATGCAAAGTGCCTTTTTCGTCCCGCCGAACTTCTCCCTGACGCAATACGTGCATGGGCATTCCTTCCGCCAAAAGACGAGCGCCAAGCGCCTGAAAGCCATTCGTAATCGCGTTTGTCAGAAAATAAATTCCGTGATGTTTCGTTCGCGGATCGACAACGTGGATCCGCCAATTCGTTTGCACAGGTGAAGGCATCAATCGACGTAATGGACCCAAAATCCGAAATCCAAAATGCCCGTGTCGGTACGTCAAGAATGTAAACAGACCATACTTCCCGCTGGGACCAAGCCGCTGCAACTCAAGTCCCTCGGGAACCAGCGGAAGGAGTTTTTCCACCGGAACCAGGTAGTTGACATAAATGACATCGCGAATGTCGCTGAGCATCGCGGGATCGGGCAATGGCTCGAGAAATGCCGCGACGAGCCGACTGTTCGCGATCGTATTGCATATCGTTGCAAAAATTCCAGGCTCCGGATATCGCCACAGCGCCAATCGACCATGCGCCAACGTGGGACGTCGCATGCGCAAGACTCCTTCGCCTACGAGACCCAGCCAAACCTGAAGCAACGTAAATCCCAGGGCGTTCCCGACGGCAATGATTTCAGGTGCAGGACGCATGTTTGGCGGGAAAAACAAGGCTGTCGTGACAAACAACATCACGGCCCATGTGGGCACGCTCAGCCACGTCAATAGGCGGCTCCATACGGGCGTTTTCGCAAAGCTGGCCGTCCAGCCGAGCGCTGAAAGCGTATAACAAAAAGCGCCCCACGACGCCGTCCACACGAAGATCTCCGATTCATACGCGAGGTACGCGTCGAATTGTCCGGTACGAACAGCTTCTTGCGCCAGATCTACGCCGCGCGTAATCCACAAAGCTTGCGCAAGTTGGTCCGGAATAACCGCAGCAATCGTGAACAGGAGAGAAAAAATAGCCGGCAGCTTGGGAATCCACCGCGTCCGGACCAGCGCGACGGCGAACCACAAATCACCGGCCGCGCACAGTTGCCAAGGAAGCCAACCCAATCGAAATCGCCAGGGGTGTTCGGCAATCATGGCCACGCGCGCCAGCGTATTCGTTTCACCCCCGCCTGGAAGCATCTTGGCCAATACGAGCGCCATGGTGACCATTGCAAGGCCATGAATGGCAAAATTGGCTATGGTGGCGCGTTCGAGAAAACGATCGCGTGATGTGTCAGCTGACGATGGGGCTGGCGTGGACATGTTCGAGATGTATTCGTTCGATTCCCGGATCATTTCGGCGGTGGACACTGAGATGCATCGATGGATTGCAGTTCCACTCGGATGAACCGAATGGGCGCACCATTGCGTGTCCCGAAAAGATGCTCGGTTTTCGCGTCCCACTCCAATTCGTACGTGACGGGAAACCGTGGACCTCGACGCGTCAGATTCGACGAATCTCCTTGTACGATTTCGACTGTTGCGAATTCACCGTCGAGCTTGGCGAACGATTTGTTCCGCGTGCCTTTGGCCCATTCGGTGCGTGTTCGTTCGACCGCCATGTTGACGCCTGCGCTTTGTGTCGCATCATGAAGGTCGAGCAATACCTTGTTGTCTTTTTGTTCGATGCGCCAATACTCGCCCCAGCCACTACACGTTTGCACGAGACGCATTTGTTTTTCCCGTGGCACCGCCAAGCCATCGAGTTTTACCCAGGTCCCCGTCCACGGCCGAGATGGCGACGCGCCGGAGCGTGGGCCATTGGATTGGCTGGACGAACAAGCGATCATCAGCGATGTTCCTGCAGCAAGGGCGTAGAGGGCGAAACGATTCACCTCGCCAAGATCGGCGAATGCGGCGTGGCTGTCAAGTGACTTGAAGTCTTTCAAGAGAAAATCATTCGACTTGGTTCTTTGCCCATTTCGTGCTAGTGTCACGCATCATGACGCTTCCGCCCGATCACGCGTTACGCATGGAGCGCACATTGCTCGCGCTCGACGGTCTTTCAATTGGTGATGCATTTGGCGAGCGGTTTTTCGGCGAGCCTGAACGAATTGGTCGGCTCATTCAAAGTCGCACGGTTCCTAAACCCATTTGGGGGTACACCGACGACACGGTCATGGCGCTGGGTATCGTCGAAGTGCTCCGCGAGGTTGGTCGAATTGACCAGGACAAACTTGCGGTAGTTTTTGCTCGACGATATGCCGCGGATCCCAATCGCGGTTATGGCGGAGGTGCCCATGGCATCTTGCAAGACATCGGCCGAAAAATTCCGTGGCGAGTGACTGCCAATGCCGTTTTTGGAGGCACAGGTTCCATGGGCAATGGTGGAGCCATGCGTGTAGCTCCATTGGGTGCTTATTTTGCCGACGACCTCGAAGAAGTGGTTCGTCAAGCCAAAGCGTCCGCGGAAGTCACGCACGCGCATCCGGATGGCCAAGCCGGAGCCATTGCCATCGCCATCGCTGCGGCCGTTGCGTGGCGAATGGGTACGGGTCGACAAACTCGTTCTGGCGATGATCTGCTCACGGCAGTTCTTCAATACACGCCCAAAGGGCCTACGAAAATGGTCCTCGAACTCGCGCAACGTCTGACGCTCGATAATGATCCCCAAACGGCAGCATCCACCTTGGGAGCGGGTTATCGGGTCATCTCGATGGATACGGTGCCTTTTTGCGTATGGTGCGCAGCAAGGCACATCGACCATTACGAAGATGCTTTGTGGACAACCGTGAGTGGCCTTGGCGATCGGGATACGACATGCGCCATTGTCGGGGGAATCGTCGCGCTTTCGGCCGGGAGGAATTCCATTCCGCCTTCATGGCTCGAGTCGCGTGAACCATTGGAGCTGAGCGCGTAGGTCGTTGGTCAATACGGGGACAAACCACAACGAGAAGGACTCATATCAGCCAAGGCGCGCCTTCGAAGGTGAGCGCGGTTTTGGGATACACGGGACCTCCTCGCGCCACATAGCCGATGACCTCCAGCACCTCTTCGCTGCGTAGATCGTAATTGCGGAGTTCTTTGGGATGAACCCATCGAGCCTCCAGCGATTCTTCATCGGCAATGGACTTGGGCGGCGTTTCATCCGCGGGACGGGCCAGGAAAAACACTCGGCATCGTGCGCTACCGTCACCCATTGGCGAATGTTCGATCCTCAAGACACCTTCGATTTTGATGGGAATGCCGCCCTCTTCCAGCGTTTCGCGAATGGCACCTTCTTCGAGGGTTTCCCCAGCTTCGACACGACCGCCGGGAATGTACCACAATTGACCGTGTTTCCGTTCGTGCACCAAGAGAAACCGATCTCCTTTGCGCACGATGACCATTGCGAAAAACCACGTGGGAATTGGATCACGTCGGCCCATGATGCTTGGATATCATGTTCGCCGAGGTCGTGAAAGACCCTTTGTTGTGTGGTTCATCAATTGCTGGTCAGACAGGAAATCGTAACCCATGAATTCGCGCCCGTGACGGATCCGCCCGTGAAGCGCAAAGGCCATTGCACATCGCTCCCGTTGCATGGCGAATCTTTCCATTGCTGAATTTCCGTGACCTCGGTCGCGCAGAATCCGCCACCGCAATTCGTGCATTCGACTGTTTTTCGGCACGCTTCGAGCGCCGCGCCAGAATGCTGGACAATTTCACATTTTCGGCGCGTTTCGCCATTACGCTCCACCAGTGTGGCTTTGCCGTCCGGGTCCCGCCAACCGCGTTCGGCGTCGCACCGCTCGAGATCTGGCTGTTCGATGTAGGCTTTGCATTGCACCGTGCCGTCGGCAGCAATAAGCAACGGACGAGAATAACACATTGGGCCGCAATCCGCAAAACCTGCGATCATGATGGAGTCCAGGGCTTTGTCGTCGTTGCACGGCCAAGCGTAGACGTTTGCTTGGACCTGATTGGCCCAGTATTCAATACGGCTTGCTCCAGGGCCGTTTACTTGACAGAGGGCATCGCCCATCGTCGACGGCGTAATGACCGAATAACGAATGTCGAGCAGGTTCTCGTTCATGACGGGCGTGGGTAGCAATTGGGAAATGAGTGTCGGATCGTCGTCACTTCGAGTGCTCGCCGTGAAAACTTGCAGCAAAAAATCTCGAGGCAGTGACGTGACAAACCCATTTTCGGCATCATTTTCTGCTTTGCGGGCGCCGGTAATCAAATCCACTGCTCGTGCCGTTGCGTGCAAGGGTCGATAAACGTCTCCCGCAGTGGCCAATCGTTTTTCCAAACCTTCCGTCGCGGCGGCGACGACAGCATCGATTTCCTCCATTTTGGACGTTTTTGTCGTCCAAGCCAGGTTGGGAATCTCCACGGAAGTCAGCAACGATTCGTTATCAGGCGCGCTTGGACGGGCCAAAACGACGCGAATATCGCCTTCATGCCATTGCGCCGGATCGGGATTGCCACAACCATGCCAACGCGCTTCATATTCTTGTTCCAAAGCATATCGCAAACTTTGCGTGAGTTTCCCTCGAAGTTGTGCGGCATCGGTCGTATTGGCATCGTCAGCGACAATCAAAATCACGGACGGACTCCGATTCAACGCATACCCTTCTGTCGTAATGAGTGAAGACTGATCGGGCTTTCCCGTGTCGGGCTCGGATTGACACGAGACAGCGGCCAAAGCAATGACGAAGGGGAACAGTGAGCGCATCGTTTTCATGGCCTGGCGTGATAGCAACTCGAATGCCAATGCTACCAGGCGGAAATGACGAGTGTTCCCTGCAAGGCGTGTCAACTCATGAGGCAGGGGTGGCAACTTGGTTGCTAGCGTGGTGTGAAAAAGTCGACGAATTCCAAGCCAGCGCCGCAATCTGCAAGGACAGTCGAGCGCCCGTTGCATACGCGCCTCCTCTTGCTGTACATCGCGGGTGTAGTATTAATTGCTAGAAGGAATCCTTATGATTGCGCGGGCGACTTCTCCCGTACTTTGGCCCATTGACGAGGTGTCGGATTGTTCGACGTTCACGCAATGTCTGCAATTGCGTATGGCGTAGCGTTCCCACGCGCTTGGTTATCGTTACCTGGCAACTGGCGAGTTTGGCGGGGTGTGATCGATTCCGTCAAACCAGGTGGAGGGAGAAGAACCGACGGTCATGGCGTGATTACGGAGATTCCGGAAGCTCACGAGTTGGTCAATTTGGGCGTCAAGATCGGCGCCTGCGCCAACCCATCAACCCTGCCGCAAGTCCGACAAACCCAAGCGCCAACGCGCCATTTTCATTGGCCACACCCGCGCGACACAAACACGCGCCCGTACCATAAGGTGGCCCGGCCTCGATTCCGTTGCCTCCGGCGCCCGTGGGCCCAGAACCGACAGGTCCTGAGGAATTGCCTCCTACGCCCATACCGCCCGACGATGCTGCGCCTGAACCTCCGCCGCACAAGACGGACGGTTGGGTGATGTTATTGCCATCGCCGCAATCGTTGGGCTCGATGATTCCTGCGCGATCCAGCATGGTCATGATATACGCGCCGCCGCCATATCCGACCATCGGAATGCTGCCCGTGTATTTGCCAATGGCGCCATCTTGGGGGACCGCATTGTAGAGTTCCGGCAAGATGTAGTAATTGGCAGCCGCTTGATCCACGACGAGTTGAATGTAGGAATCCGCTTCCGCCCCGCGACCATTTCGTCGCAGAGCATTGCTGATCATCAAGTCGACCAAGATCCATTCGTTGTTGTCGTAGGAACTCAACCCGTCGTTGTTGCGTTTGAATCCACCACTAGCGACTTTGAGTTGGCCAAGCACATCGAGCGTTGCTGTGGCTGTTTGTCCTGTAAAATCCGAGAGGATATTCCAGGTGAATGCGGCGGCGACGGCTCCGTCGTAATACTGATTGGCGGCGATTCCTTCGATGGATCCCCCCAAGGCGCCGTTTTGATCGACGAACGAGGATAAGAAACCTTGTTTGACCTTCGCAGCCAATGCTGCATATTTGGATACGTCGGCTTCATTGTTCAGTTTTTTTGCCATCGATGCCAAGTCGCAATATCCGCGAGCTGCCGCCAAAGTCGTGAAAGCGAAGTGTTTCTTGTTGGCATCGTGCACTTCCCAAATACCCGAATCCGCCTTGACAATGCCATTCGATTCCAGATTCGCCTCGAGCGGCTTGGCAATTCCATTCACGAGTTCTTGGTACACGGTTGTACCATTTTTCGTCATCGTATTGAGCCACGCGGTGTCTCCAGACGCGTCGACGTATTGTCGTGCAGCCCAAAGGACCATTCCCCAACCGTCCGTTTCTACATTGGGTGTCGGCTGTCCGGAATAATCCGCTTCTTCGCGACCATTGCCGAAGTATCGTACGACCGAGACGCGGTAATTCTGGTTTGACACGTACGATTTGAAGTATCCCACATCGGTGGCATTGAGGAAAAACTCGACGCCTTTGCGGCCTTCTTCGAGATGCCCGGCGCGTATGAGCCCGACGATACCAAAACAT
>JBGAOI010000362.1:0-7387 GCA_044221885.1 Polyangium sp. (in: bacteria)
AGCCGATCGCTCACAGCTTGACCGGCTGGACCCGGACTCGGTTCGGCAACGATGATATCGCCGGCTTGAGCGGCCAGGATGGCGGCATCGCCCAAATCCGTTTCCATACCAATCATGACGCGGGAAAAAGGTCCGTGCGCAAAATGCACGACGGCATGAGAATCTTCGATTCGATGCAGCAATGCCGCGTCGGCTCGAAGATGCATCACGGCCGCATTGAGCAACAAATGCAATGCGTCTGAAATGTCGGCGGCACCTTCGAGCGCATCGGCGGGCGCAATTTCTTCGGGCAAAAGCGGTCGCCCGGGAAGTGTAATATCGTCGGTGGGGGCGTCGGATTCGGCTACTGAGGCTTGCTCGTGCGAATCGCAAACTTCACGCGAAGCACGATGTTGCTGATAAGGAGGGGTCGGGGCCGCTGAGTCGACAGCCTTGGGGCTGGCCATTTCCGCGACCTCGCATACCGGACGCCAGACGCGCCAAGCTTCATGACGCACATAACTTTCCAATGGGACCTTACCCTCCTGAATGCCACGGGTGATGAGGTCGAGTCCCACCGGGCCGATCGCGGTCGCACCATCGGACACATACCAGCGATCGTTTCCGGAACCAGCCGTTTCTACAAGCATTTTGAATGAGCGCATCGTCGAAAGCCCCCAACAAACAGGAACACAAAGAAATGGCAAGCGGCCGGAATCTAGACGATGAACGCAGTGTGTCAAGTCAATACTATCGAGGTGACGAAGATTTATTTATGCTTGAAGAAATAGGAGGAAAGTCACGTCGCAATGGCAATCTGCGCAATGGCGTGCGCACCATGACGACAATGTCAGCCTCTGCTGATTTTCGACGCTTGCACGCATTCGTCATTTTGAAGACGACGTGTTTCGAAGGTAGGGATGTGCGCTGATCGAATGATCCGGGAAATGGTTTTACTTTGCAGACTACGGTACGTATTGCGTCGCCGTGAATCCTTCTTCGACCTGAAAGCCATAAAGCCAATACGTTCCGCCGACGGTTTGGCTGATGCTGTGGTGGAAAAACAGGTCGAATGGGGCAGAACTGCCAGGAGAAAATGATATTTTTTGCCGATACCAACCATTGGGATAGGCATCGGTCGTGACGAGCGAGCTGCCGTCGACGACGATGTCGACTTTGTAACCGATGCCAATTTTTGTGTAAGGTTGATCGAACGGCATTGCAAAATCGGTGTTTTTGAAGAAAAATGTGAATGTGTAGTTTTTGCCTTGTTGTAAGTCGGCTGTAAGACCTTGGCGAAAGTAGCCCATTGCTTGGGTGAGGTGTGTGCACTCGAGGACTTCGCCCATTTGGTCTGACGGAAGCATTTGCATGTCGATGCCGCAGGCGACGGCCGTGAAGTTGTTGAGCAACGTCGTTCCGAGATTCGATTTGGCAATGATTCCCGTGGGCATTCCACTCGACGAAGACGAACTTGCCGAACTTGCCGAACTTGCCGAAGACGAACTCGTTGAAGATGAACTTGCCGAACTCGAGGATGATGAACTGGAGGATGACGACTCCGATGGTTCCGAGGTGGTGAGTTCCAAACACCCACTGAAGCCGATGGTCATTGTTGAAATGATCGCCCAAACCCCAATCACGGAACGCCTTTGCATCGAATCCTCCAAACGTTGTTTGTCAACGAAACGGTATCGTAAAACGGAACCTTGGTGCAAACCAAGCACGACTGTGGTAGCCACACGTTTTCTCAAGACTTTCGCATCACGATGGCGCGTCGTGCTTGCGTTCTTGGTGTTCTTCGCCTAAAGAGGCTCGTCCGACCACGACTGATTCGACCTCGAGGTTTTCGCATGCGTATTCGTTTCTTGACTGCATTGTGCTTGGGTTTGACGGTGGCTGCACTGAGTTGTGGTCAAACGTCGTCGGAACGCACAGCAACCACGGAATTGTCCTCCGTCATTTCTCTCGAATCGAAAACAATCGATATTCGTCAGCCGGACATCGATGTCCCGGCGTCTTTGCGGGTTCGTCCGGGCGACATCGCTGCCGAACGGTTTGCCTTGGTAAAGTATGCGCAACCCATCGACGCCGAACAGGATCAAGTTTTGCGCGGCGCCGTGCCCAAAGTGTACACGTATTTGCCCGAATTCACCTACCTCGTTCAAAAGCCTGCTGGTTCGAGCTTCGTGGATGTGCAACGAGCCACCGGGGCTCTCTGGGTTGGTCCGTATCATCCGCAATACAAGATATCCAAAGCGATGGCGGCGATTTCTTCGGACCAAGTCACTGCGCCCCAAGAACCGCGTATCGTGATGGTGCATGTCTTTCCAGACGCACCCCTCGAAGACGTTGCGGCGCAACTGCGATCGTTGGGGGTCAAAGAAATTGCAGGGCAGGGGCAAGGCCAACTGTTTTCGAAAATTCGGCTGCTCTTGACCGATGCCGAAATTGTTCAGCTTCGCGCTTCGTTGGCTCAAATTCCCGAGGTGTTCTGGATCGACATCGAAAGCCGTCGCGTGTTGCTCAACGATACGACCATTTGGGTCGGACAATCGGGATTGGCTGGAGGACAAACGACGCCTGTGTTCACGAATGGCATTTATGGCCAAGGTCAAATCGTCGCGGTTCTCGATACGGGCATTGACCCGGACATGTGTTATTTCCGCGACCAAAACTTGGGTTTGCCGCCTCGAAACGAATGCAATGGTGGGACCCTGGTCGATACGAATCAGCGCAAAGTCCTCGCCGTGGATTTTCTGTATCAGAATGAATGTAACGGCGGGATCAGCAACACGGAATGGGACAATCAGGACCATGGGACGCACGTTGCCGGGACAGTGGCGGGTGATAACTTCGCTGCGCCGCTTTTGCACGATGCCGGCGATGGAATGGCTCCAGGTGCGAAACTCGTCATTCAAGACGGCGGTTATGCGGTCAACAATTGCGCGGATCTTCCGGGTATTGGTTGTCCCGTTGTCGACTTGAATCCGATTTTCCAGCAAACGTACGATCAAGGTGCGCGTATCCACACGAATTCGTGGGGCGATAACGAAAATGCCCCCATTCAGAACGATTACACGGCGGCTTCGCAAGACGCCGACGAGTTCATGTGGAACCACAAGGATTTTCTCATTCTCTTCGCCGCGGGTAATTCGGGCCCAGGGGACGCCTCGGTTTCCAGTCCTTCGACTGGAAAGAGTGTTCTTTCCGTTGGCTCAACGCAACGCGGGACGAGTGCCAATTCGATGTCCACGTTTTCCAGTTGCGGGCCGACGGATGACGGACGCATCAAACCCGAAATCGTTGTACCCGGGTCGAACATCGTGTCTGCCAACAGCGACAACAACACGACGACGAACAACTGCAATACGCGCACGATGAGCGGCACGAGCATGGCGACGCCTGGAGCTGCCGGTCTTTCCGCATTGATTCGCCAATACTACATGGACGGGTTTTACCCGTCGGGTATGTTGACGGCAATCAATGGATTCACGCCGACGTCGGCGTTGATCCGAGCGACGATCATCAATTCCGGCGCTCGCGTGACGAATGCCACGCCCATTCCGGGCAATTGCCAAGGGTGGGGGCGCGTGACACTCGACGATACGCTTTATTTCCCCAATGACCTGAGAAAACTTTGGGTGAAAGACGAAACGACGGGTTTTGCTCAAGGTTCGACGAATGAAACGCAAGTGTTCAAGTTCAACGTCAAGGCCACGGCCACTCCGTTCAAAGCGACGCTGGCGTGGACCGATTTTCCGTCGACGCCTGCAGCCATGCCGCACATCAACAACGACCTTGACTTGGAAGTGGTTGGTCCTGGTGGAACGTATTTGGGCAATGTGTTCACGGCAGGTCAATCGACGACCGGAGGAACGCCGGATCGGCTCAATACGGTCGAACAAGTGGTTCTCAATGCGCCAATGGCTGGTGAATACACGGTGACCGTGCGGTCGTTTAATATCCCGAATGGTCCGCAACCGTTTGGCCTTGTGGTGACGGGCGATTTGACGACGCCGGGCAGTTTGGGTGCTGCTTGTGTTACGGCAACCGATTGCGGAACGGGCTTTTGTGTGGACGGCGTTTGTTGCAATTCGGCATGTAATGCGGGTGCTTGTGATGCTTGTTCCGTTGCGACCGGTGCCATGCAAGACGGCACATGTCGATCCTTGACAGGAAATGCGTGCGATGACGGTAATGCGTGCACGCAAATGGATACATGCAATGCGGGCGCGTGTATGGGCGGCAATCCGATCACGTGTGCAGCCATGGATAGTTGTCATGACGCCGGCACGTGCGATCCCATGACGGGCGCGTGCTCGAATCCGGCCAAACCCGAGAACACATTGTGTGACGACGGCGATCGTTGTACCTTGAATGATCGTTGTGTTGCGGGCAGTTGTATGCCCGTTTCGACGGTCACCTGCAAGGCGCTCGATGCTTGTCACGACGCGGGCGCGTGCGATAAAATCACGGGATTGTGTTCCAATCCGGAAAAACCCGAAGGCACGGTATGCGATGACGGCAATGCGTGTACGGTGAACGATGTTTGCATCGCAGGAGGCTGCACGGCGGGAGCTGTCGTCGATTGTGTGGCGTCCGATGATTGCCACGATATGGGCATTTGCGATCCCATGACGGGGCAATGTTCCAATCCGGAAAAACCGACGGGTACGCCTTGCAATGACAACAATGCCTGCACGGTGAACGATCGTTGCGTGGCTGGCGTTTGTCAATCCAGTGTGCCTTTCGATTGTGCCCCGATGGATGAATGCCACGATTCGGGCACGTGTGATCAAATGACGGGCGCTTGTTCCAATCCGCCCAAACCGGATGGCTCGATGTGCTCCAAAGGCCAATGCAAAGGTGGCGTATGCATTGAATCGCCGAGCAGCAGTTCGAGCAGCGGCTCGGGCGGAAGTGGTGGCACTGGTGGCACTGGTGGCAATGGTGGACTCGGCGGTATGGGTGAAACGGGCGGTTCTGGAGGTGGCGGCCAAGGCGGACGTCCTCCGCTCGTGATTACCGATGACGGCGGATGTGGATGCAGTATCGAAGATTCACCGGAACGCAAATACGCGTGGGTGGGCTTGGGATTGCTCTTCGCGATGCGTCGCCGACGTGGCGGTTCGAGGAAATAAGCAAATCGTGGAGACGCCCGCGAACAAGGGAATGGTTTTTCTCGTCGGTGGTGGGCCCGGAGATCCCGGACTCATCACCGTGCGTGGCGCAGAATTGCTTGCGGAAGCAGACATCGTTCTTCATGACGAACTGGTGCATCCCGCATTGCTCGACCTGACCAAAGCCGGGGCCGAAGTTCGTTTTGTGGGCAAGCGGGGCGCGGATCGTTCGTCCAAACAAGCCAAACAAGATGCCATTGAAGTGGAGCTCGTTGCGTTGGCCAAGCAAGGCAAACGCGTCGTGCGTTTGAAAGGTGGCGATCCATATCTTTTTGGTCGAGGTTCGGAAGAGGCGGAAGCTCTGGCCCAGGCGGGGATTCCGTTTGAAGTGGTTCCAGGCGTTTGTTCGCCGATCGGGGCGACAGCGTACGCCGGGTTTTCCCTGACGCACCGGGATCATGCCTCGAGTGTTGTGTTCATCAGCGGCACGACGCGCGCGGGCAAACCATTTGATTTCGCCGAAGTGGCACAAATTCGCGGCACGATTTGCATCCTCATGGGCATGCACAACATCGAAATCATGGTGAACGGGCTTTTGGGGCCGGGTGGTCGAAGCCCCGAAACGCCCGCGGCGGTCATTCAATGGGGAACGTGGGCCCATCAACGCGTCGTTACGGGCAACCTCGGCGAGATTGTGGCCTTGGCTCGCAATGCAAATTTGGGCAGTCCGGGCATCATTGTTGTGGGCGCGGCGGCCGAACGGCGTGAGTTTTTGCGGTGGTTCGAATCGCGTCCGTTCTTTGGAAAACGTGTGCTGGTGATGCGTCCACGCGACCAGATGCGCGACGTTGCCAAGCGTATTCGTGAAAAAGGCGGGGAAGCGATTCTTTGGCCGGCGATTGAAATCGTTGCACCGGCCAATCCCGAGCCCATGCAGGACCTGGTTCGGCGTCTTGGTGAGTACGACATCGTGGTCGTGACGAGCGAAAATAGCGTGGACAAACTGTTCGCAGCGATTGCGAATGAACGCTTGGATGCGCGAGCGTTTGGCCGGGCGAAAGTTGCTGCGGTTGGAACGAGCACGATGGCGGCGCTGGTGAAGCATGGCATTCGTGCAGACATCGTGCCGGATGAATTTCATGGCGATGGTTTGGCCGAGACGATTTTGGAGCAATCGTTCGTGCAAGAGCGATTGTCTCAGGGGCAGGCTGTGCGCGTAGCGTTTCCGCGAGCGCGTGTGGCGCGTGAAGTGCTTCCGGAAAAACTTCGCGCGGCAGGTTGTGACGTGCACTTGGTCACGGCGTACGAGACGCAAAAGGCTGGTCCAGAAAAACTCGTGGAGCTCGCGCGTTTGTTCGAGGAAAAACGCGTGGACGTCGTTTTGCTTTCGGCGTCGAGCATTGCGGACGTCTTGGCGGACGCGTTGGGTGAACGCGCGGACGAACTATTGCAGGGCGTTGTTGTGGCCAGCATTGGGGACGTGACGACGGCGACGGCTTGCAAACGGGGCATAAGCGTCACGCTGACGGCGGAAACGAGCACGATGGAGGGGCTGCTCGAAGCGATTGAGGCATTTGGGAAGGTGAAGTCGTAGAGGGTATTTATTAGGCTGCTGCGGCGGCTTGACGGTTTGTCTTGTAGGGGCGTGATTCAGAGAGCGTCTCAGAACTTGCAACAATGGTTCGTTACGTACGCACGCGCGGGGTTTTAACCGTGGACGGGGTTACGTGATGGGCGGGGCGAACGGAGTTTTGAGACGGCGTCTGAATCGCGCCCCTACCATGCAACAAGAGAGCCGAAATCGCTGATAGACACCATGTTAGAGGTGATCTGTCAGAGATTTCGGCTTTTTTGCAGGCGTCGAAATCACGTTCCCGTCGGCGGTGCCGGCGCATTGCCTTCTGCTTCCGCTTTTGTCACGATGCGCGTCAACAATGTCGGTAAATGCGTATCCACGTGTCGTCGTCCCCATACCTCGACGCCCGCTTTGTACAAATCATCGTAACGTCGATTTAATTCGGTCCACAATCGATTACGCAGCACGGCGTCCGCCGATGGTCCGGACTTTTCCGGCGTCGCGCCCTTGGGTACGAGTTGTCCCAAAAGCCATTGGGCATCGTCGGCCAATTGTTGCAAGAAAGCGGCAGTAAAGGGATGCTTGTTTGTCCAGGCCGCAGCATTCTCGCGAAACAAGGCGACAATGGCGACCGCGTCGTTTGCTTCGTCCACGGGACCTCGGTCCGCGCGAATGGCGCGCACATTAACCGAGGACAAAAGTCCCAATT
>JBGAOI010000363.1:0-7383 GCA_044221885.1 Polyangium sp. (in: bacteria)
AGTCGGCGCGCCGTCGTTCCCGTTCGTCCACGAGCGATACGTATGTGTGGAGTTTCCGAACAGCCGTTGACAGGACCTTTAGCTCCGCCTCGAGCTCAACGTTTTTCTTCTTCTGGAGCTCCGCGTCGAATGTATCTAAGTTGACAACGATATCATCAGCCATCCTGCAAGTATCGCTCCATTCCTTTACGGCCCACAAGCGTTTTTCGGCGGACGAGCGTCCTGCCCTCCGTAGTTGGGAAGGATATCGCTACAAGACGTTCTTCAACCCAACGAATACGTGACACGTCCGTAACCCGCATTCGACGCGCGCCGTGACATCGTTGTGCGCACCATTTAATATTTTTACACGTTCGATGTTTTACTTGCCAATCCATTGACAAAGGAGCATCGTACCCTGGTAACCCGTTGATTTATTGAAGAGGACAATATACAAGGGGCGCGATTTATCGCGCCCCTACATGTGCATGATTCAACCGGCTGCTAACACCACTCCGCCAGACTATTCGAAGCGTTGCTCGGAGAGTGCAACAAACGAAGTGGCGGAGTAGTGCTAGAAGGCGTCGTCCACGTGTACTTCAATGGGTGTCTGTAATGATTGAAACGCGGCGCGGTTGCCTATCGAGCCGGATCGCACCGCGTATTGGTCAGCGGCACAAAACATCCTACACTCGCGTCAACGTGGTTCGTCGGAAGGACCTTAAAAACGCATGAAGAAGTGGGCACGCGAATCAATACGAAGGCGATAACGCACCTCGCCGCAGACAAACGTTCCCTGCACCGTCACCGCTCGAAAACCGAGATTCGGTGGCTGGGTTGCACTTGGTCCACGAAGCGCTCAGGGCGTGATCTTGTCAATCGCGACATTCACGTCGCTCGTGACCGTGCAAAAATCGCCATATTGCTCGCAACTCTTGATCTGAAAGGTGTTCGTGCCAAACGCTTCGCCGGTGGTCGGAGCGACTTCGTCGGAGGTTTTCGAGAACCACGCGAAAATTCGCCAATGCTCGTGCGGCGTCGTGCCAAGCGCATCGCTCACGTTATAAGTATGCGGAAACGTCACCGTTGTAAAATCAACGGTTTGGCGTCCCCATGTGGGCACCTCCGTATTGGCAGAATCGGGAAATCCTGGGGCCTTCGGGTCGAATGCTTTCTGCGCATCATCGGGTACGACTTGAATGAACATCGTCGTGATGTTGTCCGTGACGATACCTTGACCGAGCTGGATTTTTCCCGTTGCTCCGGGTCCTGCCGGATCACCGAAACAGCCAGGAGCACCCAATGCAATGAATCCAAGAGCGAGCAACGAACGAAGAGTTTTGGCGATAAGGTTCATGGTGACCTCCTCAATGCGAACTGTGTTCCAACGCAAACGCGCCACGATTCCTCGATGTGTCCGAATGGCTCTGGAACCGCACGCATGACATTCGAGTCCCGGGTCAAGTTACCTCGAACTCGCATGCTCGACAATCCTTCATCAACCATAGGGCCCTTTGCCAAACCCCTTTCAACACAGGGCATGTTTTGATTGACAATCCATTGCCAACACCACGCCGAACGACCCGGGTGCTCCCCACGTATACAACGAATCGCTCGTAATGCACTTCATGTCGGGAGCCTCTTGATGAACGTCGCCGTGGCTGGCAGAACCATGCACCGCCGCAAACTGACTTGTCATCCGATGGAGTAAGCTCCCGAAATCTCCTTGACGCAACCTCGTCGCCCGCAACGTGCCGCCTCCTTGACCTCATGCCCTCGCGCCGCCTCCTTTCGCTGCTCCTAACGTCCTTCGGGTTTGTCGCGTGCAGCCCCGGCCCGGAACGCTCCGGTCCCGTTGGCGCTGCGTCAAACCCTACACCCAGCGCATCGACATCTGCGGTCGCGCTCCCAACCCCAGCTCCGTCCGCGAGCGCGCCCGCTCCCGTCGCGTCTGCCGTTGCGTCAAACGAACCACCCCCCGAACCTGCACCGCCAACACCCACAGGCCCTCCTGAACTCGCGCGATTTCACGCTGCCCTGAAAGAACTCGAAGCGGGAACGCGCAAAACGCACGTCCGCGTCGCGTGGCTCGGCGATTCGCATGGACAAGCGGATTTTTGGTCGGGGGCCCTTCGAGATGCGCTCCAGAAACGGTTTGGAAAAGCAGGACCCGGGTTTGTCCACATCGGCTGGAAAAACTACCGCCACGATGGCGTGCGGATCTCGGTCGAAAACAAATGGAAGGTCAAACCCAAAGCTCCCGCCGCTCCGTCCAAGTCCGAAGACGGCGTGTTTGGCCTCGGTGGAATTTTAACGTCGAGTTTCGCAGGCGTAGGCCGCGCGTATGTGAACGTCAGCGACGAACAGCTCGAAGGCAAACTCACGTGGGACCTTTGTTACCGCCTCGAATCAAAGGAAGAACAGTTTCAAGTGACGCTCGACTCGGGCGTGAAGAAGCTGGTGAGTGTCGGGAAAAACGAGCCCGTCAATCAGATCCAACATCTACTTTTCAACACAGCCGGACGCGATCGCATCACCGTCTCGCCAACGCGTGGCACACCCGAGTTCTGTGGTGTGGTGATTGAGCGCGATCCAGCGGAACGCACAGGCGTTGTGGTCGACACGTTGGGGATCAATGGGGCGCGTTTGAGTACGCCTCTTGGCTGGAACGAAGCAGCCTTCGGCGCGGAGCTTGTCCGGAGAAACCCGTCGCTCGTCATTCTGGAATACGGCACGAACGAATCCGGTGATGCGCAAGTCGACCCGGCGAAATACACCAAACGCGTCGGGCAACTCATGGAGCGAATACGCAAGTTTGTCCCGGAGATCGATTGTCTCGTCCTTGCTCCGACCGATCGTACGGAAACGCGGGAACGCACGCCTCGTGTTCGTGATGCGATCCAACAAGGTGCGCTGGAAGCGAAATGCAGTTTTTGGGATACCTACGCCATCATGGGCGGGGCTGGATCCATTCGCGCATGGTCACAAGAAGCGAATCCGCGAGCTTCCAAAGACGGCGTGCATTTGACCCAACGCGGCTACCGAGAACTTGGCGAAGCCTTGGCCAAACACGTCCTCGAAGGTTTGTCAAAGTAGAGCGCTGTCCTTCAACAACCCGTGACCTCGAAGTGTTGCTTCCACAAGGGCCAACGGATGACGAAGGACAGGTTCGGCATCGAGTTCGTCTGACGAAACGATTTGCGTCATCGCTCGAGCTAACAGAATCCGCGGTACGCGATCCCGCAACGCATGCGCGAGTGGCGCATCGTTCAGCACGAAGTGGTGCCCGTGGGCTCCAGCTTGCAGGTAAAACGCTTCGGATGCCGCGACGTTGGGTGGGCTCGCTTCATTGCAAAGCCGCGTGAATTCGGTCGGGTTCGTCAACAAAAACGTCGTCGCTTGTTGGATCCAGCGCAAGGCGCGTAGGGCAAGGTCATTTTCGGAACGCCACATCGTGTCGATCGCGAGCCGCCGTTGAACTCGTTCCGCGAGAGCCATGAGAGCGGGACGAACTGCCGCTGCATCGATCGGCCGTGGTGCCGACAGGGCTCGCTCCGTGGCCCGCAGATCCAAGCCCCATGTTTCGACGGCTTCGGCGAGCGCGAGAAACGTCCCTGGCGTATCCGTCGGTGGTGCCGCCGTGGCGACGATGCGTGACCAACGCCCGAGTTCGTCCCGGGAAACTTGACGTTTCTTCGTGATGAACAACGTCTCTGGCAAAACCGTGACGTGAATGCCTGGATCGAGTTGGTCCGACGTTTGGATCTCGTTTGGAACGAGCAACTCGCCTTCGTGGGGTTTGTCGAGACTCGCAAGCACGCACGCGCATTCGACGACGGGCGACACGCGTACGGAGTCGCCGTCATCGACAAAAAGCGCGGGAAACATGCGACATCCCAAAGGTTTTCCTTGGGCACCTCCCGCGGCATGCAAAACACACCGGTCTGAGCCGTCGAGGTACGCACAACGGCCATCGACAAACCCGAACGATGACGCGCCACAAGGCGCAGATCCTGCCAAAGGAGCAAACAGGCGTTCGGGATGATCCCCCGCGTCAAAAATGAACGGTTGCAAGGATCGGGCCGTCGCTTCTTCGACCGGACGAACCATGATGGTCGAATAGAGACGACAGCAGCTACCTTGGCCGTCGCACGTCAGACGATAGTGCGGCAACGCGTCGATGCGTCGAACAGGCTGCGTGGGCGGAGGTTCCGGAGGAGTCTCCACACCGTCGGCGAGCAGCCCGGCGTGATGCAACGCTTCGAGAAAGGTTTGGAGTGTCGAAACGCGGGCGAGCGTACCCGTGCGTGATGCAGCGGCGATGATGCCTTCGAGATCGCGCGTGCCATCGGCGTGCAGGAGCAATCCCCATTCACGAAGGCCCACGCGATACGCCATGCCCGAATGGTTGTCATGAAGAACCCAGGCGTCTTCGTTTCGAGCTCGATGGCGGCGAGCGGAAACATGGTCGGCCAAGCGGGGCCGGGAAGGAAACGAAGGAGATCTCGTCATAGAGGTGCGTGGGGTGTAAACGCGCGGGTTTGGCGCAGCCGTGTGTGCATACTACGGGTTCGTAGAGAATCGACACACGGGGTCATCGTGGCGTTCGTTACATCGGGCGCAAAGAGAGCCTGCCTTGCGGGGAATTCGTAAATGCGCGTGGTCCCCTCAGCTTGCTGGATCCGAAGAATGCAAACCTGGTAGCATGCTGCGGTCATGTCCCTCGACCAGCAGCCCACCCTTGGTTCGGCCTTCAAGCTCGATAAGTACGAGCTAACGCGCGAGATTGCCGGAAGCGGCGTAGCGACAACGTGGGCGGCCAAAACGCCCGATGACGAGAAGGCGTACGTCGTTCTTCGTTTGCACCGAAACGTTACAAAAAAGCCCGAAGCCGTCGAAGCGTTCTTACGGGACGCGGAGAATGGAAAGCTTGCGCCGCACCTGAATCTCATTCCGGTTGCGCAATGCGGGCAAGCGGACGGCGAAGTGTTTGTCGTTTCTGAACAATTCGCGGGCGAATCTCTGTCGACCCTGATTACGCAAGCCAAAACCGAAGGTCTTCCTGCCGGGGTTGCGTTGCGAATTGGTCGAGAGATGCTCGAGGGTTTGGCCGCGGCGCATGGGGCATCCCCAGCGGTAGCGCACGGAGAATTGAATCCATTTCACATCATCGTCGGCAAGGACGGGGTGACCCGCATTGCGGGGTTTGGATGGGCACCTGCTCTTTCGAAGTTTGGCCCGCACGGACTTTTGAAACCCGATCGTCTTGCGTACGCGTCGCCTGAACGCGTCAAGGCGCTCAGTGCAGCCACGCCAAACACGCCTACGCCGCCGGCGGAAGTCGCGAGCGATGTGTTTGCTGCGGGCGTCATCCTTTGGGAATTGTTGTCAAAACAGCGTCTGTTCGCCTCGAAAATGGAGGCTTCGGTGGTGCAAAAAGTCACCGGTGGCCCCATTGGCGCGCTTGCAAGTCAACCCGGCGTCAAGGTGGCTGCGCCGCTTGCCGAAGCGATTCACAAGGCCCTCGAACGAGATCCAGCCAAGCGTTCGGCCTCCGTCAAGGACATGCTCGACGCGATTCGCGCACTTCCGGAGGAAGACTTCGCCAAACCCGAAGATGTCACGGCGATCGTGGAAAAACTCGGTGCAAAAGCAGCGGCAGCAGCCCCGGCTCCCGTCGCAGCGCCTGCCCCTCCTGCAACGAGCCCGGCCGCGCCGAAAGCACCGCTGGGTGCTCGACCAGTGCCAGCCGCGCCCGGCGCGCCCAAGCCAGCCGTCACCGAAACAAAAGACAAAGACGGTTCTCCCGCATCGGTTCGTCCGAAAGCGGGGGCTTCGCTGCCCAAGCCGATTCCGGCGCGTAAGCCAACGTTGGTGGGCGGCGTGGACGCCACGAAGGCCGATTTGCCGAAGCCACCCACGTTGACCGAAAAGAAGGCCGACAAACCTGCCGACGCGGCAGCGGACAAACCCGCTGACAAACCCGCCGACAAACCGATTCCGAAGCCGCCGGCTCTTGGAGAATCGAAGCGTCCAGCACCGCCTCCGCCACCTCCGCCGCGAGCATCTGCGCCTCCGCCGCCGCCGAAGATCGGCATGCCCAAACCGCCGACGTTCGCGGCCAAACCGGAAATTACGCCCGCTCCCGCGCGTCCCCCCATTGAATCGCTCGCGTCGGATGACATTGACGTTGATCTCAGCCCGGATTCGTCACCGAAACCGGCTCAAGAAGCGAAAGCCGAGCCGGTGATCACCACGATGGGGACGGGTTTGGAAAAACCGACCATTCCCGTTCCGGCCATGTTGGCGCTGAAGGAAGAAGCGGCCAAAGAACGCGACGCCTCCAAGGACAAAGAAGACGCTCCGAAGGAAGCAACAAAGGACGCAGGGAAATCCGTCAGCATCGAAGTCAATCTGGCTTCAGCCGACATTGCGATTCCCGACGTGTCTGGCGAGACAAAGGTTCCGGATGCCAAACTCGCGGAACCGGCCAAAGCCGAAGTCACGAAGACGGCACACACACCCACGAGTCACCCGTCAGCGTCACCTCGCGATGGTGACGATTCGCCGCATTCGCGTCCATCGGCGAAGTCGACGGCCTTGGACAAACTCAAGCCGCGAAGTACGCTCGGGCGTTACGAAATCCTCATGCGCGTGGCGCAAGGTGGAATGGCGAGCGTCTGGGCCGCACGGTTGCAAGGTACGCGTGGGTTTCAAAAGATCGTCGCGATCAAAACGATGTTGCCGGACGTATCGGACGATCCGGAGTTCGAGACGATGTTCCTGGACGAAGCGCGTGTGGCTGCGCGGATTCGTCATCCCAACGTGGTCGAGATCTTCGACTTGGGCGAACAAGACGACGTGCTCTACCTCGTCATGGAGTGGGTCGAAGGCGACACGCTCAGCGGGATCCAAAAGGCCGCGAAGAAGCTTGGAGGGATTCCGCAAAACATCACGTTGCGCATTGCTTCGCAGATCTGCGCCGGCATGCATGCAGCGCACGAGTTGAAAGACGACAACGGAACGCTCGTCGATCTGGTTCATCGCGACATTTCTCCCGGCAACATCCTCATTTCGACGACAGGGTTTGCCAAGGTCACGGACTTTGGGGTGGCCAAGAGCGCGGGGCGTTTGCACGTCACGCGTGCCGAAGGAATGGTGAAAGGAAAAACGCCGTACCTGTCGCCGGAACAGCTCGGCACGTTGCCGCTCGATCGACGCAGCGATTTGTTTTCGCTCGGCGTGCTCCTTTACGTGATGGTGACGGGCTTGCATCCATTCCGCGGAGATTCGGAATTCAAAACCGTTGAAAATATCGCGTTGAAAGACCCGATTCCGCCGATTCAGTTGGTCCCGAGCGTCCATCCGGACCTGGACAAACTCATCGTGAAGGCGCTCGAGAAA
>JBGAOI010000364.1:0-7372 GCA_044221885.1 Polyangium sp. (in: bacteria)
ATCCAAAACTCGAAGTCAAGATCCAATACGAAGAAACAGATTTCGATTTTTTCCGTCGTCTGCTCGAAGAAGCCGGCATCACTTTCATTTGCATGACCGATGGCGAACCGAAACTCATTCTCTCCGACGCCGTGGGTCTCAAGCCACACCGTGAACATCCTCCGATTGCATTTCACGACGATCCGGATCCGAGCGCCGAAAAGGAATACGTCACCAAACTCCACTTGCGACACGATGTTCGTCCGGGCGCAACACACCATCGAGATTTCGATTTTCGCAGTCCTGCGGAACCTTTGGCCACCAAACACCTTTTGAGTTTCAACGAGAAGCGTTACGAGCACTTTCATTATCAGCCGGGGGCATTTTTGTCCGAAGCCAAAAAAGCCACGTCGACAACGCCTGTCGCCGACCTCAAAGGTATCTACAGGCGACAAACCATTCACGGAGACAAACTCGCTGCGGTGACGCTCGAAGGGTTGCGTACCGGCAAACGGCGTGTGGACTTTTCGTGCAATGTGCCAGATCTTGCGCCAGGCACGGGGTTTTCCATTTACGACCATCCACATCCGACCATCAAGGAAAAACTCGTGGTGGCTTCGATGCATATCGAAGGACATCCGAATGAAGAATGGATCTTTCGTGTCGAAGCGCTCTTTGCGAATGACGTCATTCGGCCAGCGAAGGTCACGCCGAAGCCACGCATGGAGTCATTACAAAGCGCCGTGGTGGTGGGACCTCCGGGTGAAGAGATTCACACGGACGAATATGGACGTGTGCGCGTGCAATTTCCTTGGGATCGAGAAGGCAAGTCCGATGATAACAGCTCGTGCTGGATGCGCGTGCTTCAGGGTTGGGCCGGGCCGCATTATGGAATGATCATGATTCCGCGTATCGGACAGGAAGTTTTGGTGAGTTTTTTGGGTGGGGATCCGGATGCGCCGATTGTCGTGGGACGCGCCTACAATGAACTCAATCCAGTGCCGTACAAATTGCCCGACGATAAGACGATCAGCGGATGGAAGAGTTGGTCATCGCCGGCAACAGGTGGGTACAGCGAGCTGAAAATCGAGGATCAGGCTGAAAAGGAATTGGTGTATTTTCGCGCGCAGCGGGATCATCATCAATTGATTCAGCGGGATCAAGTCGAGCGTGTCGAACGGGACCATTATCGCACGGTGCTCAAAGAACAGCATACGATGGTCAAGGAAGACCGCGTTGACAAGGTAAAACAGGATGTGCACACGCACATTGAAGGAAGCGACTTACAAAAGATCGACGGTATCATGTCGGTACGCATCAAAGGCCGGAGCGCGACCGAATCTCTGGATGAAATCCACCTGAAAGCACCGACGATCGTGATTGAAGCGACCAACATGACGTTGAAGGGCAAAGGCGGGTTCATTACGTTCAGCGAAAGCGGCATCGATATCGTGGGCGAGGTGGTCAACATCAACAGCGGCGGGTTTGCCTTGGATGGCCAAGGCGTTGTTTCTGACGAATCGGTCAAAGACGCCACGGAAGCTCATCCCAAGGACCACCACAAACTCATTGAGGAGTGAACGATGCCGCGAGCTGCACGCATTACGGATATTCACGCTTGTGGGCAACATCCGCCGGGTGTGGTCGTCACAGGAAGCACCAACGTCAATACGGGGTATCAGCCGGCGGCTCGTATCGGGGATATTATTTCCTGCGGCTCGATGATTATTCAGGGATCGGTGAATGTCTTCATCAATGGTCGCAAAGCTGCACGCGTGGGCGATGCGACGTCGCACCCTGGTGTGATTGCCATCGGCTGCCCCTCGGTCAACATTGGCGAGACAAACCAAGGCACGACCCTGCTCAATGCCGCACGCTCGGGCACACCGTTTGCCGAAGAATGCCCACTCAAGCGACGTCCGCCTTCGGCCGAGCCAAACGAGGAAGAAGGCTAAGGGGTTTTCACCATGGAATCACCTGGGGAAAACAACGAGTTTTACGGAAACAACGACGCGGCGTCGCTGGATCAAGATCCGTTGCCGTATGCGTTGAAGCATTATGGCCTCGATGATTTGGCGGCGCTCGAGCACATCGATGACGAAGGCTTGGAAGCTGTACATCTACAAGCCGCTGAATACGTTGCGCGACAGTTCTTCAATCAGCATTGTCCGACGTGGACCACCTTTTTGATTGAAGCATTGTCGTCGTGCATTGATTATCGACGCGCTGTTCGAGTCGGTTCTTTGCCCGGTGATGGCGCCGGAAAAACTCGCGACGTCGTGTATGAATACCGCGCCGTGGGTGAATTGGACAATCTCTGGGCCATGCGGCAACTTTTGGCGGAGCCCGTGGATGCGGGCATCACACCCGAATCATTCGTGCAAGGGCGACTCGCGCCGCGTTTGCGTATGCCGATCACGTATGCGCAGGAACCTGCAACACCTGTTCTCATTTGCTTTGCCAAACCCGATCCAAGTTTGTCCGGACGCGAGGATCAAATTCAACAGGTTTTTGTTCCCAAATCCTTGGCTTGGGCGGATGGTGTATCGAGAATTTCGACGTTGACCCGATCGGCGTTTGCCACGTTGCTCCAGGACGTACGCCAAGCATGCGCATCAATCTTACAAGTGGCACCAGCGTGGAATGTTGCCCGGGTTCTTCAGGACGACCTCGACCGAATGCACAAGACGACGGGAAGCGCAAAGCGGCCTTCGAAGAAGGATCAGGCGGCCATTCAGTTGGCAATGCGCGCGGTGCGAAACCTATCGGGGACAAACCCAGTGTTGACGATGAAACTGGCCGAGCTCGATTACGTGTATCGCCGGTACGAGGTGCTGCGATGAGCGGGCGGCGCGCTATTTTGCAATGGCTCAATGGGCGTGACGTGTTTCGCAAAGTCGTGCTCGAGCCTGGGCAAGCGTTGCGTGTGGGTGACGATGACTGGGCGCACGAAGTGGTGACCATGCCGTATCCAAGCGGCGCGCGGGGCGTGGACTTGCTTTGGGATGGACTTGCATTACGCGTCGATGGATTGGGGCCGGCTCCATGGTTTTACCTCAATGGTAAGGCGGTGCTCGGCGGCGAAATGCGGCATCGAGACTTCATACAAATCGGTGGTCTGCAATTGCGTTTGACCTGGGAAGGTTTGTCTTATGGGGACCCTTTGGTGCTGGCGCCGGAAGCGGAACGGGTTCGAGCGGCGTTGCGCGCGTGTCCCTATGCGTATGCGGTGGTGGATGCGGCGCGGAATCGACGAATTCTGCAATTGGTGGAGGAATCCATCGATCCGCATCGATCGCTTTATGAAGGAATCGAAGGGCGGACGTTGGACCATGTCGCGCCCTATTTGATTGGTTTCGAGCCTTCTTCACAACTGCTCGATGCGCTGTTGGCGGAAGGCTGGGGTGAGGCGTGGGGCATCTTTTTTGGTGGCAATGTGGAATTCGAATATGCGCGCCGGCATTTTCGACGATATTTGATGGTGGATCACGACGACGGACGGCGACTGTATTTTCGTTTTTATGATCCACGTACGTTGCAGGATTTTGTTCCTTTGGCGGCAGATTGGCAGAAAAACCATTTGTTCGCGCCGTTTGAGGTGTGCGTCTACGAAGGCGCTGATGCCCAGCCAACGTTTGTGCACATCGATCGAGAAGCGATGGATGACCATCCCCTGGGATTGACCATTTCGACCGAACAATTTCAAGACTTGGCCGACGTACACCGACGACGGCTGATCGGTCGAATCACACATCTCTTGCGCGACCATTACAGTGATTGGGTAGCCACGTACGATGATGACGCGCTCGCCGAGTGGGTCACGCATGCGTTGGTCCGGGCGGAACATTACGGTATCAACACGGAGCGGGAAGCCATTCAAATGGTGCTCCTCTGGATGGTACTGGGAGCCGAGCCGGAAACGAGGTTGCCTTGGGTTGCGGAGGTTCTCGAAGAGCCCGCATTCGAGCCCATCGGTCGAATTAGAGCGTTGATTGCCGCGGCGAAACGCCACAACTTGCCACACCTCGACCGCGTGATTCTTTCGACGTAGGAGTTTTGACCGATGGCGACGACGAAAAAGCGCAATGACACATTGGGTGGGCCGAAAAAGACGCCAGCGACAAAAAGTCAGGCTCCGACAAACCCAGGCAATCCGGGTACGCCCAGCAATCAGCCTTGTGTGGAATGCCAAAAAGCAGCGACGACCGGGTGTGATGTCAATACGCTCGAATTGATCGCCATTACGGAGGTTGCTGTTCCTGTCTTCCCCAAGAAAGACGACGCCAACAAGCAACAAACCAATCCAAACTCCGCGGCGACATCGGGTGCTCCCAAACCATCGACTGCCAATTCACAGCAGCCCCCACCAGCGCCTCAACCCCCTCCAGTAAAAAAGCCGACAGACGCACCGGAACCGCGCAAAATCCAGGCGTTGAAGCGATTGCGAAAAAAAATCAGCGATGCGGAAAGAAAAGAATATCCCGAACACATCCACAAGCACCTCGAAGACTTCGACATCATTCTCGATTGCACTGCAGGATTCAAAGACGGATTTTTGAAAACGGCAAAAACATCCAGTGCGCCGAATATTCAGAATCTAAGCGCCAAAGCGACGTTTCACCGCGCGGGCAAATGCCCTACGGGTGAACACCCGAAAATGTCGGCGAAAGTCTTGGCTGGTAAAGCAGAACGCATCGATGGCGGGTCCATGGGTACGAGTGCAACGATCGCGCCATGGCCTGGGGGATCTTACATCAAAGAGCAGGCTGAGGTTCCTTGGCCCCCCGAGGGGGAAGAGCGACGTTTTTTGGCCGATCCTATCTTTGATGGCAAGTTGAAGGAATCTAGCGACTTTACGTTTCTTTTCTATTTGATTTTTGCCATTCTGGAGCATAACAAGCCGAAATTGATTCAAGTCGTCGCCGAGGGGCACGGCAAACGCACCGACGGCCAAGAAGTCCGTCAATCGCTTTTGGGCCTATATCGAATTTTTCGGGAAGATCAGATTTCACTCGTATTTGCCACCAAGGGTCCGGGACGAAAAACAGCGGAAGAAGAGCCTGAACCAGGAGCCAAAGGCACTCCCGAAGCGACGGCATTGAAGCAATATGCCACCACGGCGAAAAGCAAAGTCACAACGCGTGACATTATAGAGGAAGTGAAAAGAATTGCCACTCCGCCGCCTCGCAAAGGGTTTGTTGAAGTTATCAAAGGCAGAAAACTCACGGAACCGGAAACGTCGATACAGCTTTTGATCAACGACGAAACGTTGACTTTATGGGACGAGGGGAGAAAGAAGCAACTGGGTGAACTGATCGAGTTGCGAAAAAAGCTGGGAATGCCGGACATCAAGTCCTGGTTTGGTTCGGGTTCGTCCCAACCAACCAAAAAGCCAGCGGGCTACGAAAATTTCAATGGGGGCATGGCAACGCTTGGCTTATGGTTCGCTCTGATCTGGGAACTCAGCATTCAGTCACTCAAGACAAAGCTCTACAACATACTGACAACACTCAAGTCTTGCGTCAAATATGGGCTTTGGATGGACCTGGACTTTGCATGGTTCGATGGGAACATTGGCATCAAGTATGCGACCAAAGATGGGAAAACCTATCCTCGGTACAAGAGCATCGTCTACGGTTTTTCCTACTATCAAGAGCTGAGTTTGTTGAATTTGCAGCTTTCGCTCAAGTTCGGTGTACTCGCGGATTTCGGCGGATTGGCAGGAATTTGGGCCTATGTGTATGTGGGGTTCGCCTTCAAAGTCACATCATCTTTGGAGGTGAGCTTGGATTCCGATAATGCAGGTACGCAAAAATCCGAACTCACGTCGGAGCCTGAATTGTCGATTGGCGCAGCGGGCGGGGCCAAGCTCCTCGGAGCGATAGTCTCCGCAGTGGCCGAAGCTCGCGTCAAACTTACATTCAAATATTCCGTCGAAATCAACAACAAACATGAATCAAAACTCGAAACAAGCGTTGTGTTGAACCCGGTTGTCCTCGAATATCGCGCCGAAGCGCACATGGTTGCTTTTCCCAGCTTGGACAAGAAAAGCAACGGGCAATGGTATCCATGGGGAGCCGCGAAAAGAGAATTGTGGTCGGCAAAAGTACCCTGAGTGGAGACAAACATGTCGAATGCATTGGCTAGGCCGCAAGAAGTCATCTGTGCGTTTTTGGAATGCGGACGCGTGCAGGCCGAATTGTACCTCAATGGTTTTCCCATTTTATACGCTTCGTACACGCGGCCCATTACCGCCCAGTCGGTGCATCCGTTTCTCATCGACGGGCTCAACACGTTTGAGCTTTTGGTTGAACCGGGTAAAACACCATCGATTGCTCGGGAACAGTACGAAACTTCGGTGGATGCGGAAGGTTACGCGCGTGCCTGGCTGGGTGGATATGCCGAGAATGCTCCAATTTTTCCGGACCAAGGTCGACGCGTTGCGGATATCGTGTTTCATCGGAATCACGAACCGAACGATTTGAAGTTTCCGGCCAGTTTTTATACGAGTTTCGATTTGGGCCATTGGCGCGGCCCGTTGGCGTGGCAAGATGCGCCTGCGCTGCGTCTCGACGAAGAAATGCGCCAAGCCGCTTTTGCAACGCTGCGCGAGCTCGTGCAAATTCATCAGAATGGCGACATGGACGCAATCTGTGATATTTTCGGTCCGCATATACGCGATTTCACGCGCATTTTCGGATGGACCGAAGCGGATCTGCGCGCACGATTTCAAGAAATGCTGATCGGCTATGCGGATGATCCCGACGCGATTCTTCCTTGGAACGAAGCCGATACCGACTTTCGCTTGGTCGCCCACGGGCGGCTCATCGAATGCATCAACAAAGATTGGTTACCAACGCTCCGTATGCGCACGCCGACGGGGCAAATCTTGAAAAAGGCCGTCTACCTGGGACTCGACGGGGGCAAACTCCGCGTGTTTCGATGACGACTCACCGCAACGTTATCAACGTTTGGCGGCGGGTTGCGGCTCTTGAGGCGTCAAGACGCGAGCCAATGTAACCACGCGCAATGCCACCGGGTGCGTCTCGTACATATCCTGTTGCGGCAATGCTTCGACAATGATACGCGCCGGGAATTGACGAAACAGGGGCAACCGTTTGGCAAGTTTGGCAGGAACGTACGCGGGCATGGACGTCCCCTCCCCTGTCGACCAGAGCGCGCGAATCCATTCGTCGTCGAGCAATTCGCGTTTCTGGTATTGCCGTTGATTGAGAAGCGTTCGTTCGGTATGGGAAACCAAATAATCAGGCGGTAAAACCTTGTTTGCCGAAGTCCACGCTTCACGCACTTTCCCAAGGAAACTCTGGACCACTTCCGGAGCACCTTCGAGCGGCATTTTGAGGACTTCGTCAACGGTATCGAGCACTTCTTT
>JBGAOI010000365.1:0-7352 GCA_044221885.1 Polyangium sp. (in: bacteria)
CGTTTTGCAACCTTCACCATCCGCATCGTTCGCCATCGTTTCGGCAGCCATTGCTGGATCCACCGCGGTTGTTTTCTCGAGCGCCGTCGGCGAAAGCCCAAAATCCAGCGCCGATTCGTCCGTTCCAGTCATCTCCTCCACGTCGTCCCCAGCGCCACACCCCATGACGCCCAACGCAACCCCAAGAACCAAACTCGTATGCAGTGCGAATCGGATCATCTTGTCCTCCAGTCGTCTGCCCCCTCTACGCCGCTCACCACACCCACCTTCAAAACATTTTGTCGATTTTTTTCGACACGCCGTCGACGCTAGGAATGTAAAATAAATTACGTTTCTTGGGTGTAGACCCAGATCGTCCCCGTCCCAAAAACGAGCTTTGCCAGTTCGTCCAGATCGCGAGACGATGGCGCCGTGCAGGAACGGATCGTCGTTGCTTTCCATGGATCACCTCAGCTTTTGCGAGACGCGAATGCTGGATACTTCGAGCATGCGCTGAGCATTCGTACGAGCGCGGAAGTATACGGAGCTTCGTTGTGCGCATGGGGAGGCGAGACGTTTGCGTTCGATTTTGGCCCGGACGAACTCGACGAAGCCATCTCGTTTGCCGTCGAGCATGTCCATGACAAACATGCTGACATCCGTTTGTGTGTCGGCGTTGCTCAAGGCAACGTACGTGACTTGGCCGATCGTGGTTCGGTCACGGGTTTGTCTTGGGGCACGACCACGGTTCTTGCCGAACAACTCGCGCGGCTGGCGCGACCTGGCGAAGTGCTTCTCGATCCGGAGATGCCTGGGGTTCGTTCCGGCGAACTCTTGATGAGTGGCAAACGCGGCATCGAACTACGTGGCGGTATCGTCGTACGCGGTTTGCGGCTCGATACGGCGGTGCCTTATCGACGCGATGCACTCGCAAAAGTGGGTCGTTTGCGGGAAGCTCCGTTGCTTGTTGGACGTGAATCCGAACTCGCGCACATCAGCTTGATGCCGGGTTTTCTCGGCGTGATTCGAGCCCGACCCGGTGCAGGTGGCACGCGCATGTTGCGTGAAGCACGGAAGAAAATCGCCGCCCCTCGAAACCTGATCATCAACCCTGCGCATCTGCCGCATGAGCCACTTTCCGGATTGCGAACTGCGCTCGCGCGCGCGATGGCGACCGAGCGTTTGCCAACGTTATCGGCGCATCTGCTCGAAGTGCTCGATGCGATCGTGGCCGGGCAGGGGGCGTCGTCGGATGACGCGTCGGACTTGCTCGATGCTTGGCTTGCCCCGATTGATGGGCGCGGCGGATTGCTCACGATCGATGACGTCGAACTTTTGGATTCCGCAACGCTCGATGTCGTGGCTCGGGCTTTGGCCGCAAAAGGGTTTGCCCTGATCGTACGGACGGGGGACGAAACACCGTTGCCTCCAGCGCTCGAACTTTTGCCGACGATGTTCGAGGTGGGACTTGGGCTTCTGCCGTTTAGTGCTTCTGTTGCGCTCGTGCGTGGATTCATGGGCGACGCGATCACCGATGAAGCGGCACGACGTTGGGCCGCTCGAGGTGCCGGTCTACCGCTTGGCATTCGTGAAGCGTTGGCGGATGGTTTGTCCTCGGGTGAATTGCGCTGGTCCGGTGAGAAGGCCGAACCTCGAACGACAACGAGTGGCCGAGGTCGTTCGGCGCCACCGTCGTCGTGGATCCTTCGTCGAGCGCGCAACTTGTCGGCAGGTGCCCGCGCTTGTCTCATCACGCTGGTGCTTCTCGGCGGTGATGCACCCGTGCCGATGCTCGATGCAATTGCGTGCCTCATCGAAGGTCCAGGGGCGCGTTTTGCCGCGGTTGAATCGGAACTCACGATCGGCGCTTGGGTGTTTTCCCCGGAACAAGACTGGGTGGCGATTTCAACACGCTCGCACATGCAAGCCCTCGAGAGTTCGCTCGATGCTGGCACGCGTGTGATGTGGCATCGCATGATCTGGCGCACGCTCGAACATCACGTCAGCACGTTGGGTTTGGCCGAACTTGCTTACCATGCAGGACGAGCCGAAGAGGAGCGCGTCGCTGCGTCGTTGGCGTCGTCGGCTGCGTTTGGCGCGTCAAACGTAGGTTTGACCGCGGCGGCTGCCGAGTTGTCGAGTGAAGCGCGGAGGCACGATCCCGAGGTCGAAGTTCCTGAACAAGTCGTGATTCTCGAAGCGGCCGAGGACAACACCCCGGTCGAACCAGGGACGGCGATTGCGTCGCTCATTGAAGCGACGATTGACGAGCTGCCGTTGTCCATTTCGGGCATGGCGCCGATCAGTCTTCGTGCGCCGGCGGATTCGATGCAGATGTCAGCGCCGCGTCCAAGCGTGGCCGATGCTTTGGCGGCATTGCGATCGGATCCGGCGGTGGACGAAGACCCGGACCTCATGGCCGCCCGATTGCCGCGTTTGGCAAAACAAGCGCTCGTGGAAGGGGATCTTGCGACGCTCGATCAGGTGCTCGTGAGTTTGCGTGTGACCGGCGAACACGACGCCCTCGTGGAACGCATGAGTGCATTTCACGCTTTGGGCAAAAGCAATGCGCCCGAAGCTTTTCGTCGCTTGAATGCGGCCGAGGAAATTGCGGGTCGAGACACGCGACAACGTTTGTCGCAGGCGATTGTTTTGGCGTCTGTCGGCTCAGTCGATGGCGCAGTTCTCGAATCGCTCGAAGGGTTGGCATTGGCCCGGCAAGAGCGTGATTATCGCGGCGAACAGGCGTGCGCACGATTTTTGGCGTATTTGTCGGCGGCGTTGGGCCAACCGCGCGAAGCCTCGGTATGGACGCGCGTGGCGCAAGACGCTGTGGAATCATCGCGAGGGTAGGGACCGCGCGAACGTAGATTGGTTGGTCTCAAAAAACGGCGCGGATAGGCGATGAGGGATCGTCAGGTCAATGACCGCCATCGCAGAACGAATGTGTCGGCGATGGCGTTTAGATCGGCTGTGGACAAGCCGTCCATTCCTTCTTCCGCGTATTTGCGCGAATTGTAGAACAGCGCTTGTTCCATGGGCGCCCAATCACGCGGCGGTGAGTCGACGAATCCGTCGGCGTGCAGTCCGGCGCCTTCGGAAATCGTGTGCAACATCGTTGATGTCGCGCTCATGGTATCGGCGATTCTTCCTAGTGGCGTATAGCGATAAAAAAGGCTCAGGACATCGCCCACGAGCGGAATGGTTTCTCCTGGAAAACGATTTTCTGGTAAGGCCAAGACATTCATGGCAAACATGATGTCGGCACCAAATCGTTCAGCCACGAATGGCGGCGGCAAACCAGCCATGATGGCGCCGTCGCTTTGGCGTGTATCTCCGTCGAAGTACGGCCCGAAAAATGGCGCTCCGCCGCTCGCGCGAATCGCGTCACCCATGGTTCCATCCACCACGACTGTCGGGTGAGGTGGCGAAAGAGGCGGGAGGGCCGTGCAAAATGCGAGCATACGCATTTCGGTATTACAAACGCCGCATTTGTCGAAAAACCGATCCATGTACCAACTGACGGCGCAGGATGAAACGAGCGAACCGAGAAATGCGGCGCTCATGGAAAGTCCACGATCCGCAAGTTTTTTGACCTTGGGCAAACCCCCTGTGGCGTAACACGCAGCAAATATTGCGCCGCCACTGGTTCCAGCAATGAGGTCAACGGGCAGTTGCTTCGCTTCCAGCGCTTCGAACAAGTGCACCAGACGAAATACCGCGGCCCCTCCGCCACTGATGCTCAATCCCACGCGTTTCCAAGTCACCGTACGAGCCCAACGTTCAAATGTTGATTTCTCGGGTGGCTTGACGTCGATCCAATCTGCTTTTGATGCCGCATCGTTGACTTGCGAGAGAGACAAACGAATTCGGCACGCATCTCGCTCCGGCGGATCTGGCGTACCCCAGCCATCCTCGATCGCATAAAACGTCGTCGGTCCATCATTTCCCGCTGTACTCGAGGGCAATACAATGGCCGGCATGACGCGACCTGTCCCCGCCCTCCATGATGTGACATTCGACGGTTGCGGTACGAAGCGAAATAAATAATTCGTCAATGGCGCTACGACGTCGAAATACCCACTCGCCGCGCCAACAAAAGCGCTCAACGAAGCATCGTCGAGGATCAAATAATGCACCATTCGAGCCGGCAACGTGATCCAGTGCGCTTCGGTGTTGACTTGAACAGCTCCCATGTTTGCCGCTACGGGCAACGGCATGACCGAGCCTGGCGCGTAAAACGTAGTCGCACCCGTCGCAGGCTCGACAACGACGGCATAGTCACCCACATGAGCCGCAATCGCCCGAGCAAGCTGTTTCACCAGAGTGGCCATCGGGGTGCCAATCAATCCGTTGGAATCACCCATGCACAAAATACGGCGACTATCCATGGTCATCTCCTCATTACACGGGTGATCCGGGTCGGCGAATGAAACTCAATGTCGTAAGTTCCGATTGCGAAAAAGCCAGATATCGAACGGTTTGCGTTCGAGCACTCAGCGACATGGCCGAATCCTTCCCGCTAAATCGGTAGGTCGTCATTCCGAAAATTTCACCAGGACCAACCCATCGGCTATTTTCTCCTTCAACAGCAACGTGCAGCATCCCTTCCAACACCAGACCAAAAGCCGCTGTTGCCGTTGATTCCGAGTTGCCCTCGATGGTGACGAGCTTCGCACCGTCCAATACATCTCCAAGGCGCCGTAAACTCATCGTGGGCATCCAGCGACGCAATGTCATCAACAGTTGGGATCGAGTTGCAGTGCGTATTCCCATTGGTGACCTCGATGAAACTTGTAGACTACTTCACCGCCAAGACCAAGACGGATCTCACGTCGAGGTGTTGACAGTACCCCCAACTGCCGTTCAATACGCAGCCATGACCCAATCCGAGAATGCGCCCAACGGCATTTTCCAGAAGCACCGGCGCACCCTCGGGATCGTTCTCGTCGTTGGTAGCCTGCTTGGCACGGCTGTGACGTTTTTCGTTTACAAGCGATATGCCGACGTTTGGCTCAAGCGCCCTCCACGCATGTCGTCTTGCGTGATGATTTCGCGGCGCCTCCTTTCGCACGAAGAAACCGTCAGCGGCTCCATCCCCCACATGGCTCCCGACGGCACCATGGTGTACCTCCGCCCAACCGAAGATCGCGCCGTCACCTGCATGAGCCGATATTCGCCGCGAACTGCATCTTTCTTGGCCGCTGCGTTTGCCGAAGCCGACCCGGACAAACGAGCTCGTGCCTTGGCTGCCATCTTGCGCGACCACGTTTCGACCGATGCATCCGCCGATTCAGAAGCTCTCGCCGCCTACTTGATCACCACGGCTGCATTACGCCCTCTGCCAAAAACACAAGAAATCGAAGACCTCCGGCACGAACTCGAACAACGCAATGGGTGTCGATTCGACATGCAAAGGCCATGTCCGATCCGTCCACCGATGCCTGTCCTCGTATGGATCCTCGGGCCACCCTCTTTAATTGGCCTCGTCGTCTCTCTCGGTTGGGGAGCCGCACAACTCACAACCCGCATGCGCGTTTGGTGGGACAAACAGCGAACCAAGAAAAAGTCTGTAAAGAAAAACGAATCCGACGAATCGCCCAAGCCCTGACGAAGGGATCAAGGTCGAACTTCGTCAACGACATACGCCGCCAGCTTTTGGACGGCTTCGAGGTCACTCGCGTCTTTCATCGTTGGTTTGCGCGGCCAAGCGAGCTGCAGTTCTCCAGCAAAAAAATACAAATGCTGAGGATCGACATACCCATGAACACCTCCGGCTTCGGCCAAGGCTCGAAGGGCTTGAACGAGCCGATCGAATGCGTCTCGACGAACCTTGTTCGGTGCATCTGCAAGGGCAACACCCAACGGCGGAGCAACCCAAATCTGCTGCGTCGAACGATCGACACGTAACACGGTCGGCAACATGGGATGCCCTACGCGGGCAAACGCTCGTGCCCGACGCAGCGATTCGTCATCGAGCGGCAAGACGAGCACTTCACGATCGAGCCATTCATCGCGTCGCAAACTTGTCATGTCGCGTCCGTCACCCAAAGCATGTGGAGCTCCCAAACGTTCCACCGATTCTTTTCGAACCACCTCGGGCTGGTTTGTCTTGGGCGACCATGTTCCAGGAACTTCGTCCGACCATCGCAACGCCGACAAGACCCTTCGAGCATCGAAGGCATCTGCTGGCCGTTGTGCAGGATCCTCGGCGAGAAACTTCATTATGACAGCGTCGTGCGCAGGGGTGAGCTCCGCATGGTGGGCACTTGGTCGTGACAAACTTTCGCGGTTCGACCCTACAGGCTCGGCCGCTTCACCCGTGAGCAGCTCGTACAAGATCGCCCCAACGGCATAGATATCGCTCGCGATTTCCGCCGGTTTGCCGATGCGTTGTTCCGGCGCCATGTACGCGTACGTTCCGATCGCTCCAGCCGTTGCCGTGCTCGACAAATCACCAAGATGAGCCGCACCAAAGTCGGACAACATGGCTGTGCCAGCGTCATCGAAAAGCACGTTCGCGGGTTTTACGTCGCGATGGAGAATGCCGAGGCGATGGGCTTCTCCAAGTGCGGACAAGACCAACTGCGCAATTTCGACAGCGCGTGCGGGCGCGATTGGTCCTGCGCGCATCTTGTCTGCGAGCGATCCTCCGCGCATGTACATGAGGACGATCGCCGGACCTTCCGGGACGTATTGTCGCAATGGAACAACGTTTGGATGGCGCAACCTCTCGAGAGCTCGCGCTTCGCGTTCGAATCGTTGCAAAGCATCGCGTCCTGCGCCTTCGACGTGACCCGCGAAAATCTTTACGGCGACGCGTTCGCCCGTGATCCGATCCACCGCTTCGACGAGACGCGCATGCGCCGATGTCGCGATTTCTCGCGCAACTTCGTATCGGCCATACAGCACCACGATCCCTGTGGCGGACGCGTTTTTCGTTTTCGTGGAAGCCGTTGATGAAGGGTTTTCGTCCGCAATGCCGAGTCGCTTCATCTCGTCGCGAGCTTCACGAGCCGCATCGTGCAAGCCTTTTTGCTCAAAGGCTCGCGCCAACATGGGCAAGGCCGTCCATCGTTCGGATGCTGCAGGGTCGATCTGTTGCAACGCCTTGATGGCTTGTTCGATTCGACCATGACGAACCAGGATCGATCCCAGCGCAAGTCGCGCTGCCGCATCCTCCGGATTGCGACGTAGTGTCGCGTCGAGCACCTTGGCCGCCTCAGCAGGTTTTCCTGCGCGCTCGAAGTGATCCGCAGCATCGATGGCTCGTCCGGCCAGGGCAAACGCTTCTGCCGCTTCGACGTGGGCGTCGAGCTCTCCTCCACCGACGTGAAGAACAGCGATCTCTTCCGGATCGCGGGCGCCGGCTC
>JBGAOI010000366.1:0-7338 GCA_044221885.1 Polyangium sp. (in: bacteria)
CATTTGTTTTTGCTGGTATAATTGCGAGTGCCGTAGAAAAGCGCCGTCGCACCATTAAATACCGGTCGAATGGCCACACCATTGCGACGAAGTTCGTAATGCAAGTGCGCGCCCGTCGAGCCGCCGGTATTTCCAACCGCACCAATCTTTTGACCTTGGGTGACGCTTTGACCAACAGCGACGACTTGCGCCGACAAATGGGCGTATCGCGTTCGATACCCATTGCCGTGATCAAGTTCGATCCATCGTCCGTAACTCGTGTTGCCTTCGTTTCCCACGCGCGTCACTTTGCCTGCGGCGGCGGCGACGACCGTGTCCCCTTCATCGTTGGAACGATTGAAGTCCACGGAATTGAGGGGGCTGTGATTCGTACGCGTTTGTCCGGCCCATACTTGATCGCACGGAAACGGAACTTGAAACAACGGCGCATCCGTCAAGGCCTCTTCCGTCGTCGCACTTGTCGCTTCTTCGCCGGCGGGTGGTCCATCATCGAGCCACTCCGTACCACCCAATTCGGCAGCCGGATCCTCGAGCTCCGTTGGAGGTTCGCCGACACAACCGGCAATCATGACAAACCCAATGGCCAATCCAGGCATTGCAAGCATTTTCGAAGACATGACACACTCCTTTTTCCACGTGGTGGCGACAAACGGGCCCCACAACGAGCACTCAGCGATTCTGTCAGGCTTTACTTGATGATGATATCGCCCGCAGGAGCACCAGCACCTTCGGGCACGCCCTTCTCGCGATGGACGCACAACCCTTGCTTGCAATACGCCTCGGGTGGCTCTTTGCACGTCATCTTGGTTTCTTCACATTCGCCCTTGGTGAACTTTTCTTGCATCGGGGCGACAGAAGCCAAGGTCTTTGCATTGACGGCGCGAGCACATCCGGGCCACTTGCTCTGCGAGCAATCCGCATCCACGTTGCAATGCTGGGCGCCATTGATGAGTTCAAACCCATCCCCACGGAGTTTGTCGCACTCCTTTTGTTCGATCTTGTTCGAACATCCAAGGACCAATCCGAATGCAACGATGAGAACGGACGCAGGAGCGAATACGCGCGTGGACACTGTTTGCCTCCAGTCGTGACAGAGGGCTCGTATCACGACTTTGTGCAGCCGTGTGTCACAAGCGAGTTTGGTTGAACATTTGGATCGACACGATCGAAGTCCGCCCCGAGCGACCCTACCTGACGTACACTCGGCGCCATGACCGATGCCCCTCGCTTCGGCGGTGTTGTCGCCGAAAGCGCGCTGGACCTGATAGGCCGCACGCCTCTTTGTCGACTTGCTCGCGTTGCCCCCGAAGGCGGAGGCATGGTGTGGGGGAAACTCGAATCGCAAAATCCCACGGGTAGCGTCAAAGATCGCGCAGCGCTCGGTATGGTCCTGCATGGCGAACGCACGGGAGCGTTGACTCCAGGCTCGACGATCATCGAAGCAACCAGCGGCAACACGGGCATCAGTTTGGCGATGATCGCGGCGATGCGTGGATACCGCTGCATCGTGGTGATGCCGGAGGACATGAGCCTCGAGCGGCGGCATATTTTGCGTGCATACGGGGCGGAGATTGTCCTGACAAAGGCGACGCTCGGGATGGCCGGAGCTGTGGAAAAAGCGCTGGACATTGCGCGAAAAACGACAGGCGCGTGGATGAGCCGTCAATTCGAGAACGTTGCGAACCCAGACGCGCATGCCGAAACGACGGCGCTCGAGTTGCTCGAACAAACAGGCGGCGACATCGCGGCGTTTGTCGCGGGCGTGGGCACGGGCGGAACGTTGACAGGGACCGGACGAACCTTGCGTAAGCACTTGGGAAAGCAAGTGCGCATCGTGGCGGTCGAGCCGGCATCGAGTGCGGTTCTATCGGGCAAACCAGCGGGAGTGCACAGCATTCAAGGTATCGGGGCCGGGTTTGTCCCGCCGGTACTCGATCGTGAGCTCATCGATGACATCGTGACGGTGACGGACGCGGCTGCTGAACGCATGGCGCGTAAGCTGGCACGTCAGGAGGGGTTGCTCGTAGGTCCGAGCGCGGGCGCGAACGTGCATGCGGCGGTGGAAGTGGCGAAGCGGGTGCATGGTCGCGTGGTGACGATTTTGTGTGACGCGGGGGAGAGGTATCTGGGGTAGTTCGTTGGGGGTCAAAGGATTGGTGCGCGACGGAGGCGTTGTGGCAGCACGCGTATGCGACTTCGTTAATTGCGCTTGTCGAGGCTCGATTTCTCGGCACTCGCGGCACCCCGCTCCGCGGGCCCCTGCCGCGGCGCCAAGAAATCAAGCTCTCTCCAAGCAACACTGCGAGCTATTGGACAGATCCATGCACGAATGCGAGTTTGTCCGAGTCAGAGGGCTAGGTCGTTAAGCGAACACGTCGCGCTACGCCACCTTTACGTTTCAGCCCACAAACCTTTGAGGTAGAGGTCTGGCACGTCAAACTTTTCACCCGTACGATTACGAACGATACCGAGTTCAAGCAGGAGGTCGCCCAGCTCCTTTGGCCTTGTCGTTGGAGGACGTACCTCCACATCCGCGTTTTCCCAGTCCGACCAATTTTGTCGAAATGCAATCTCGAATTTTTGTCGAGATTCCCAGGGCACTTGATCCGTTGACTTGAGGCACTCCTTCACACGAGGCAGCCATTTGAACTCATCGAAAGCTTGGCAAAACCTTTTGGTTGCCGTCTCGCAGGTGGTCGAGGATCCACGTGAATGGATCCCCTTTTCCTTTGGTTTTGCCCATGTATTTTCCGACAATCCGTTCTATCAACGATTTTGCATCTTCTTTTTTAACGAAGCTGGGAATTCGATGCAAAACGGGATCGACTTGATAACGATCAAAACGACGTCCGGTTCGAAGCTCGCAAATGTTCGGCAATCGGATAAAAGTTGTCTTCAATGCGCCCTCCCATTTCCGCCTGACCGGAATCCGTGCGCAATGTTTGCAGAAGTTCGAACCGTTGTTCGCTTGTCAAGCCCGCCATGAATTCACTCCACGCATGCACTCACTCCGCAACCGGGAATTGGAGACAAACCCGCCGATCCAACTCTTCGGGTGGACCGGAAAGAGGCTCATTCACAACGTCTTCGATTTTGGAGAAATAAGCAAATCGCTGTCGGTAGGGCACGACGATCGCCTGATCCGGGGCGTCTTTCGTGCCCCTATCTCATACGGACCAATCATCGTCTTCGGGTTGGTCCTCGGCAATGAAGTAATGTCGCTCCATGGTTTCGTCCAACCATTCTTGAAATTTCTCGCGGGCTATGTTCTCGACGTCTGCGTTGTCCACGACCATGGCATGCATCACCAAACAATTGGCTTGCGAGTCACCGCGATCGAGACGTTGTATTCCCAGGTTCCGCAAGACCTGCGTCAAACCCAATTGGCTCTGAATGCTGTTGGTCCCGACATTGAGGGTTCCGGCCGACAAAACAATGATTTCGCCACCGTCGTCGCCAACGAGCTGCGGTCTTCGGTTGCGATGAACATCGTCGGCAATGTCGACATCGCCGATCGCCCCCTCGAGCAAATAATCGACAATGCCGCGCTCCGTCGAGCCTTCGTCCGGTCCGAGCAACATGCCCGCGCCCGGAGCATCTACGTCCATATCGATCACCAACACTCGTTCGCCGGCTCGTGCACGTCGAATCGCAAATGCGGACAACATCGTCGTTCGTCCGACGCCACCCTTGAAGGAATAAAAAACAACAATGGGCGGCCCTGAAGCGACAGGCGTTTCGTCCTCTCGAATCTCCGCATACGCTCGATTGCGTCCCCAACCATTTTGCGCATTCCACAAAGGTTCCCGAAACTTGGGAAGCCAGGCTGTGCGTGTACGCGTTCGATCATCGATGCGTATGCGTTCGTCTTCTGGAACCTCGAATCCTTCGTCCCATGCTTTCGAATACACGCACTTGCCGGCATAAGAGGTTTTCTCGTTGGCAATCCAAACTTCACGTTCCCAAAACCGACCGCACGACACCAGCGACTCGGAAATTCGTTCCTTGATTCGTTCCTCATCCGCACCCGGCGCAAGCCACGCGATGACCCGCAACATGCCCCAGAGATCCCGGTTGAGCACCAATCTTTCAATCGCCAGTTCGGCCGTGCGAAATTCAATCAGTTTTGTCAGCGCTTCATGTCGCGCTTTCCCCAGGTCCATCATTTGATCAATCCATCACGAACCATTGCGCCCACGGACTGCGCATACACCGTCGTCGCCTCATCAAACCGCTTTTTCGCGTCGTGTTCGCTCATCTCTCCTTCGGCCCGATAGCGAACGTCCAGAAATTTGAGTTCACGATGGGGGCTGCGCCCCATACCCCCGCAAGAGAGAATTGCGTGCAATTCCCATGAATTGCGCGCGCCAGGGCCCTCAATCCAAGGGACGCTCTTCCCATTTCGCAGACAAAATGGGGGGTATGGGGGGCGTCGCTCCCCATCGAGAACCAAACTCTTCGCGGAGCGCCCTTGTTAGGTCACGCGCCAGCTTGGAGCGAAAACGGGCGATAACCGAACTCGATAAGGTATCACGCTCGAGCCCCAAGCTGTTTCGCAACAATCAGCGATGAAGGCGACGATTTACCGCGAAGAACGGGGCGTTGCCAACGAGCATTCGATTTTCTGAATCATCGCGCCCGGTCCCGCTTCAATGGCGTGCCCACTGCCGTCCGTCAGGTTTGTTGTGAGAAACCGGGTGACACGCCCCGTTACTTCGCTATCGTTTGTCGATACTTGCATATCGATTCGCTCGATGCAGGCGACGCGATCGCCAACACGTAGATCTACATAAACAGCATCTGGGCCGACAAAGTTGTCGACGCCATGCAATGCCACCGTTCGACCGATTTGCGTCTCGTTCAGCTTGATGATTACGGGTTGCGGCAGCGGAACCCCAGTAAAAAGTGTTCCCGTCGAATTCTTTTCGCAAGCGGGGAGCTCGTCACGCAGGGTGATGGGTGCATGACGCCATTGCTCGACAGGATATCCACCAAGCTCGGTCTCGAGATTTCCGCGCAACCAATTCATTGAGGCCCAAGACGCCCCTTTGATGATGACGGGCACTTCGTCGCGCCGTGGTTCGCCCAGGAACACGACCTCGGGACCAACTTGGGACGTGGCTATTTGGCGCGGTGGTTTGCCATTCATGTCCCACCGGAAAACCTGCCCATCGTCGGCGATGTAGATCGGATCCGCATCGTTCGACGCCATGGCAACGCTCACGCGAACAAGCGCAGAATCTTTACGAATGCGCGCGAAATGCGGCTGCGCGCGTGAAGACGACAAAGAGAGATGGTTTGTGAACCATTGCTCGTTTGATTGCTCTACAATCGTAAAGAACGCTCGGTTTGCCACTTGCTGCACGCTCGCCAAATACGCGTGCGGTGACATACCCGCCGGCGCCCCGCCGGACCATTTTATGATCGGACCGGTCGGATTATGCAAATCCAGCACCGCCAGACGCCAATGCGTAGCGGTTTGCATATCCCGCGCAATCTGCTCGAACCGGGCGGCAAAACGGCCCCTGAACACTCCCGAAGAAACGGTTTTCCAGGGCTCCGTTTGCGATGATTCACCGTGGGCGCGATCAAAAAAAGCATTGCGTGTCGCCTCGCCCCATAATCCTGGAGCTGGACCGATCTCCTGCTGGCTTTTGCAAATCAATTGCCGCGGTTTGGCGGGTACGACCGGCTCGTTTTCGATCACGTACGATGCGGGCGCAACGGGCGGAGGCGGCGTAAATTCCCGCCCGGGATTCCATCCAACGCGGAGCCACGAGCCGAATTTGATCCCCATTTCGGCCGTCATCGGAGTGTCGGTCGTCGGGGGCAAGTTTTCTGTGGGATAAGAACCAATATCGAGCCACGATGCACCAGCATCTTTCGAGATCGACATACGCGGTCGATTGATCATGAATCCGCGACCATGGTGCAGTTGGCCGTAACTAAAGTCGGGTTCGTTCCATGACGGTGTACCGCGTAATGGTTGCTGAATTCGACCTGCGCCTCGGCTCGAATGGGTGAGCGCACGCAAGACGCCATCGGAACCCAATTCAATGTTCCCTGAAACGTTTTCACCAATGTAGTTTGGCGGCTCGATCGGAACCAAAGGATGCAGCGCGCCGCGCTTGTCGATGATGACGAAGGACATCGCTCCAGGTCGCTTTTCCCCCTTCATTTCGTCCAAATACACGAGCCGTCCATCATCGAGGACACTCAGACCATTCTGAATGGCGTTATTGGACGACGGCACGGAGATGGTTTGGAATGACGCGCCTGTTCCCGAAACGCAAAATTGGTGGTGATCCTTTGATTGCTCCTGGGGCGTGCACGCGCTCGTATGTGCAAATCCACCTCCCGGCCGGAAAAGAAAGTCGAGGTGTCCGTTGGGAGGATTGAAAGTCGGAATTGGCGTGGGCTTCAGCGGCCCGTCGACCGGCAATCCGTGTACCCCAGATCGGCACACGAGTACGCCCCGGTTGGGAAGAAGAGCGACGCGACACGAATCGTAGCCCAGGACTACGTAGGGATTTGTAGGCGGAGCTGGCGTCAGTGAATGACGCACGAATTCGATGATCTTACCCGTTTCCGGATCCACTCGAGCCAGGTTGATGACTTGGCCGACCTGATGGGCGACGATCACGTTTCCTCGAGGATCCGTGCTGCCTTGCAAATAAATCTGCATTGGATCGACGTGCGTTGCGGTTATCCATGCGAGCGTCGGGTCTCGTTCCTCCGGCTCGGGACGAAACGCACCCACCTCATTTTGGTCGATATCCACACGCGCGTTACCGATGGGTCTCACGTTGTCATGCCACGATCCAACAAGGAATAACTCGTCGCCTCGTCGCTCCAATCGCTGCAATTGGCGGGTTTTGTCGGGATCGACCGGCTTGGCTGGCTGAAATGTTTTTCCGCCGTCCTCGGTGATGGCCATCCCGGCTTTGGCAAAAAATACCACGCCATCGCTCGTCGACCGAAATGCAACGTCTCTGATGAGCAACGATGGCCATTCGTCGAGCGGTTTGCGTTCTCGGGACAATACATGAATGGAAATGGGTTGCCGCAGCGGGCGTGATTCCGCTGCGGAACAAGGCCCACGTTGGTTTTGACCTAGGTAGGGGCTGGTGAATCGAAGGCCCATAGGAGAAGTGTTCGAATTCGTCGGCCAGACGAATACGGTACCGGGTCCTGGAGCAATACCCGCAATCTCAGTTGATTCGGGCGTCGTCGTCAGCGCAATCGGTTCACCGAGCGGATCATCGAATCGATAAACGGTATGCTTTCCATAACCAATGACCCGATCTCCGAGCGGAGTTGGCACTGCAATGAGACCGC
>JBGAOI010000367.1:0-7318 GCA_044221885.1 Polyangium sp. (in: bacteria)
CGTTCGAACGAGCGATCGTATCCGGAGAAACGCCAGGGGCCATTGCGGAAAAAATTGCGATGTTGCCCGGAATTCGACCCGATGTCGGAGGATTGGCCATTACGGTGTCGCCTTCATCGCTTTCCGGAATGGCGACGGCGCTCGACCAATTGGTGGAATATCCTTATGGTGGTACAGAACAAACCGTGAGCCGCCTCGTGCCGCTTTTGGTCTTGCGAGATCTCTCTGAAGCATTCCAAGTGCCCCTCGTCTTGGCTGGCGAACAGCGTTTGTCGAGCAAGAACATTCCTTCCGTGTTGCAACAAGCCGTCGATCGAGTCGTCGCGAATCAGCGTCGAGACGGTGGATTCGGTCTTTGGCCCACGTCTTCCGAGTCGCAGCCTTGGGTGACGGCGTATGCATTGTGGGGGCTTTCCGAAGCCGAACGACGCGGCGTTTTGGTTCCGAAAGACGCCGTGGAACGGGCTGTAAAGGCGCTCGAACCTGCCATCGACAAGATTCACGCGGCGCCGAATTCGGCACATTACGAGCAAGCGGCGTTTTCATTGGACGTGCTCGCGACGATTGGCCGGAAAAATGAGCCAAAAATGAAGGCCTTGTTCGAGCGACAAAAGGATCTGTCAACGGAATCGCGAGCTTTGCTCCTGCACGCCTACTTGACGGGTGCGCCCGAAGCCCGCGCGGAAATTGCCGAACTTTCCGTCGAAATCGCCAATGCAATTCGGTTGACGCCGACGGCGGCCTACGTCGAAAGGTCCAAATGGGAAAAGAATTTTGGCTCGGACGTCATGGCGACCGCGCTGGCGTTACGCGGATTGCTCGCATTCGATCCAAAACATCCTCTCGCGCCTGCGCTTGCGGCGTATCTGATGGAGGCTCGACGGGGCGGCAATTACGCGACAACCCACGACGCCGCTTGGGCACTGCTTGCGCTCGATACGTATCGCCGGACGTTGCCGCCGCCGACGCAAGCGTTTGATGCTCGGGTTTTTCTGGGAAATACGCTGGTGAAGGATGCGCATTTCCAGGGGAAACCGCTCGAAGGACAAACCTTTCACATTCCCATGGCCGATGTGGCGAAAAGCGCGGGAGGACCGTTGACGTTTCAAGTGCTGGGGCAGGGGAGGTTGCATTATGACGTAATGCTCGAATACGCGCGGGATACGTTGCCCACGGATGCCGTGGAAGCCGGGTTTTTTGTGACGAAATCGATGCGTCGAGTGTCCGAATATGGCGATTCGACGTCACCCGTTATCGAAAAGGATCCGTCGTTCGTAGCTGGCGAAGTCGTCGTGTGTGAAGTGGAAGTGGTTAGCCCCGCAGCGCGCTCGTTTGTCGTGGTCGAAGATCCCATTCCTGGAGGATTCGAGCCCCTTTCATTCGATTATCGCGAGGCCGGGGCCTGGTTGCGGAAACTCGAGACATCGTCGGCCGATCGTCGTGAAAAACGCGATGACAAGATGGTGTATTTCGTCGACGCATTACCCGCAGGGATATCGCGCTTCCGGTACCTCGCCCGCGCGATGCATACAGGGCGATTCGTTGCGCCGCCTACCCGCGCGGAGCAAATGTACGATCCTTCGATTTTTGGGGCGACGCCCGCAATGCATGTGCGGGTGACTCCAACGCCGAAATAACGAGGTCACAAGCCCATTCGTTCTGCGCGCGTTTGCCACATTCTCCAGCAAAGCCAACTTCCAAGTGCGATCGACGCTGCCCACGTCGCAAATGCGCAAACGCGCACGAACATGGCAATACCTTCGCAATGCCCCAGCAAATGCCATTGATAGAAAAGCGTATTCCAATCATGTTCGGGATTCCCGCTGAATCCCACGAGCCCCAATTCTTCTTTCACGGCGTCCGCCATGTACGTTGCCATTTCCCATTCGCTGTAGGCAAGCCACGATCCGCATACGGCCAAGCCAAACCAATCTCGCTGCTTCAACAACAAATACACGCCCGCTACTGTCGGAATGAACAACTGCATGATGCTTCCACCCAAAAACATCAGCGTTCGCCCGAGCCCCATGAATAAAATGTGCCCCATTTCGTGAAATGCGAGCGTAATTCCCGCAAACCACGTTTTATACAGCGGATCGAATAGGTGTCGAATTCCGCCATATCCAAGATAACCGAGCAGCGGCAATCGCACGAAGACTTCGCGCCCCGTCGCCCAATCCCGCGCGTCCTCGCGCATCCGCTCGACAAAGTCGCGCGTCCGATCCCAAAACTCGCTCACGCTCGCCTTGTATCACGTTTTTACTGGCCATACCTGTCGATTCGTGTATCGTCCGAGGCACATGAGCAGCAGCGCGCCGATGGTCCCTGTCGAACGAGTTTCGCCATCCAGTGCCGGCGCTTCCGGCGATGTCCCGCCCGCTGGTCGATGGGCCGCGTGGATTCTCACGTGGGTTTCGTACGCCACGTATTACTTGGGGCGCAAAGGAATCAGCGTGGCCAAAGCGCCCATTGCGGAAAGTCTTGGCAAAAATACGCTCGTTGGCGTCGACACGGCGTATCTCGCGGCGTATGCCGTCGGGCAATACGTCAATGGCTTTTTGGGCGATCGTATCGGCGCGCGAAAACTCATTGGCGTAGGCATGATCGTTTCCGCCGTGGCTTGTTGTGCGTTTGGCGCGTCGAGTGTCGGCATTGCTTTTTTGATTGCTTTTGCGGTGAACGGTTTTGCGCAATCCACCGGTTGGCCGGGCAATATCAAAGCGATGAGCGAATGGACCACCTTGCAAAACCGTGGCAAAATCATGGGATTTTGGGCGACGTGTTATCAAGTTGGGGGCATTGTCGCGACGTGGTTTGCCACGCTCATGCTCGGATACTGGGGCTGGCGCGCCAGTTTTTGGGGCCCAGCCATTGTGGTCGCACTCGTTGGCGTTTTGATCCTGTTCTTTCTGAAGCCCGGTCCTGGAGCAAACCTCGCCAAACCCGCCGCCGGAGCAGACGCATCGAATCAAATCGAAATCGAACATCGACGAAAAGTCGAACGCAGTCGGGTTTTGAAAAGCCCCACGATTTGGTGTTACGGCGCATCGTATTTCGGCATGAAATTGATTCGTTACAGCATCCTTTTTTGGCTCCCGTTTTACTTGACGACGGCCTTGTCCTATTCGAAGACGACTGCCGGGTACATGTCTGTCTCTTTTGAAGTCGGCGGTGTCGTCGGAACGATTGCCATGGGCGCATTGTCCGATCGCAACCGGCAGATATCCCGATCTGTGTTGGCCGCCGTGTGGCTCGTTTTGCTTGCGGGGGCAATCTTTCTTTATGCGCGTATTGGCGCGACGAACCTTGCTGTCAATTTTGCCGTGATGGCGCTCGTTGGGGCACTTTTGTTCGGTCCGGATTCGCTCATCAGCGGAGCTGCCGCACAAGACGCAGGTGGCCCTTATGCTGCGGCAACGGCGGCGGGGCTCGTGAATGGAATTGGTTCCATTGGCGCGATCTTGCAAGAATACGTCACGCGCGGGGTGAGCGAAAAGTACGGGTGGGACAAACTGTTTTACGTGTTCGTCGTGTTGGCGTTGTTTTCGGCCGTCTGTTTGGTGCCCACGTTCAAAGCTCGGGCGACGGCGGAGCCTGTCGCTGCGTAGTGGTAGACGGTTTCGGATTCAGCCCAGAATCGCGAGGGCCTGCTCGACGTGCTCTTCGCACAGGCCGTCCACCATGTCCGTCAGTATTTGATTGGCCGCGAGAAAGTCGATTTCAAGGTCATCCAGCACCACGAAACTGGTGATCGAATCCGGATGGCGCTCGAGCCACGCCTGAATCTCGCGCCCACGAATTTGCCCGATATCGCAGAGTCCCTGAGCCGGCTCATATTCAAATACCGGCGTGCAGTCAATGATCTCCCCTTTGAAGCCCGAAGACTCGAGCAATGCCCGTAGAGCGGAGAGCGAATGAATCGTCCGCCAGCTCGACGAAATCACTACCTTTGCGCCGGATTGGCCAACGATCGCATTCAATCGCGCGATGTAGCGCGGATCGAAATGATGCGATGTTGTCTTTTCAAAGGAAAACTCGGCCATGCTGACGATCACGCCATCGAAATCGAGGAATACAATTTTCATGGCGTGTCTCAGCAGGGAAGGGGGCTTACTTGCTCAATAGAACAAGATCTGCGTGGGATGTTCGAGCAGCGACCGCAATGCTTTGAGGAATGTTGCCCCCACGGCGCCATCGACGACGCGATGATCGCACGATAACGTCATGGCCATCTTCTTGCCAGGAACGATTTGGTCGCCCTTGACGATAGGCTCGTTGCGTACTTGACCAACGGCCAAAATGGCGCCTTCCGGGGGATTGATGACCGCGGAGAATTCATCAATGCCGTACATCCCGAGGTTCGAGATGGAAAACGTTCCATTGGCCATTTCTTCGGGACGCAGCTTCTTGGATCGTGCTCGACCCGCCAAGTCCCGCACTTCGGCCGCAATGGCTGCCACGGTTTTCTTGTCCGCATCACGTACGACGGGCGTCACCAAGCCATCCGGTACCGCCACAGCCACCGAGATATCCACGCGACGATGCACCAAAATGGCATCGGGTGAATACTGCGCATTGCATTCTGGAACGCGGCGCAAGGCAATCGCACACGCTTTGACGAGCAAATCATTGACGGAAATCTTGGGCGGATCCGTGCCTTTTTCGGCGCTCGCCGCCAAGTCCGCATTCATCTGTTCGCGCAATGCCGCCAACGCACCGGCGTCGATATCGATCGTCAGATAAAAATGCGGCACCGTCTGTTTCGATTCGACCAACCTTCGCGCAATCGCTTTGCGCATCATGCTCAGCGGCCGAACTTCGGGGCTCAGCAATTCACCTGGCACGGCCGGAGCTGGCGCTGCTGCGGGAAAATGCGCCGGCGCGGGTTTGGCGAGGTTATCCAAATCGCGCGCAACGATACGTCCGCCGGGACCCGATCCCGTCACGCCTGCAAGCTCGAGCCCCCGTTCACGCGCCTGCTTGCGCACGTACGGAGACGCCTTGACGCGCCCAGGCTCGGCTGCGGGGGTCGGCGCAGGCGGCGGAGGTGGTGCGGCGACAGGCGCGGGCGCTGCGGCCACAGGCGCCGCTACGGCAGCCGGCGCGGGGGCCGGAGCTGGCGCGGGTGCAGCTTTCGGTGCTGGAGCTCCACCCGTTTGCACGTTGGAAATGTCTTCGCCAGGATTGCCAATGACTGCGACCGGTTCGCCCAGACGAACCAAACTTCCTGCGGGCTTCAGAATTGCGAGCAACGTGCCTTTATCGAAGGAACGGTACTCCATCGTCGCTTTGTCGGTTTCGACTTCCGCGAGCAAATCGTCGACGGCGATCGAATCGCCCACTTTCTTGTGCCAAACGCTGATTTGTCCCTCCTCCATCGTGGGGGACAACTTGGGCATGTCGAGAACCTTGGCCATCTTGGTGCGTCTCCGCAAAAACCTGTCGCAATTGCTCTGAAATCTTTATCGCCCAGACCTATTTGCGATAAAGCACTTCTTTGACCGCAGCAGCGATTCGATCGGCCTGCGGAATCACGTATTGTTCGAGCTTCGCATTGTACGGCATGGGTACGTCCCGGAACGTGACTCGCAAAATCGGCGCGTCCAGTTCGTCAAATGCCAAACGTTGAATGCGATCGACGACTTCCGCGCCTACACCGCCGTAGGCCCATCCTTCATAAGCCACGACGGCGCGGTGCGTTTTCGAGATTGTCCGGACAAGCGCTTCTTCATCGAGCGGCCGAAGTGAACGCAAATCCAAAACCTCGACGTTGATGCCTTCTTTTTCGAGCTGCGCGGCGGCATCGAGCGCTACGTGCGTAATGCGGCTGTACGAAATAATCGTCGCGTCTTTGCCTTCGCGCACGACATTCGCCTTGCCCATGGGCACCAGCGTTTCCGGATCGTCCGGCACGTCGCCCTTCACGTTGTAAAGCGTTTCGCTCTCCATGAAGAGCACCGGATCGTCGTCACGAATGGCTGTTTTCAGCAATCCTTTGGCATCCGCAGGAAACGCCGGCGCGAGCACCTTGAGGCCCGGAACATGCGTGTAAAAATGCTCCATGGCGTGTGAATGTTGCGAACCCACTTGCCTTGCCGAACCATTGGGCGCTCGGAATACGATGGGAATGTTGAATTGCCCGCCGGACATTTGGCGAATCTTGGCTGCGTTGTTCAAGATCTGGTCGAAGGCGACCGCGGAAAAGTTCCACGTCATGTATTCGACGATCGGCCGCAAACCAACCATCGCGGCGCCAATGGATAACCCGGTAAAACCACTTTCGGTGATCGGCGAATCGATCACGCGTTTCGGTCCAAAGCGATCGAGCATGCCTTCGGTAACCTTGTAGGCTCCTTGGTATTGCCCGACTTCTTCACCCACGAGATAGACGCGTTCATCACGCTCCATCTCTTCGGTCATGGCGGCCCTGAGCGCCTCACGGTATCGCATGACGGTCATCGCGCGAATGCTCCTGCATAAGTGGTCTGCTCGAGAATCTCGGGACCAGGTTCTGGACTTTCATCGGCAAAACGAATCGCATCGGCGACTACGTCTTCAATTTCCGCCTCGATTTTCAAAAGCGCGTCTCCGTGACCCTTCTCCTCGAGCTCCGTACGGCTCACGATGAGCGGATCCTTGCGCTTGCGTTCTTCGAGTTCTTCAGCCGTTCGATACCGCCCAGGATCACTCATCGAATGGCCCCGGAAACGATACGTGCGAATTTCGACGAGGGTTGGTTCGTTGGTTTGTCGCGCCCGATCAATGGCTTCGGCCAAGCGATCGCGAACTTCGAGCACGTGGGCTGCGGAGAAACGATCCCGCGACATCCCGTACCCAATCGCCTTTGCGGACACGTCTTCGTTCGAAAGTGTTCGCGAGAGCGACGTTCCCATGGCGTATTCGTTGTTTTCGCAGACAAACACCACCGGCAATTTCCACAAGGCGGCAAGTGACATGCCTTCGTGGAAATCCCCGATGCTCACCGCGCCTTCACCAAAGAACACGATCGCCACGCGACCGTCGTTGCGATATTTCGAGGCAAACGCAGTTCCCACCGCGATCGGAACGTGACCACCTACGATGCCGTATCCGCCAAGCATGTTGTGCTCGCGATCGAAGAAGTGCATCGAGCCTCCAAGACCTCGAGAACAACCCGTGGCTTTTCCAAACAGCTCCGCCATGGCTGCTCGCGCCGACATTCCGCGGGCCAATGCAAGGCCGTGATCGCGGTACGTCGTGATCGCGTAGTCGGCCGGGTGGAGCGCCGCGACGGCGCCCACGGCGATGGCTTCTTGCCCAATGTACAGGTGCAAGAAGC
>JBGAOI010000368.1:0-7290 GCA_044221885.1 Polyangium sp. (in: bacteria)
CTCCCGTCGCAAGACTTCCTCCTCGACAACAAGCAAGCGGTATTTCGATTCGAGAGTCTGGGCAATGGTCTGTATACGATTGCCAACGCCAGCCGCAACGGCAACTACGAATGCCTGATGTTCTCGGGAACCGATATGTGGGAGGCGCCCTCGCGGTATGATTGGGGCGCAGGCAATGGTTATTGCGGTTTCTCCTCCAAAGCAGCGCTTTTGGCGAATAAACAGGCCGTTTTTCGACTCACGCCACGAGGGGGAAATAAATTCACCATCACCCATGCCTTCACGAATGAATGCCTGATCCACAGCAACAATGGCCAGAGAGTGAACCCCACCCGGCATTTATGGCCCCTTGGCGCAAACGCTCATTGCGGTCTGGCAACGGAGCAGGAACTCTTTGATAGTCAAGTTGCCATCTGGACGCTCACGGTTCGGGAAGATGTTTCGGCCGCGCAACTTCCCCAAGAAATGAACTCGAACGGTAAGCGCATTTTTCGCACGAGCGGTACGGGCTGGCCGTTGAGCTTCGCTGTCGATGCCTCGGCTGTCGTGGATGGCGATTCCAGCGTTTCGATCAACGGCGCAGTCACGGTTCGGGGTTCCGATGATGATCCGGGAATCGTCCTCGCCAATGCGAATATCGTGCTGGAGTTCGATCAAAATGGCTATGTCGACACACTTCTTGGTTCCGCAAAGGTTTCCTTGCCGAATAGTGATTCGCTGAGCGGGCTCACGTTCGGGAATCTGCTCGATGTGACGGTCGGCTTCGCTTCGGGAGCAACGCTCGAGGAGCAAGAAATCGAGGCGCCTCTGAAGGACGACCGCCATTACCTCTTCTACCACCTCGCCACCGGTTTGTCGGCGAGTTATGGCCCGGTCAGCTTTTCGGCTCCCGGCGGGACCGATACGTTGATCGTGGTCGATCCGCGCGATCCTTCTATTTATTTCCGGGGCAATCTGCCGAGCATCCCCGGGTTTGGCTCGCCCCAGGACGTCGGCATTGGGCTGTCCGCACTCGGTCTGCTGCCCTTTGAATATGCGAACACATGGGGTATTGAAAACGCCGCGCAGCCGTTCGATGGCAATCTGCTCATTCAGGCAAGTGGTGCCTTGCCGACACGCTTACCGTTGGCGCTCAATGGCGAAGTCATGGTCCGGATGCCAAGCCCCAACACCTCGGCCCCGCTGCGTTTCGGGATGAATGGAGACCTCGGCCTCGATATCTCGTTCGCCAAGGACATGGCGTCTTTCAGTTTGCCGCTTGGTCAAGCGTCGGTGGGCGGTCAATTTGGTGCAAGTAGCGGGCAGGATGATGTCTATTTCAGCGGCGGCATCGAATTCGCGGACATCTCGAATGCGCTCCCGGGAACGTTCCCCATCAAACTCGATGCGGGGATCAAAGCAGCGGGCCGATTGAGTGGCGTGCCGGCGAATAACTTCCTGCATCTCAATGGGCACGCGACGTATGGTGGTTATGGCGTCCAAGGCGCCGACCTGATCTTCAGTCCTGCCGCCATAACGGCCTCGGGCCGCTTCTTCTTTCCCGGGTTCAGCGCGAACCTGAGCGGCACGGTGACGCCTTTCTCGGCCAGCCTCTTTGGGCAAGCGCAGGTGAATATCGCCATTCCGGCGACCAAAGAGGTCCAAGAATCGGTCCTCATTGGTTACCAGACCATTACCAGTGGAGCGATTTGTGGCTATGACCAGTTCCAATGCGGTACGAAATGGGTCGAATCGGCCTTCATCGCCGGGGTCTGTTATGCCGCGAAGTGGACTTGTGATACGACGAGCTGGTGCGACCCTCCGCCCGCGTGTCGCGAGCCCGTATGGTGTAGTGAACCCAGGAGCTGCTCACAGGAGGTATGGCAATCGGTAACCAGGACTGTGGCAAATCCGGTCACGTTTGCTGGAACGGCCAACATCCATGTGACGTCGCCGAATACCATCACGCTCAACGACCCCGGGATCGTTTGTCCTCCATTGGTAGGTACCTGCACGTTGAGCGGCGAGAACCTGACGACGAATTCGCCCAAGGCGTGTGTAACGACAACGCTCTTTGGCAAGTTCTGCGCCCCGCTCACGGCGAATTGACACGCATCGGATTGGTCCGCGGAACCTCGCGGGCTGACGCATGCGGCTTGTCACCTGTCGACCCCCCAAGCATCGCCACTACAATTTCCTCGCCAGTTGTCGTTTGTCCGTGTAGACTCGCGCCATGCGTCCGTCGTTCAACACCGCAGGCCCTTGTATTCCCGGCGAACACTACATGTTGCCACCGGAGCGTCGCTTGGGTGGCGTGATGCAGCTCATCGACGAGCACAAGTTTTTCACGCTGACAGCAGGACGGCAGACGGGCAAGACGACGTCGGCGCGCTGGATCGTTCGGCATTTGAATGCGACAGAAGGCTGGCGCGCGCTCTGGGTGGACATTCAAGAAGCACGCGAGGAACCCGAACCGACGCCGGCATTTCGGACGGTGCTCAACTGTCTCGTTCAAGCGTGTCAGTACACGTTGCCGGACCTTGCGCGACCAACGCCTGCTCAATGTGACGCTTGGCTTGCGGATCCAGCCACTTGCATTCATCAGGCGCTGTCGTGGTTAGTTCAGCAAGATGCTCGTCGCTGGGTGGTGCTTTTCGATGAAGCCGACGGACTCGTTGGTAAAACGATGGTTTCCTTTTTGACGCAACTGCGTAAGGCCTACATCCAACGCGACACGATGCCTTTTCCGTCGAGTGTCATTCTGGTTGGGCAGCGACAAGTGCGCGATTATGCATTACGCGAAGAAGATCGCCGCGTACTTTCGTGGCTCGGAACGACATCGCCGTTTAATATCACGGCCGAAGCGATGACGATTGGGACATTTACCGAATCCGATGTCGCCGAACTCTTGGCGCAACATACCGAAACAACAGGTCAGCGATTTTTGCCTGAAGCAGTCGATGAAATCTACAGATTGGGTCAAGGGCATCCGTGGCTTACCAATGCGATGGCCGACCAGATTGTGAATCGGGATGTCGTGGACCGATCGCTGCCGATTACGGCCGAACACGTGGAAGCATCGAAAGAGACGATCATCCTTCAGCGTCGTACGCATATCGATTCGCTCATTGCGCGATTGCGGGAAGAGCGCGTGCGGAAGATCTTGGACCCGATGCTTGCAGGCGGCCAAACCGTCGACGATGTGCTCGACGATGATTTTGCGTATGTGCGCGGGTTAGGATTGATTCGGCTGCGGGCAGGGCATTACGAAATCGCCAATCCGATTTATCGCGAGGTGATCCCACGGGCGCTTTCATTTGTCCGCCAAACACAAATCATGAATGAACCCGCCTGGTACGTCCGCGCCGACGGATCGCTCGACATGCCCAAACTTTTCAAAGATTGGCAGACGTTTTGGCGCAAGGACGGGCATCTCGCCGCCGAAGGTTTTGCCTACCGCGAGTCCGGTCCGCATTTGATGTTGATGGCTTTTTTGCAACGGGTCGTCAATGGTGGAGGGAAAATCGAGCGCGAGTATGGTCTTGGTCGAGGTGCGCTCGATTTGCTGGTTTGTTGGCAGAGCGAGAAACATGCAATCGAGCTCAAGATGCGCCGCGATACGGAAACAGAAGCAGAGGCGGTCGAACAACTCGCCGGTTATCTTGACAAACTCGGCCTGGGGGAAGGATGGCTCGTGCTGTTCGATTTGCGCAAGGATCTGTCTTGGAAGGAAAAACTCTTCGTTCGCGAGACTTCCCACGAGGGCAAGGTCATTCGCGTGGTGGGGTGTTGACGCGCGTGTTGGAACGCGTCCCGCTCCGAATTCGATGGCATTCTTGCTCGAAAAACGTGCGTGCCGTTTGTTCGTCATCAAAAATGTACGCATGCAGGTCGCGATTAAACAGCGTCTTTTGTGTGCGAATCAACATGTTCAAGATGACCCGCGCGGCGAAGGACAAGCCATACACCACGCGAAGATCCGCAACGAAATCACGCTGTTCCTTGGGTACGGATTTGCGACCGTCGGGGTCGATACCGGTTCCCAGTTGTCCGTCGTAAAGAACGAAGACGTGAGGATTCTTTCTTTTGACGCTCATGCCCAGTTCGTACAACCCTTGTACGTCGGCGGCGGTCAACTTGCCTCGCAATTGGACGAAAACGCGATCTCCATCCACGCGCGCCAAATGCGTGCCCAGCGGCATTGCGTCGACTTCGACCTCTTTCATCGACCGCCACGATGGCACAACGGAGCGTCTTTGTGAAGGCACGACTCGTAAAGAAACACGTTTTCAACGTTTTGCAAAATCACGTACCAGCTCGTGCCACAACAACGTGCCTTGGCCAAGTTCTTCCGTCGGAATGCGTTCGTCCCGGCCGTGGATACGTTCGATATCGGAAAGCGCAATGCGCATCGGCACAAAGCCATAACAAATGATCCCCTTGCTGCGCAGCGTATTGCAATCCGTGAACCCCGAAAGGAAATTCGGCGTCAATCGGGCGCCAGCATCGTGCCGATGGACCACCGTTTCGATCATTCGAAACAATTCGGTATCCACCGGCGATGCGTGCGCCACGGAAGAAAGCATAGGCTCGACCGTGATCGAAGGTTCGTTCATGACTTTCTCCAAGGTTGCAATGACTTGGTTCGGATCTTGACCCGGCAATAGCCGCAAATCCAGCACCGCGGAAGCTTGGCCTGGATACACGTTTTCTTTCATGCTGCCATCGAGCATCGTGATGGCCAACGTATTCCGAACCATGTTTGCATTTTGCGGATCCTTCATGAATTCGTCGCGGAAAGCCGCATCTTGTAAAGACTTTTCCAGGTTTCGATAAGCGTCGCGTTTTTCCGAAGGCATTTTCTCCGACCGACGCGTAAACACACTCTGCACCGCCGGCACCACGACCAGGGGAAATTCATATTGTTCGAGGCGCGCCAGGGCCCGAATCAATCGATGCGTCGACGCTTCATGTTTGGGCATCGACGTATGGCCCGTCGGACCTTTGGCCGTAATTCTCAGCCACAACGGCACTTTCTGGGCAAACTCGATGTTGTAAAAATTCTGCTTTTCGGCATTTTGCAAAATTCCGCCACCTTCATTGAGAGCATATTCGACATCTTGCAAAACATCGAAATGCTTCTCGACGAGGTACCGCGCACCTTTGGCGCCCCCTTGTTCTTCATCCGCCATGGCGGCAAGCACCACGTCTCGAGCCAGTGGAACGTCGAGCCGTTTCAGCATGACAAACGCCAACACCTCCATGATGCCGGGACCTTTGTTATCCATGGCGCCCCGTCCCCACAGATACCCGTCGCGAATTTCGCCCTCGAAAGGCGGTATCGACCATTCCGCAGCTTGGGCCGGAACGACATCGATATGGTGCACGAGCATCAGGGCTTTTTTGCTGCCATCGCCTTTGATTCGCGCGGTCAGGTTCGCGCGTCCTGGCGCGGATTCATACAGTGTCGCTTCGATGCCTTCTTGTTTTAGGAAAGCTTGCAGAAATCGCGCCGCAGCGGCTTCGTTGCCCGGAGGGTTTGTCGTATCGATACGAATGTAGCGACGCAAGAGACACGTGGCTTCGTCGACAATAGCCGCTCGTTCGAGCTTCATGGCTCGAGGACACGGCGCTTCAGCCGTTGCGGGGGTTATGGGCTGTGTTGCCGATGCGACTGGCGCAACTGGAGGCGAATTGGACTGGGGCACGGACGACGAACAAGCGGCGAGCCCGAGGAGAAACAGCGCGAAGTGACGGTGCATGGGCCGACGAGGTTAATGCAGTTTCGAGCGTAAAGCTAGAAAATGTGTTGCATGGGTGGATATCGAGTGCTGCTCGTCCCAACGGCAACTCCTTCGCGCGGCGCGCTGCGAGTTACTCTTTTCGTTTGGCGTGCCGCACCACGAATCCGGCTATCCCGGCCAAACCCGCAATACCCGCCATCCACGCGGCGCGGCCCGAGATATCACCCGCACCAATAAAACACGCCGCACATCCGCCCGAGCGTCGCAATTCGGCGGGCGAAAGTCCTCCCGGTTCGGAGACGCGATTCCAGGCATGACGAATGGCGTATCGCCCTTGGAAATTGCTCACACTGCCGTCTTCGAGAAGGCGTGACGACTCACCAAAGCATCTTGCGCCGTCAACCATGTCTCCATCGAAAGGATCGGGTCGTGGGCGTCGACCCATTCCGCGGGACGTCCGATCGTGCTCGTGTGTCCCTTGGGTTTCACCGCAGTCAACGCGAGTTGTCCCGCATAAACACGATTTTTCAACGCATTCAAGATCCATTGATGTCGCGTCCGTCGATGAGCATCGACTCATCGGGGGACTTGGTTGTCTGGTTGGCGCGACGCGGGTTCAAGGTATCTTGCCGCGGCTCGTTACGACGTCCGCACAAGACGTAGCCAATGGGCGCCAATCGCTGCTCGTGGCGTACGTCGGCGCGCACGTCGACGCCAAGTTCGGATATTTTTCGCGGGGACCCGAGGCGAATTTTTGCCGAGGTGGAAGTTTCCCGTCGACAGAGCTTCCCACGGCGCGCGAAATGTGTAGGCTCTCGCGTCATGGAGATCCATCGCATTCATCCGGATGGCACGCTCTTCGTTTCCGGAGAGATCGACGACTGGGAAATGATCCGAGCCCATCGCATCGATACCATCATCGATCTCGACGGCGGTATCGACGAGGGGATTCCCGAAGTCGCCAACGAAATCCTCTACGTGTATTTTCCGATGAACGACGATGAGGATTTGCCTAGCGCTTCCAAGCTCGATGCGTTGGGGCGCTTCATTGCGAGCCTGGTCGACGCTCGCCACGTCGTGCTCGTGCATTGCCTCGTGGGCTTGAATCGCTCGAATCTCGTGGCGGCCATGGCGCTCACGTACCTGGGTGTTCGTGGTGTCGATGCCGTGCGTCGGCTTCAAGAGGTCCAGCCTGCGGCGCTTTACAATGATGCCTTCGCGCGCTACGCGGCCAGCTTGCCGGCGAGGCGAATGCGTGTCGAGCACATTGATGAAGGTCCGATGACCGATTCTTGTGACGAATGACCGATTCGTGCAGCAAAGGCGCTCGATACCGACCGAATCGAGCGTTCGTCGTGGATGGTGGGGTGGAGTCGAGAGTCGGGAAGGCGTGGATTGTTCGAACTTCGTGGCTTCAGTTCTTGCGTCGATTGCGGCGTACGACAAACCCAGCTATCCCGGCCAAACCCGCAATACCCGCCATCCACGCCGCGCGGCCCGAGATATCACCCGCACCAATAAAACACGCCGCACATCCGCCCGAGCGTCGCAATTCGGCGGGCGAAAG
>JBGAOI010000369.1:0-7278 GCA_044221885.1 Polyangium sp. (in: bacteria)
TGAATGTGCGAATCCGCCGCACATGAAATGGAAGGTCACGCGTTCGGGCGGCACCGATTGGATGGGCGCAAATCTTCCGCCTCGCTCGGAGGAATTTACTGGCGATACGCTCGTCCTCGATGAAAGTTGGATTCCCAGCACCGATCCGCCTGAGGTCAATGTTGGTGGTTTGACGCAGGATACTACCGCTGCAAAGCAGCAGATGATCCAGGACAAGAACAACTATGCGGCGCAAAATGCTGCCGCACGAGGTTCACCGCGGGTCGAAAATCAAGATGGACGTCTTGCGTATCAGCAGGTCAATCAGGATCGTAAGCGTCGCGAAGCCGCGCTCGATGCCGCCGAAAAACTCAAAGGTTTGGCGGAGTTTCTCGTTTTTTGGCGCGCGATGGCCAACCCGGTGCGCGTGGCCATTGTCGGCAATGCGTGCAGCGGCTCGGTCACGTACGAAGTTCATGGTTATCCCGAGAAAAAGTACGAATACGAAATCCCGCTCGAAGGATTGAGCAAAACCGTTCAATGGATCAATCGAGCCATGGCGCCGGTTCGGACCATTGGACAATTGGCCAACGTCCGCGTCGAAAATAGTCTGCTTTGTCCGGCCGGCGACGTCAAGATTACGCTCGCATTCGAATGGAAAGAGGGTGGTGCCGAATACGCGATGACGCGTGAGGCATCCATTGAACTCAGTGGGAAAATTCTCGAATGGAAGTTCGAAGTTTCTGTCCCATTGACGAATTTCCTCGCGATCATTCCGTTCGCGGGGGCCGTCGCTTCGCGTGCTGTCGGTTGGATCATTCAGCGTCTCGGCGCCGATGCTTCCGTCGGGATTGGCGTGGAAATCACGCTCTCCGCGGCGGCCGCGATGGCATTCAGTTGGAACAAGCGACGAGGATGGGCCTGGGAAGCGTCCATTACGTTGCCTCTCGAAGTCAAGATTTACGGCTATATTCGAGTCAAGTGGCGCGACAATCTGCACATTGAAGGGCAGCTCGTCCTGCAAGCAGATCCGGCTTTGAAACTCGAGGGCACTTCGGCTGGGCTTGTCCTGAAAAACAAGGAATTCGAGTTGAAAGTCGGTTTGACCGGAACCATCAAGATCGACGTATGGTTCTATTCGTACGAAAATAGCGGCGAATGGTTCCCCGATTGTCTCAAGTGTGAGGTTCCCGAGACGGAGCTTTGGAATATCATCGGAAACTGACGATGACCGTACAGCCCTTTAGTCGTATCCTCGTCGCCGAGGCCCCCGTGAGGTTTCCCGGTGAACGCCGGGCCAAACCATTTCCTTGTCGCATAGGTATTTTGCCCTGGGTCGTCGACCGCATCTGGCTCTCGATATTCGTGAGTTCGACGTTTCGGTTCGACAGATCTGCGGCAGTTCGTCCGATTCCGCTGGAAACCGCGCTGCCGCGTCCTTTGTGTGCGGGGCCTTCGAGTAAGGACAATCAGAATCCGCTCGATGACTTCGTTCCCATGCGCCTCAAGGTCGATTTTACGGTGCAAGGGCACTTGGACAATCCTCCGCTGCCCTCGGGAACCGGCTCGATATTCCAGAAACCGCGTATCGTGCAAATTGGCCTCGGCGACCGCCGTTTGTCGTTCGTCATTTCCGCAGACGCTCCAGGCAAAATTCCTTTGCGTCCACCGCACACGCGCACGCCGCACGGGCGTGAAGTCGACTTGGGCTTGCGTCCTTGTCATGACGGCTCGGTGCATCACTTTCGCCATCCGCCGGACTTCGACTTGTCCGTCTACCAATCCGCAATTCCCGAGCTGCAATACGAACCGGAAGAGGTCACCGGTATTCGGCTCGAAGGGTTTGGGATGGATCCCGACGAAAAATTGGAAATTGCTCTCCCGAAGTACGTGCCCCGCGCGCTCGTGACGTATCGCCAGGCGAATGTCAATCGCGGCTACGTGCAGTTTTTCCTGGACACGTTGGTTGTCGACTTGGACGAGAGCACGGTACATGTGGTTTGGCGCGGGCTCGTGGAAACGTCGCCCAAAGCTCATCTCGATATCGATCGCATTCTCATTGGTTGGGCACCTCAGGCTCGATGGGAAGCCGACATTCGCGGTGCTTGGGACGACAATTTGCGCGAATTGCCCCGAGGTCGATTTCAATGGGCCATTGAGCGGGACGATGTTCTTCGAGACGAACTTCCGCCCCCTCTGTCCGAGGCCGAGCTGCTCATGGCCCGTTACGAAACGTGGGGACATCCGAACGCCGCCGAACCTGAATTGCTTCCTCATGAGGCCGCCGCCATTGCGGCAGAATTGGCGGAACAAAGGTGGCCTCGTGCGGAGGTGTTGGCAAAACACGGTATCGATGATTATGCCTGGGGGATTGAAGAACGGGCGTGGGCACAACGACTGGCGAGCGTACGCGACGAACCTGAAGGTGGCGTAAGTGCCGAATATGCGCAAGCATATCAGCGGGCGTCGGATGCGCTGGCCACGCCACGGGAAGCCGAAATCACGCCGGCTGAATTCGTGGCGCTCGAGATTGCAGTCAAACGTGGTGATCCCACGAAAGCCTTGGAAAAAGTAGGTTTGGGCGTGGGTGGATATTCCCGTTTGGAACGAAAGTTTCGAGCCAAAGCGAGTGCCGACAAGGCGTTTGCCGCGGAACTCGAAAGGCTTCGCACGAACGAAGAAATCAAATTGGGCGATACGACGAAAATCGTGAGAAGCGGAGAATCCGGTACATGAGGGCAGGGATTGTCGGGGTTGGAGCATCGTCGCCTCTGGGGCTCGATGCGCGACAAACGGCGCTCTTGTTGCGGGCAAAAAAAATGGCGCCCGGAAAAACTCCTTTTGGCAGTAGTGGATTGGGATTGGGCAATGTGCGTTCGCGGCGTTTGCCTGATTCTCTCGTCGGTCGAGATCGCCTCATTGAATTGGCTGCGCCAGCGTTGGCGGAAGCTGTGCGAGCGGTTCCGGGCAGCCCCGGACCCTTGCCGATTTTTCTAGCGCTGCCGCCAAGACGCGCGGAAGCCGAGCAACCCCTTGGCGCCGATTTTTTTGAAGTATTGGGCAAACGAGCCGGCGTAGCGCTCATGCCCGAAGCTTCCGAACCATTTCCGATCGGTCATGCTGGCTTTGCGGCGGCATTGGATCGGGCCGTGACGTTTCTTTCGGCCTCATCCGTGCCGGCGCTTGCGCAGGGGGTGGGATTGGGTCGATTGGGGAAGCCTGCGGAACCTGTTGCGCCTGCCAAACCTAAATCCACCTATGCGATTGTTGGGGGAATTGACAGCTATCATGATCCGTTGGTGCTCGACGCTTTGGACAAGGAGAAGCGGGTGAACGCCGAAGGCGTTTGGGATGGATTCATTCCGTCTGAAGGGGCCGCTTTTGCCGTGATCGCGCTGCCCAATGCGAATTTACCTTTCGTCGGGAAAGTGTTGGGGGTTGGTCTGGGAATGGAGCGTCCGGACGATCCACAAAATCCAGTCATTGCGGAGGCGGCGACGGAGTTGACGCGGACGGTTGCGGCAAACTTGCGAACACCTGTGCCCTGGGTCCTTCCCGACGTGAATGGGGAACGGTATCGTGCGAAGGAATGGACATTCGTTCGTATTCGAAACAGTGAAGCCTTCGATGATGCAGGGACGGTTGAATCTCGCCTTTGTGATGAATTGGGGGATGTGGGGGCGGCAACGGGGGCAATGCATGTTGCATTCGTGTGTTCTGCTTGGAAACTTGGGTTTGCTCCGGCAAACCAGGCCCTCATTCTATTGGCTTCGGATGGCCCGGCGCGAGGCGCCATTGCCCTGGGGGCAGCATGATGCGTTTGCCAAGTGAGGTCAGGGCGAACCTCGAAGGGTTACGCAATGCATTGGAAGATGGGTTGATTCCATTAACGGATCGGCGGGACGGAAAAGCCATTGCGGACGCGCATCGGCAGTGGATTGCCCTCTTGACGGGCATCATCGATGCGGAAACCATTGACGAGAAAGCAATTGAGAGTCTAGAAATTGCGTCGACGGAAGTTCATTCCGAACGAGCGAAATGGGAGCACGAGACAAACCTGAGCAAACGCCTCGAGAGCGCCGCGAAATACATGGCCGAAGCCGCGGACAAACTTCGCGCGCGTTTTCCCATGCGTATCGTGGCCTCGAGCAGCCATGAAATTTCGGCCGCGCCCCAATTTTTGGCCAGTGTCGGACTTCCTCGAGCCCATGTTGTCGACATAACGCCGCCGCGCGTTTTGCTGAAAGACGATCCCGAACGCACGCGAAAGCAAAATCTGGCAGGTTGGTCGGGAAATACCTCGGGCGACTTGGCTCAAGTGTGGGCGTTGGCGCGCGAGTGTTTCGAGGACGTGGGGAGCTTGGGTAATCTTCGACGCCTTTACGATCACGAGCCTTGGGGCGATGCGTCCCGATTCGAGCAGCGCCTGCTTGACAGTTACGATGCGGTGGTGTCATTGGAACTGCCGTTGGATCCTGCCGGTTCACGATTGGGTTTGGCCGAGGCGCTTTTTTCGTACGCAACAGAATGGACGATTCCTGATTACGGACGAACCTTTGCATTGGCATTTACGCTCTGTTGCCTTGATTCCGACATTGCCATGCGCTGGGTTACGTTGGCTTTGCGACGTTCACATCCCAAGACATTTCCCGCGTTTGTCGACGCGTTTGTCTTGGGGTCGAATCCGGCGATCGATCGCGCGCTTGCCGAGTTGTGTCGCAGTGAAGATCCAGCCCTTGTTGAAGTCGCGCTCGAAGCGATGACACGTCGAGGAAAGCCGGATATGGCAAGCTTGGTGCTCGTGTTGATGCGTCCGTCGGCATCGTTGGTCTCCAAAGCCATTACATTGGCAACGCGCCTGCCGAGCGTTTCGGCATTGCCGTTGCTTTCACGACTTCTCGACCATGCCGATCCGCTCATTGCGACGCATGCGGGAGCCGCGTTGACGATATTGGGGGATACGCGTGGACCCAAGCACTTGCGTACCCTTTTGCAACAAGCACGTTCCGACGACAACAAAATGAGGTTGGCAAGACAAGCAGCCTTCGAGACGTTGTGTCTACTGGGCTCTTCATTCGACCGTAGTTTGCTTTCGGTCGAAGCGAATGCCATTGCCGAAAATATTCCCTGGCTTGGCTGGCATGGGCATCCCGATCACTTGCCCTCCCTCATTGAAGCCGCGCGTCGCGCTGCTCGAGCGGGCACATTCCCGGAATGTGACCGCATCGTCGTGGGGCTCGAGCGCATGTGTGGTCCAGGAGCCCCGCGGCCAGGAGGGTTTGGCGCCGATGAATTCGATTCGCGCCTATCGGCGTACATCGCGGCATTCGAGCAACGCCGGCCATTACAAGCGGAACGTCTTCGTTTGGGCGCAGCGTGGAGTCCGAGCGGAGTCGTGAATGAATTGGCAGCGCGAGATACATTGCAAGGGATTCGTCCCATGCTGGCTCGAGAATTGGCCATTGCGACGCGTGGCACTACGCATCTGGATGTGGCCGGGTGGACGGTACAGCAGGAGCGAATTCTTGCCGCTGCGCGTGATGCAGCCATTCGCCAAACCTGACGCGGCCTTATTTTTGCGGCGATCGGGAAATTGTTTTCTCGATACGAACAAACTTGGAACCGTTGTGTGTGTCGCGTCGTAATCTCCTGGATGAACGAGCTTCGGGCACTTTCGTCCCCGTCGATTCGGAACTTACCGCAATGAACGAACATCCCATTCAAGAATTGCATAAACTCGTTTTTGACCGCCTCGAAGAAGATGCGCGTCGTCGTGTTCAGGCCCATATGGCGGCGTGTGAATCCTGTCGCCATCGTTTCGAGCATTTTTGTGAGGTGGTTATGATGGAGTCGAGTGTTGCACCGGGGCCTACTCTTCGAGGTCGCCTCATCGAATCGATTGATCGTCTGGAGCGGTTTGCTCCTTATGCCCAACAACTTGGGGAACTCGTTGGTTTTTCCTCGCAAGATGCACGTCGGGCGTTGCATGCTTTTGACGACATGGACAAATGGTCATTACGTCCGCTGCCGGGAATGCGAGCACATCCGCTTTTGGTTGGCACAGAGCAAAGTCCTAAGTGGGCTATTTTGGCGTGTTTCGATCCGTCCGCGAGTGTCCCGCGACATCGCCACATGGGGTATGAATCGATTTTGGTTTTTCAGGGGGCGTTCGAAGGAAGCGACGGGATTGTGACGCGTGCCGGCGGCGAACTTCACAGTTCGCCAGGCTCGGCGCATTCGATTGTTCGATTTTTGGATGGCATTGAATGTTTGTGCGCCATCATCAATACGGACCGATTGGAGTATGAAGAAAATTTCGAGGCGGAGGCGTTGCCATGACGGGCAGTGGCGAAGAACTGGCCGGACAAACGCATTCGGTGAATCACGGCGCGGATGAGCTAGAGGTATCTCCGACGCTTCTTTCCGACGTAGAAGTATTACAGGCGATTGCCAATGGGGACAAAAACGCATTGGGTATTCTTTACAATCGCTTTGTTGCTCGTTTGCTTGGCGCAGCGCGGCGAATGTTGTCGAATTCGCAGGACGCTGAAGACATTGTTCACGACGTTTTTGTGGAAGTTTGGCGGCGAGCGGCGGATTATGACGATTCGCGGGGGAGCGTCGCTGCGTGGCTCCTGATTCGGACGCGTTCGCGTGCGCTCGATCGACTCAAATCACCGAGTCTGCGGCGGCACGAGTCTCTCGATGACGGTGTTTGTTGCGAAGATGACTTCTCGTCGACGGCGACAAACCTCGTCAGTGACACCTGGGACCCGACTCAGGATCTCGATGGTGCTCATGTATGGATGGCGCTGGCTGATTTACCTGACGAACAGCGCGTCGTTGTCGAATTGGCCTATTTTGAAGGATTGACGTTGATTGAAGTGGGTGATTGTCTTGGTATTCCTGCGGGAACCGTAAAATCGCGCCTTTCGCGGGCTGTGGCCGCGCTACGGGAACGATTCAATTGAACTGCGCATGACGCGCGTGGGCATCACCAGCATCGGGCGAGGACGCTCGATATGCCCCGGCGTATTCGTCGGTCCGTTAATAGAACAATGCGCAACCGATGAGGCACTCGCTGAATGTTCCGCCAATGGCTCGACAGTCATTGAAACATCGCGAGCCATATCCGCCCCAATCTCCTGTGTCGCCTACTTGGGGTCCGATGAGTGTGCCATTCATTGGTTCTGGGCACGTTTCAAATGGTTTGTCCAACGTCCCCGTACCGTGGATCACACCACCGTCGGGCAGGGTGAACGTCAAATCGATGCTTGTCGCGGTGACCATGCCCGTCAC
>JBGAOI010000036.1:0-24752 GCA_044221885.1 Polyangium sp. (in: bacteria)
TGTCTGCTATAGCCTCCTGAACCCTGTTTGGTTTGTCCGCAGGACAAACCAATACCGGGGTCAAGGGCCTGGGCCCTTGCGCGGGTCCCGGGGCGCGGAGCCCCGGGTGGGTCTGGGTGAAACCCAGGTCATTCATCCACATTGACTTCGACCGCTTGCGCGCGAACGCCCAATTCGACTTTCCAACGCTCATTGGGCTTTTGCGGCTCGAGCGCCACGGCTTCCACCAGCAATGTGCCCACTTCCGTCACGCTCGCTTCGAGACGCACGGGCACAACGTCGCCCTCCATTCGACCGTCCGCTGGCAGAGTCACTTCAATGGGGGAAAGCTCGTCGATTTCCCCATCCTTCCACGAATCCAATTCTGTGCCAGCTTTGTCTTCGCGACGTACCGAAGACCCGAAAAATCGAAATCGCACCGGCTCTCCCACCACCACGCCCAATTCATGCGGCGGCAATTCCGCCTTGGAACCTTCTTCCATTCCAAATGGCGCCACACACATCGCCGTAATCGGCGGCTCGAGCCCCGGCACTGCCGGCATTGCACTTTCAATGCCCACGTAATACGCCCGCGCCGTACCTCCGCGAATACGCAATCCCTTGCCTTTACGCACCAGCCCATACGTGGCTGCTCCACGCGCAACCGCCAAATCCAAATCCGCCGCCGGCAATACACGCACCGGCGGAGCACCTTCAGATTCGAGCCACCCATTTAATGTGGAAATCACTCGATCCGCTAGCGCTTGGCCTTTCATCACGCCACCGTTAAAAAGAAGCACGGTTGGATGCAACATTGTCGCTGAAGCGCTGGTCTTTCCAGAAAAACCCGCTATCTTTTCCGTTGCTTTCGCATGCCGCCCGAGAAACGCCGCAAGATGCCGCGTCACGGCCGGATCATGCGCGTAAGGCAAACCAATTTGCGTCAGACCTCCGCGAGGACGCGTTTGCGGACGAGCATTCCCAGGTACGCTCGGGAAAAACCCATCCACGAGTATCTTCTGCACGTCGTCTCGGGAAACTTCCGTCCGCAACGATGACCCTAGCAATTTTGCACTTCGACTGGGAACCACCACGGGGAATTTGTCCACGGACGCATCGGATAACAACCGTTCTTTGGCCCCGCGCGCCGCATGCGTCAGCGCAATCATTTGCCACCGATCGAGCTCTTTGCCTTCATCCAGCAACTTTTTGCGCGCCAGATACGCCAGCGCCAAGTCCATGTTATCGCCGCCTAGCAAAATGTGATCACCAACGGCAATGCGTTGCAAACTCAGATTGCCTTGATCCTCCGTCGCGGCAATGGCCGAAAAGTCGGTGGTTCCGCCGCCAACATCGACCACGAGAATGATATCACCTGGACGAATGTATTTGCGCCAGTCATTGCCCGCAGCATCAATCCACGCATACAATGCCGCTTGCGGTTCTTCGAGCAACGTCAAATCTTCGAATCCCGCCAAACCTGCGGCTTCTACCGTCAAATCACGAGCTGCCGCATCGAAGGAAGCGGGTACGGTCAAGACGATTTCTTGCGCGCCGAGTTCCCGATCTTTTCCGAATTTATTCGTCCACGCTTCCGCCAAGTGCTCGAGGTACCGCCACGAAGCTTCGACGGGCGATATTTTTTCGACATCTTCGGGAGCCCCCAAGGGCAAAAGTGCCGATCGCCGATCAACACCCGCATGCGAAAGCCAGCTTTTGGCGCTCGATACGAGACGGTTTGGCGCGTCAATCCCACGCGTTCGCGCGTATTCACCCACAACGAAGGAACGATCTTTGTCCCAGGGTAAACTCTGCGCCCCTTCGGATTCATGGGCGGCGTAATAAAACGAAGGCAGCAATACGCGTTCTTCCAATGCGCCGCGAGCGACGAGCTGCAAGATGGGCAGCGTATCGATGCTTGGTTTTTCTGGGCCGATTTCGGCATAAGCAAGCGCCGAATGGGTCGTGCCCAAATCGATACCGACGATCTGACGAGCGTTCACAGTTCGACCTCCGCAGGAGCAAGAATCGAAGAATCGTGTTCGGCAGTGATTTTTGGCAATTTCACGGACTTGGCTTGCCAACCGCGATGTTGCAAAACGCCGCGATAAGGTGGTTTGCCTTTGACGTCCCCGGTGAGTTTGACTTCGGACGCAGAAAATCCAGCTTCGAGGGTCACTTTTGCGCCTTCGTCTTCGGAACGAATAGGCTCGATTTCGACGTGATCCCGTAAGGTTTTTCGACACCCCTCATGCACCACGCGAACCGCGGCGCCGATTTCCGCATCGGGAAATGTGGTTATGTCTTGCTGGAGAAAATCGACCAATCGACCTTCACGTTGCAGCAATGCGAGGAGCTGAAGGGCAGCCGTCGTGTCCGCCTCTTTGGGCTTTTCGGGGGCCGCCGGTTTGGGCGGTTTGACAGGCTCGGGCGGGGGCGCGAGGGCAGGCGCTTCACGCGCGGCGAAGGCGCGAGCGGCAAAGGCGCCATCGAAGAGAACGCGGAAAAAACAGGCCCAAGCGAACCAGAGTCGAGTGGTGAACGGGAGCGACGAATCGGTCACGCGCGCAAGGTAACGCGAGTTTTGTGAAGTTGGGAGTTTGTAGCAACGATCTTTGTTAAGGTGGGTTGGGTAACATGGCCACGGCGTGGCACGGAGCGGAGCGAACACTTGACAGGTGTTTAGGTGGCGTTGTTATGGTCGAACCTGCGTGGCGAAAAAGAATGAATGCCCTGGGTGGGTTTGGTGGTAGAGTGGGGGCACCATGATCACACGTCTCGAGGTCGACGGGTTCAAGTCGCTGCGAAACTTCGCGGTGGATCTCGAACCGTTCACGGTATTCGTCGGACCAAACAGCGCCGGTAAGTCCAACATTTTGGAAGCGCTCGGGCTTCTGTCCAGGCTGGCGCGGATGCCCATTGTCGAGGCGTTCAAAGGTGGTCGCGGCAAAACGATTGATCAATTTACGCGCACGAGTTCGGGTCATGTCGATGAGATGCGGTTTGGCGTGGAATTTTTGGAGTACGGGTGGTATCCTGCAAAGGACGAATTTCAGAGTCGATTTCGGTATGAGCTGAGCATCAAATGCCGTGAAACCAAACGCGGTACGGAACAACTGTTCGTAACGAATGAGCAAATCCACGCCATGCGTCGAGATGGAGACAAATGGATCACCGAGCATCCAGAGTTTCAACATTGGGCGGGATACAATCAAGGCGGCGAAAGTTATCTCGTTACATTGATGGATGGGCAAACGTCAAAACAACGCGTCATCGTCCAACCCAAGGCTTGGCCAAAAGAATGGCAGGTTCCACGCGGTTATGCGGCACTTGGTGCAATGCGCTTCGAGTTGACGCTTGAATTTCACAAAACGCTGGCTTCCTTTCGGACATTTTCACTAGACTCGTTGCGCCTCGGTTTGCCGAGCGAACGAACGGATATCGAAGAACTGGCGCCAGACGCATCCAATTTGCCCACGATTCTGGCGGAATTACCGGATCCGGCACTAGGCGCCATACGTGCAAATTTGTCGATGCTCGTTCCCGGAATCGCGTCGTTCGACATCATCAAGGAGGGTAATGATTTTGCCATTGAATTCGAGTTCTCTGGCGGTGAACACGTACCTGCTCGATTGGTTTCGAATGGCACATTGCGCACTCTCGCGTTGTTGACAGCGCTCTATTTGGAGCCGCGTCCCCCCATTGTGAGCATCGAAGAACCGGAGAATGGCATTTTTCCGGGACGGTTGAGGCTGTTGCTGGAAAAATTGCGCCAAGTGGCTACGGAAGACACCGCGAATTACGTACAACGGCGATGGGAGAATGCCCGCGAATCGATGGGCATTGCGGACTTGGGCATTAATATTAACCACTTGCCCACGCAGATTCTGATCACGACGCATTCCAACGTCATTCTTTCAGCGTTGTTGTCGCGAGCGCGGAACCTGCGTTTCATCGACATGATTCGCCGCAATAGCGAACGTGTCACGCGTGCGCGTACCGTCGGACCCGTCCAGTCACCTCAAGATGGGCGCTTTGTGATTTCGCCGAAGGAGATTGAGGGCATCCTCGATACGACATATGACGAGGCCGCCGAATGATCTACATCAGGGCAGGTCTCTATGCTGAAGGGCGAACTGATTATGAATTTCTTTTGCCAATGATCAATCGATTGCTCGATGAATTGGCCGCAAAAATGTTTTCAGGTGCTTATGAGCTGGTCGAAACGCTTGGCATCGATGCGCCGTCGGGTACCGGTTCCACGCGAGCTGCACGAATCCAGCAGGCTGTTCTTGGCGCCATCGATTCTTGCGAAATTTTTATTCTTCATGCCGATGGTGCCAGCGATCCAGAGGGTGTTCGTCAGTCTCAAATAACCCCCGGAATGCAGGCCCTTCATTCTATTGTACCTCATTTGCAAATCCATTTCGTAGCTTGTATTCCTGTGCGGGAAATCGAAGCATGGCTGCTGGCGGATTCCCGACCATTCGAAAGAGTGCTCGGCAAAGCTCGTCCCATTCTCCTGCCGAAACAGCCAGAAGCGGAAATGGATCCCAAGAACAGTTTGCGTAAAATCTTGAAAGACGGGGACGTACGAATTCCGGTCAATGAAGTTTACCGTTCATTCGGCGAAAACGCCCGGTTCGAACAACTACGAGCGCTGCCCGCCTTTCGCCGGTTTGAGGAAGAATTGATTGAAGTACTCAAGTCCCTTGGCACTGCGCAAGGTTTTCGGAGTACAACATCATTACCCTAAGATACGCAGCGAAGCGCTCGATCATGCAAGCCAACAAAGTACAAGTCATCGTCAATACAGCAATTGTGCAGCTCATTCCTGAACTGTCCCCAATGCTTGGACAAACGGTCGAACTCATTGCGCTGAGCCAAGAAGTCAAAGAACAGGTGAACGTACCAACGCCTGGAATTCTTGCCGGACAAATCAGACTCGCGGATGATTTCGATGCGCCATTGCCGGACGAATTGCGCCAATCGTTCGGAGAAACGACGGCCCTCGCGAAAAACAATCCAGGCATTCCCGGAGCCTCTCCGAGCCAACTCGTAACGCATCCCACGTAAGCCACAAAGCCGATCGGTATCCAAATCTCTTTCCAAACGCTTCGGACACCCCTTTCAGCGTAAGCAAACACACTTCAAGCGCCTGGGTACAAGCCGATCGGTATCGAACGGCGCTTTCGAAACGGCTTGTCAACACTGTTGGGGTTTGGTGAACCGCTTGCAAACGGTCGCGGGAGGCTACTCGGCCTTGGAAATGCCTTCAGGAAGGCTCGGGCTTGACCGAAGGGGCTGCGGGAGGTTGCGATACGGCGCGGCGTTGGGTGGCTTCGCGAAATGCATCAATCGGACGAAGCGCAGTTCGAGCCGCCGCGATGGTTGCCGGTTTGTCGCGATCAATCGATGCAAGCACCTTGGTGGAATAATCAACGATTTCTTGACCCATCGCGCGGACGTGTTCATTCAAATCCTCGCTCAAGGCTTCTTCACGTTGCAAGACGGATTGGACCATTTTGCCGTATGCTGCATGTTGCACGCGGACATTCTCGAGAAACTCTTTTCCGGCCAAACGATCAATATCGGCGGCCATGCCTTCACTGTCGATACGTCGCACGACCGAATCGGCAATCGCGTATTGTTCGGGGTACGATTCGGTCAAGAATGACAGGCCAGCTTCACCGAAAAGCGAAGCCAGAATTTCCGCGGCGCGTTGGGCATCCGGATACTTGTCCACCGGCAACATAGCATAAGCTTGCAATCGTGAGCGCAAGGCTCCCCAAGACGAATCGGCATTACGATCGATGGGCCGAGCGTCTTCGGGGGATGTTTTGGCAATGGATTTGCGCCGCAGCGTATAGGCAAATTGTGCAGCTTCCGCGACTTCGAATAATCGCTTGGCGGCTTTTTTGACCGATGCGGGCATCGTGGCCGGGCATGAATCGCCGAGAACGCGGCAAAGGGTCATTCCCCCTTCGACGGTCATTCGCGGAGCATGAGCATAGTTGATGGGATCGGGACTTTCGAGCGCCATGGGCGGGTTGTAGCATGGGTCGGAACAACATGGGAAGCGGATTCGACAAATTTCATTGGCCCCTGCTTCCCTTTCTGTTATCGTCCCTGGCCGGAGCAACCATGCACTTTCCCGAAATCGGCCAATCTCGCGACGAAATCCTCAACCTCCTGAACGATGCTCGCGCCCGCGATCTCAAAAGCGATGGACACGCTTTCGCATTCGTTTATGACCCCGGCGCTGAAACAAAATCCCTTGCCCGCGAAGCTTTCGCCGCTTGCATGGAAGGTAATGGCCTCGATCCCACCGTATACCCCTCCGCACGAGTTCTCGAAAATGCGCTCGTACACGCGTGCCTCGAATTGATGCGTGCTCCCGAAGGAGCCGCAGGTACTGCCACGACCGGAGGCACCGAAAGCGTCATTTTGGCGGTCAAGACCGCGCGAGATTATGCCCGAAAAACTCGGCCGCATATCAAAAACCCCAAAATGCTCCTGCCCGCTACGGCGCACGCCTGTTTCCACAAAGCCGCCCATTACCTCGGCGTGGAAATCATTCCTGTCGATATCGATCCCCAGACCATGCGCGCCGATATCCATGATGCCCGCGCGAAAATGAACGGCGACGTGATTCTCGTCGTCGGATCGGCCCCCGGATATGCTCATGGTGTCATCGATCCCATTGTCGAATTAGCTTCCCTCGCCAAAGAACACGGTACCCTCATGCACGTCGACGCTTGCGTTGGCGGTTGCGTATTGCCTTTTTTGCGTGACAATGGCGTCGATGTGCCACCTTTTGATTTTCAAGTCGACGGTGTGACGAGCATGTCCCTCGATTTGCACAAATATGGCTTCGCACCCAAAGGCGTTTCCGTTATTTTGCAGCGAAGCCGCGAATTGCGAAATGCTCAATACTTCGCCTGCGCCAATTGGACCGGATATGCCATCGTCAATTCGTCCATTCTCGGATCCAAGTCCATTGCCGCCACTGCCGCAGCGCTCGCCATTGTAAAGAACTTGGGACGCCAAGGTTTTCGCGCACGCGCCAAAACCATGTGGGAAGCGACGCAAGCGATCATCCATACCATCGACAAAACGCCCGGTATTCGTTTGGTCGCTCGACCCGACGCCAACGTTTTGGCCTTGACCACAGATACCGGAGATGTCTTCGAATTGGCCGATCGTTTGTCCGAACGAGGATGGTATGTCCAGCCAACCTATAGCTTCGGAAAGTCCCCGGCCCATATTCATTTGACGATTGACCCGGGCAATGCCGATCGCGCCGGCGATTTCGCCAAAGACTTGGAAACGTGCGCCAAAGACTTGCCCGAACGTATGAGCCCCCCACCGGAAGTCGTCATGATGTTATCCGCGCTCGCGGGCAGCGACGGAGCAGGAGGCATCGACGCTGGCGAAATCATGGCCCAATTGGGCATTACGGATGGAAAACTTCCGGCCCGCGCAGGAATGATTCACCGCATTCTCGAGGCTGCTCCCCCACCCGTCCGACAAGGTCTCCTCTCGATGTTCATGGGAGAATTGTTTTCATGATCGATGAGCTCTGGAAACACCTCGGACGAGGCGGGCGGCCTTTACGCATTGCGTACGGACGTATTTTCCATGAAGCGAATACCTATTCGCCATTACTCGTGACGCGTGACGATTTCGAGCGCATGCATTTCATCCGTGGCGAGGAATTGGGCCGTGCTTGCACCTTGCGCCATACGGAACTCAAATCCTTCATGCCGCACGCGGAACTCACGGGGTTTGTCCAAGCCGCCAATGCCGCGGGAAATGTCACGACCGTTCCGCTCATCTCCGCCCTGGGTGTTCCCGGTGGTCCCTTGACGCAAGAATGCTTCGAAGGGCTTTTGCAGGACTTGCTCGACGCTTTGCAAGCGGCAATGCCCGTCGACGGGGTTTATTTGGCTTTGCACGGCTCGATGGAAGTCAAGAATCTGGGCGAAGCACCGGAATCGGTCATTTTGCGGCGCGTGCGGGAACTCGTGGGCAACGATGTCAAGCTCGCCGTGAGTTACGATTTGCATGCGAATCTCTCGGCGGGCATGGTCGATCCGGTGGATGTGCTCGTGGCTTACCGGACAAACCCGCATTGGGACTTGGCGCCGACGGGATTTCGAGCTGGCAATCGATTGATTCGTGCATTACGTGGACAGGTTCGTCCGGTTCATGCGTGGCGAAAAATGCCCCTGCTCATTGGCGGAGGCGTGACGATTGATTTCTTGGCCCCTATGCGCCAAGTTTTTCGATACATGCGCAAATTGGAAGACGACCCGCGTGTACTCACGGCGAGTCTTTTCATGGTGCACCCTTTTACGAATGGCGACGATCTCGGCTGGGCCGTTCACGTTTCGACCGATGACGACGAACGTTTGGCTGGACAATTGGCGGATGCTTTGGCCGATCGCGCCTGGGCCGAGCGGAATGAGCGGATACCTCCGATGCGTTCGGTCGATGAAGCGCTGGACGAAGTGGCCGCCAATCGATGGCGAAAACTGGGACCCATTTCGCTCGTGGATGTCGATGATATCGTCGGAGGTGGTGCGCCTGGGGGCAATACACATTTCGTCCAGGCGCTCGTCCGCAACAATCGTGGATTGAATGTGCTCGTGCCCGTGCATGATCCTGCGGCGGTCGAAGCGGCCTGGCAAGAGCCGAATGGTACGTCTGTTTCGCTCGTTTTGCGCGGAACTCCTGACTATGGACAACCCGAAGTGCCAGTCTCGGCGCGTATTCTTTCGCGGCGTCAAGCGGAACATGGGCGGACGTTGCTTTTGCAGATCGAATCGTTTCAGGTCGCGATCTCGGAACGTCCGCCATTGCCGATTCATCCGGAGTTCTGGACGAATCTTGGAGCTTCCCCACGCACGGCGGACGCCATCGTCCAGAAGAACTTTTTCCATTACCGGATGTTTTACTTAACGATGTCGTTTCAGCACATTCCGGTGGTGAGTTCCGGAGCGACGAGTTTTGCGCGCATCCTGTCCGGAACGTATCGAACTGCGATGCACCCAACAGTAAAGCTCGACGACTGGCGGGCGAGCGATCCTATCTTGCGCAAGCCGCGCAGCAAATCCGGGTCAAATCCAGCCCTTTGATGGGCTGACATATTCTGTCCACCCCCAAGGAATTGCTACTGGACGTGCACGTCTAACGTGGCAACATTGGACGCGCTCGACGTTGCCGATCGTGGCAACTGACGAAGCTCTGGGCAGAGCTTTGGGATGTCGAGCGTTTACCGGAATGCGGTGTTGGCGCTTCGGGCTGGGCCGTATTTTGTTTTCGACCAAGGAGACAACCTTGTTGCACGCCAATTTTGCAATGGATTCGATTTCGCACTCGCTGCAAGCATTCTTGATGATTGCGGGGGGCGTGATTGGTTTGCTGGCTGCTTTTTCGCTGGTTGATTCGGCGGCTGATTCAGAATCGACAGCGAAGGTTCACGGGTCGGATCAGAACGTAGTGCAATCGGGATCGCACGAACCGATCGAACACGGCGCCCCCAGTCGTCGATTCTAAATCAAATTCCCTGTTGACTGCCACGAATCACTTTCAATCGCCATGTCGATGCGTGTATCATCGCGCATTGACATGGCCTTCGGAACCCCCACCTTGGATCTCGTCACCGGTACGGTGTTCGCAGATCGTTATGAAATCAAAGAGCTTCTTGGCCGGGGCGGAATGGCCGTGGTGTATCGAGCCACCGACAGGGTCTTGGCCGATGACGTCGCTTTGAAATTGATGCCGCTGAATGCCGACGAGCATCGCTTGTTGGCAACTCGGTTTCGTCAAGAGGTGCGTCTGTCGCGTCGCGTGAATCATCCGAACGTGATTCGGGTGCACGACATTGGGGAACACAACGGTTTTTTGTATCTGACGATGGAATTCATCGAAGGGTCGACGCTGCGTTTCGTGATGCGCAACAATGGCCCGTTTCCGTCACAACAAGCCATGTCCATGGCGCGTACGATCGCCGAAGCGCTTGGGGCGGCGCATGCGGTCGATATCATTCATCGGGATTTGAAGCCGACGAATGTGCTCGTGGATTATTGGGGAAGGTTGGTCTTGACGGACTTTGGCATTGCGCGATGCCTCGATGATGATTTGGGATTGACGCACGGTGTATTGGGAACAGCGAATTACATGGCGCCCGAACAGGCGACGAACGGGCGCATCGACGCGCGTACGGATATTTATTCGCTGGGCGTTGTTTTGTATGAAATGCTGGTCGGTGAACGTCCGGCGGGTAATTCGGCGGATATTGCGACACGCATCGAAACAGTGCCAAGAATGCCCCCGGCTCTCGTCACGCTCACATTACGCTGTTTGTCGCTCGATCCGAACGCGCGACCGCAATCGACCGCAGCTTTCATCACGGCACTCGACGCATTGATAGAATCGACCGACGAGAAAACTTCGCTTGACGTGGGATTGCAACAAGGTCCGGCCAACGTGCAATCCCAGCCAGTCGCTCCGACAGCGGGCGTCGAAGTCATGCCGCAAAAATTGGCTATCTTGCCATTTCGATACCGCGGCCCGCAAGACCAACAATACATGGCGGAAGTTCTAACAGACGAACTCGTCGACGCAATCTCTCGCACAAAAGGGCTTTTGGTGTTGGGTAGCGGAGCTTTGGAGCGATTTCGTTCGTCACGCGATCCCATTGCCATTGGCAAAGAATTGGGTGTACGCGCGGTCATTGACGGCGCTGTGCAAGCGGGTGGAGGTCATATTCGAGTTTCCGTGCGGCTTCTCGATGCCACGACAGGTGTGCAGCGATGGGTTCAGCAGCACGACGGCGAAGCGAAGGATTTGTTCGCTTTTCAAGATTCCGTCGTTCGTCGGGTCGCAGAAGAATTGCGTATCGAATTGGCGACAATGGTGCATTCGACGTCAGCGCCGACTTCGGTTGTCGAAGGATACATCGAAGCGCGGCATGAAATGCGGACGCCAGATCCGACGTCCGTTGAAAATGCGGTGACGTTGCTCGACGGAGTTTTGGCCCAGGCACCGGGATTTTTGCCGGCGATTGCTGCGCATGCCCTGGCATGTTGTCGGGCGTGGTTTTTGGCGCATGGACAGAAGGATCGACCTTGGCAAACCCTGGCCATCGCAAGCGTCAAACGTGCTCTGCAAGTGGCCCCGGAAATTGCCGAAACGCATTTGGCGGCGGGCAGTCTGGCGACGAATCGCGGCGAATACCACATAGCGATTCCGGCTCTGCAAAGGGCACTCGAGATTGCGCCAACCTGTGCACCTGCGCATGAATTCGTGGGAGTTCTGCAGAGCGAAGCCGGGCACCTCGAAAAAGGCATCATGCATTTGACATTGGCGACGGAGCTCGATCCGTTTCATACGGGAGCGTGGGCGCATTTGGCGCGTGCGCTTTCATTATCGAAGCAGCGGGGAAAAGCTCTGGAGGCCATTGCGAAACTAGAATCGTTCGAAAGGACAGACCGATTTCGTCTGTCGATGGTCGCGCGCGTGCGCGATGCCATGTGGCACAATGATTTGCAGGCATTCGAGGCCATCATTCCGACGATTGAATGGTCGGCCAAACAATCCTTGGGGCGATTTACTGAAGATTATCTGGGGGTTTTACGAGACCGCAAAGAAAACCTCGAAGCCCTGGTACGTCATCCTTCGGAATTGGATCCGACGGAAAGCCCGCGTTACAGGATTTTGGCGAGGCAATGGATTTCCGAAGTGGTGGCCTTCAAGGGGCATCTCGACTTGGCGCTCGACCAAATCTGCGAAGTCGCAAAAGATCCGCTTGTGGACATTTTTTGGCTCGAACGTTGCCCGATTTTCGTTCCATTTCACGGGGATCCGCGTTTTGTGGAGGCCGTGCGCCTCACGCGGGAACGGGCTGCGGTCATTCCGGCATTTTGAGAACGATCAGGTTTTTCCGGCGCGAGCATTTTTGGCCAATGCTTCGAACGCCGTATCGTATTCTTCACGCATACGCGCCACGAGCGTCGCGGTGCTCGGCGCGTCGACGATATTGCCAACCCCTTGCCCCGCGCTCCAAATATCGCGCCAAGCTTTCGCCGCCGAATTACCTCCCGAACCAAAATTCATCGTGGTCTTGTCGGCTGCCGGAAGATTCTCGGGATCGAGGCCACTCTTGGCAATGGCTGGTTTCAGGTAATTGCCATGAACGCCCGTGAACAACGACGAATAGACGATGTCTTTCGCGCTCGTATCAATCAACATCTGCTTGTATTCGGGCATTGCATGGGCTTCTTCCGTGGCAATGAAACGCGTGCCGATGTACGCCAAATCCGCGCCCATGGCTTGCGCGGACAATACATGCGCGCCGCTCGTCATGGAGCCGGCGAGGCAAATGGTTCCGTTATAAAAACGCCGCACTTCCGTGAGCAGCGCGAAGGGACTGAGCATTCCTGCATGCCCGCCCGCGCCCGCACACACGAGAATGAGGCCATCGACGCCTTCTTCCAACGCCTTTTCCGCATGACGAACGCTAATGACATCGTGCAGAACGATGCCACCATACGAATGCACCGCATTGACGATTTCCGCCGGCGGGCGAAGGCTCGTAATGATGATCGGTACCTGATGTTCCACACACACGCGCATATCGTGTTCGAGGCGATCATTGGATTTGTGCGCGATTTGATTGACTGCAAAAGGAGCGACCGGGCGATCGGGATGTTCGGATTGGTAATCGGCCAGTTCTTTCTTGATGCGTCCGAGCCATTCGGTGAGTTGTTCTTTCGGGCGCGCATTGAGCGCGGGAAACGAACCCACAATGCCCGCTTTGCATTGCGCAATCACGAGTTCGGGACCGGAAACGATAAACATGGGCGCCCCGATGACGGGCAGTGAAAGACGACCTTCGAGAAGCTTGGGCAGAGCCATGACACAATCCTTTGGAGAAAGCGGACGGACCGTCATTAGCCCCCAAATCGCCTGCCGTCAATCCATGATTTTGATGGAATGTTCTCTGCGACCGAACTTTGACACCGCCTGCACTGGTTGGTAGCTCCGTGACCCGGGGCGAACCGCTCGCTTGACGGTAGGTTCTAGGCACCACGAAAAAAGGTGCGCAAAAAATTTGGCCCCAGGCCAACGCACCGTTTAGTCCAGAACCGAAGCTCGAATCAAACTCGTCTCCAGGGTCCGTGTGACTCGATGGTCGACGTGCTCGAGGCGAAGCTTTGGCGGTCGTATTTCGTTTTACGAACCGCAACGGTTTTGACGGAGGAATCATGTCAGGTCAAACGCCCATCATCGTCGTCAGTGCTCTCGTAGCTGGATTCGTGCTGGGTTGCGGCGCAGATCCCGCAGCAACACCCAAAACGGCAGCAGCGACAATGCCCGCGAAACCAACTCAGGTTACGGTGCAAGTGGCTACACCGGACAAACCAAACGCGGCGCAGCTTAGCCATTCCTCGTCGCCGACGTATGGCATTGTGCACATCGAAGAACGCATTCTGAAAGCATGTGGCGATATTCCGACGATGCATTTCGGATTCGATTCCGCAGATATCGGAAACGAAGCTGCGACTTCACTCGTGGCGTTGGCACGTTGTTTTACGACAGGAGCGCTCGCGGGCCGAGGCATGAAGTTGATTGGCCACACCGATATGCGGGGCGAAACCGAATACAACTTTGGCTTGGGCCAAAAACGAGCTGGAAGCGTGGCGGAATTCTTGGCGAAAAAAGGAATGGAATCCGGCCGCGTATCGACCACATCGCATGGCGAAATCACCGCCACGGGTATTGATGATGACGGTTGGGCTCAAGATCGTTTCGTGGAAGTATTGCTCGCGGACTGAGGAGAATAGGTCATGACCGATATCGCAATGGGTACGGGGGCTCCGATTCGGCTCGATCCGATTTCGCTGATTCTGCATTCGTCAGGGCCGGTCTTTGTCGTCGTGTGGATGCTCGTCGCCGCAGCCGCGATGGTGTGGGTCATTGCGCTGCTGAAATGGCTCCAATTGGGACGATTGGGCCGAGCCGAACGACGATTTCAGCGGGAAGCTCAAATGGCGAACGACGCGGAAAGTTTGTTTGCAGCCGCCAGTCGTTATTCGGATGCTCCGGGGGCGCACGTGGTGCTCGAATTGGGAAAACGCGCTGGAAATCCCAAACTTCTCGATTCTGTTGCCAAGCGCGCGCTCGTGGATCAAGAAGAACGCGCCGGTTCATTGATGAATTCGCTGTCGACGATTGCTTCGGCCTCACCCTTCGTCGGTCTGTTTGGCACCGTCTACGGCATCATGGATGCATTCTTGCGTATTGGCCAAGCCAAAAGCGCGAGTTTGCCCGTGGTCGCGCCAGCCATTGGTGAAGCGCTCATTGCCACGGCCATTGGCCTTGCCGCGGCCATTCCTGCGGTCGTTGCTTACAATTCGCTCAACAAACGAATCGATGGGCTCATGTCGTCCATTGAAGCTGCAAGCAATGGGTGGGTGGCGCTGGTTTCGGAAGTGCCCGCCGCCGTCAAACGAGCCAAAACGGCGTAATCGAACGTTACCAGAAAGGACGATTGCTTTATGGGCATCGCAACCAGTTCTCGAAAAAAACGTGGACGAGGGTTTGGCGATATCAACGTAACCCCACTCGTTGATGTCATGCTCGTACTGCTCGTCGTTTTCATGGTAACCGCGCCGCTCTTGACATCGGGATTACGCGTGGAATTGCCCAATGTCGACGCCACCGAAGCGCCCGTCAAAGATACGAAACTCGTCGTGACCGTCACGAAAGAGGAAAAAGTGTTTTTCGGGGAAGACGACGTCACGGCGACGGTTGAAAAGGTGTTGGCAACGAATCCGCGCATTCAAAAGGAAAAAGAGCTGTACATTCGCGCGGACAAGAATGCGCGATATGCAGCCGTCGCGCGCGTCGTTGCTGCCGCTCGTGCCGCTGGGGTGCTCGGATTGAACTTACTTGTCGAGCCTGAAGAGGAGGGCGTGAATTGACCGCGAGGGCTCCGGAATTCGACGCGCGCCAGGCCAAAAGCGAACCGCGTATTGCCCAGGAAAAACCGCCGCGTAATTTCAGCACGGCGGAGATTGTGTTCGCGATCGTCATGGCCGCAAATGTCCAAGCAGGCGCATTGCTGCTGTTGCGTTTGTCGAACGTGCACAAACCCGCCGCCGTTGCGGAAATCGACACAGGTTCGAGCGTTCCCGTTCGAGTTGTTCCCGTGCTCGATCTCGATTCACCCACATTGAAGCTGGGCGGAAAACGCGATCATACCAAATTGCCCGACCGGTGGCTCAAGCCCAAAGTCAAAAAACGCGTCAAGCAAGAAGCGTTTGTCTCGACGAAAGCTGAAAAAACAGAAGAAGCCATTCCGCCGAAAGAAGTGGAATTGGCAAAACTGGATACCACGCCGCCTCCGCCCGATGCCGAATTGGCCAAAGACGTCGAAACGCCTGTCGAAGTGCCGAAAGACGATACGCCGCCGGCGAACGTGGACGAAAAAGGTCACGAAGACGGATCCAAAGACGGAAAAGAAATGGATCCTTTGAAGGCGCGCGCCGTCGATTTGTACCGCGAACGAATTCGCGGTTGGTTCAGTCGACGTTTTCGCGTCTCAGGCTCGGGTTTGTCCCCGGAAGAAATCGTCAAACATCGTGTATCCGCGACAGTGACGCTGTCAGGCGGCCGATCGGTCGCCGACTTTTCCATATCGCCAAGCGGCCAGGCAGCATTCGATGCCGCGGCTCGAAAAGCATTGGAAAGTGCCAAAGGCGACGAGCTTCCGCCACCGCCTGAAAATTACCCGGACATTTTGCAAACGCAGATTTCGCTCACCTTCACGTGCACACCGGAAAGATGCGATTGATGAACCGCTCGCTCGCCCTCGCTTCATTGTGGAGTTTGTCCTTCGTTGTTTCTGTCGTTCCCGTTCGGGCTGACGAACCAGTTGCGACAGAACCCCCGCGTCCGGAAGATTTGCTCGGAAACATTGTCGTCGTTGCGGGAGCTACACGACCATTACCCCGCATTGCGGTCTTGCCTTCGTCCAGTTTCGACGAAGAAGACGTCATTTTGCGCAATGTTGCGCGACGCGATTTGGACCTATCGGGTGAATTCGATTTGCTTTCCGATGACGAAACACCGGAGACCTATCGCTCCGCGGACGAACTCGATGTTGCGGCTTGGTCGCGAAAAAAAGTCGAAGCGCTGGTGGAAGTACGAGCCGCGCCGGTGGCCAATGAAGACAAAGTCGCTTTGCGTGGACGGGTTTTTCTGGTCAATCACGGAGCCATCGCGGTCTTCGACAAACGGTTCATCGTTCCCAAAGCGTCTTTTCGCGACGAAGCGCATCGTTTGTCCGACTTGATCATTGGTGCGCTCACGGGGACAAACGGTAGCTTTGCCAGCCACATGACCTTCGTTTCGGGCATGAGCAGCTTGCGCCAAGTGTTCGCCATTGACGCCGACGGGCATGATGCTCGACCGATTTCGGCAGCGAGCGAAATCGCTTTGACGCCGGCATTCGGGAAAAACGATGAGCTTTATTATACGACGAGCCGTGACAAAGGGGAATTCAAGATTCGCACGGCGTCGGGAACTTTGATTGATCTTCCCGTCAAAGGTTCCGTCTATGGCTTGGCATTTTCAAAAGATCGTTCTCGTGTAGCCGTCTCGATTGGCGTTGGAACGTCGATCAAGCTATTTGCTGGCCCCGACTTTACGAATCTCGCTCCCGTCAGCGAAGTGGGCATGGCCTTGCGCCCTTCGTTTTCTCCCTCGGGCAAAATTGGTTTTTCCGGTGAAGGACATTGGGGCCAGCGTATTTACGTGGATGGAAAAGCCATCTCGCCGGATGGACTTTTTGCTTCATCGCCAACTTTTTGCAATCATCCCGATGGCGTTCGAGTGGTTTACGCGGTCGGCGTCGGAAAAGACACGGACCTCGTGTCGACGGATGAACGTGGCGGAGGAATGATTCGGTTGACGCAGGGTCAAGGACGCAATGGATATCCCGCGTGTAGCCCCGACGGACGACTGGTCGCGTTTTTCTCGACGCGCACATCCGGTGAGGGCCCAGGGCTTTACGTCATGCGTCTCGATGGTGGTCGCGCCAAACGAGTATCGACGCTTCTCGGCGATTCATTGCGCTGGGAGCCACTGCCACCCGGGTCGGCGGTCGAAGTAAAGAACTGATGTAATCGAGCAAGGCAGCTTATTCTTGCAAGTCGCTAGAATTGCTGCCCGATGCATACCCCACCCAGGGGTAAGTTGCTGGGAACATCAAAGCTGATTTGCAATGCGCCGAGCGTAGCCGTGTACGTGCCCGCGGCCAAAGTGCTCAATTCGCAATTCGCAAACCCGCCGCCATTGCAGTCGGCCGTGCATCCTTCGGATGGAATACCTTCGAGGCAAAATGTGCCATTGAGTTGCACGACGTTGCCAGTGGCTGCCATAGCGGAGCAACTCGCTTCGTGAATTTTGGTGCACGACGAGGAAAAACAACCTTGGGGGTAAACTTGAAACTTCACGACACCATCCGCGGACAAAACTTCTTGGTTTGTCGACGGATCGACCTCGCCGCGAACACAAATACGACCTATCGGAGCATTGGAACAGGTACCACTGCCACCCGCGCCCGCTTGACCCGCAGAACCGCCAGTTCCTCCCGCACCACCGGAATTCATCCCGCCTGTGGATTGTCCGGCCGAACCTCCACCACCCGAATCGATGGAGCTTCCGCAGCCGGCAAATCCTATGCTACCCAATACGAAAAGCGTGACGCAGGAAAGAATCGAAGCGTTTGGTTTGTGCATGCATTCATGTTGGCATAGTCGATTGGAAGAAGATAGAGACTTGTTGGCTCAGGGCGTTCGTGAACGTGACAATGGAACGGCGCCAAAGCATGGGGCATGAATTTCCTGGCGCTGTGTCGCGAAATAGGAATGCAAAATTCCGTAACGTCATCGCCCGGCCAAACAGGTTCTGCCCGGTAACATCAACCAGACACCACAAAACCTGTACCGCTCCACGTGCTCACGCCTCACCACAAATTTTTTGCAGCCATCCCATGGCGCTCTGCGCCATTCTGCGCTATGAGGCGCGTACATGACGATCCAGCAGCGACCCATCCATTGGTTGAACATTTGGGGCTTCGAGTCGCCTTCGGCGCTCTTCGCCCCAAGCCCCCGGTGAATGCATGATTCGGCTCCCGCCATGCACACAACCACGACCGTTTGGCCCCCTCGGCCACATCGCGCGCGGATACAATCATGGATAGGCTTGTCCCGGCACAAGGTACCGTTGAACGCTGGGCGTATGATTATGTGACGAGCGACGAGCTTGTGCACAAGCTCGCGCCACCGCCTTTGCCCGAGGTTTGGGAAGACAACCCATTGGTTCGGCGCATCGAAAAACCTGGGCGCCCACGCGTCATGCAAATCGTATCACGCGCCCACAAGGCCCCCGGCCCCGACGCGATTCGGGATCCCAAACGTCGCGCCGAGCTCGTGCATACGTTTTTGCACCACGAGCTCCAAGCAGCGGAATTGATGTGTTGGGCCATGCTCGCATTTCCTGATACTCCGCGAGCCTTCAAAAATGGGCTCCTCCACATCGCGCACGATGAAATTCGCCACATGCAAATGTACCTCGAATACATGGAGAAGCTGGGGTATTCGTTTGGTGACTTTCCGGTGCGAGATTGGTTTTGGGAACGCGTACCGCAATCACCTTCACCGGCACATTACGTGGCGGTCATGGGGATGGGGTTCGAGGGAGGAAACCTGGATCATACAGTTCGCTTTGAAAAACGATTTTTGGCAATTGGAGATAACGAAGGCGCTCGAATTCAATCCATTGTCTGCGCAGAAGAAGTACCACACGTCGCGTTTGCGTTACATTGGTTCGATCGATTGACGGAAGGTATCGTATTCGAACGCTGGCGAAACTATTTGCCCAAACCGCTGTCACCCATGGTCATGCGTGGTACACCGCAAAACAAAGCCGCTCGCTTGCGGGCTGGTTTTCCCGAAGCATTCTTGTCGGAGCTCGAGGCATGGATACCCGATCCGCATGGCTGTTGAATCTCGGAGCGGAAATCGAGCTCGAAAATCCCCGGCGAACGATTGGCGCCGATACGCGAGCTCGATTGCCCAATCTCGTCGAGAAACTGGGATCACTCGTGCCGCCTGGAGATGTGATCCTGTTTGGCGAGGAAAACGAAACGGGTTTGGCAGAAGGATACCTCGGACGGGCTTGGTTGCCCACACCTCGCGCACTCATGGCGCTGGCCCGCGCGGGCGCGACCCGCTTGCCCGTGCCCGACTTCGAAGTCCTTCGCCGCGTCAATGATCGTCGGTTTTCATTGGAACTTGGAGCTACTCTGCCAGGACAATGCCTCGTCTCAACCCTCGACGAAGTCATTGCCGCATTGGCCCAACCATCACCACGAGGAAATTGGCTGTTGCGCCGACCTCATGGTTTTGCGGGTCGTGGGCGCCGTCGAGTTCGTCCAGACGAAGTATTGACGGATGCTCGAAAATGGATTGACGCGTCTTTGCGTCAATATGGGGCACTGGTAGCCGAGCCCTGGGTGGAGCGGATTGCAGATTTTGGCTTGCATGGGCACGTATCCACGTCGGGGCAGATTGTCCTGGGCGAACCGACATTGCAAACGACAACGGAAGATGGCACGTGGCTCCAAACGCGACGCGTACGTTCAGGGGAACTCGGGCGCGACGAAGCATATTCGTTGGCTAGAGCGGCCAGCGCGGCGGGTGAGGCGCTGATTCGGGCTGGTTATTTCGGCCCGTTTGGCATTGACGCATTTCGTTGGCGCGACGAAAACGGAAAACCACATTGGAATCCGCGATGCGAAATCAATGCTCGGTATTCGATGGGATGGGCTGTGGGTATGGGCCAAGTGCGCCCGGACCTAGACAAACGTTAAAATGATTCACGGAGCCGGTTTGGGTTCGAAAACCGCATAAGCGTCACTGCCGGCATCGAAATGGACGAGGTCATAACCCGATTCTTGGGCCAATTTGTCGATTTCTTCCCGTCCGAGTGCTGAGAAAAAGCCAATGTACGGGGAAAAATGGTCGCCTCGTTCGGATGTATTCGGCGCACCGAGTGCGCTGAATATCCGTTGCAAAGCATTACGCGCGCGTCCGCGCGTGAAATTCGTCACTTCTGGCAGATACAGAAAACTCGCAAAAATAGGAGCCTTTGGCGCAAGTTTTCGGAACGCTCGAAAAAGGGATACTCGTTCCGCGTGCGGCATGACGTGCGAAAGACTGCCCCAACCGAACATGATGGCATCCACAGGCGCGCCATCTCGAAGGAATGCCAACGGGCCTCGGCCTTCATTGGCGCGCAAGACATCCGCATACGCGGCATCGACAAACGTTGCTCGAGGCAAATTGGCTCGCGCTGCATCGGCAAATGTCGCGCAAGGATCGAATGCGATGACATCATAACCGCGTTCGATGAGCGTCACGAGTTCTCGACCGGTACCGGCGGCGCCCAAAAGAACGCGACTTCCCTCGGGAATCGGTCGAGCGCGAAAGGCGTATTCTTCAGCCGGGAAAAACCCTCGCTCCACGTGCCCTCGACCTGGCAAGTAGGAATCTTCCTGGCTATAGAGCGACGTTGTCACGGCCGTTCGCTCGTCGAGCGGAACCCACGCCAGAAAAACTTCGTCGCGCAAACTGTCGTGCAGGTTGAAGACGCGTTGCATCGCGGCATCGAGGCGCAGAAAGCCACGAATCCACGCGCGAGAGCTGGGGTTTGACATCGCGATACGCACTATAGAACGCTTCTTGACGCCGGAAAAGTGCCTCGCGTGCCTCAGACACCTGCCACGAACTTTCCCGTGCCCCAAAGTTGTGGTAGTTGTCGGCGCATGCCGAAGGCTGTTGGAGCGTTGAATCGCCGTCCCGGGGATCGTCCCGTAAGGTGCAGACATGCTCTCGGCAAACCGTTGGTCGCGACAACCCAATCGGTGCGCGAATGATCGCAAATATTTGGCAGATTCCATTGCTTCCCGCAGCCCACGTCGTGAGTCGCCGTTTGGATGAAACGTTTTTTTTGGTAAACCTCGAAAGTAACGCCGTTTTTGAGCTCAATACGACCGGTTCGGAAATCTGGTCCTGGATCGATGAAAAGCATTCTTTGTCGGGATGCATTGATTATCTCTTGTCGAAATTCGATGCCGAACCTGCTGATTTGCGTGAAGAAGTTGAATCTCTCGTAACCAGTCTCGTGCAAGAAGGGTTGATCGAATCGTCCCGAGAGACGCGTTTGTCGGAGGCGAATACATGAAAGGCCAAACGCCTGCTTCTTCCACGTTGCCTGCGCAAACGTGGGTGTTGCGTTGGGATGTCGACGGAGGCAAACCCACCATCGACACGAGCGCAATCGAAGCCCCGGAAATGCTCGAGGTATTCGAAACGGCGCAAGGAAACCTCGTCGTTTTTGACGGCTATCTCTTCGATTTGCCCAAAGGAAGTCGCCGCCCCGGGGCCGCAGCTCAACGAGTTGCCGAAGTGTTCGACGCTCGTGGGGACGATTTTTTGCGCGATTTGCGCGGTGGTTTTTTTACGGCCATCTGGGACCGGAAAAACGGACGCGTCTTGGCCGGCCGCGATGGAATGGGCGTTTATTCAGCGTATTATCATTGGAATGGGCGACAATTGCTTTTGTCTTCGTCGCTCGATGCCTTGCTGACGCGACCAGAAATTTCGGGCAAACCCAATCTTCAGCGCATCACTGAATTCTTGTCGTCAACGCTGTTGTCACAACATTTGCAAGAAACGTTTTACGCGGACATCGACCGACTACCGCCAGCGCATGGCCTCATCGTTGGTTCTTCTGGAAAAACGCTCACACGTTATTGGAATCCTGTCCCGGTAGGTTTTTCATGGGCCTCGGACGATGAACTCGACCGGTTCGAATCGACGTTGCGACGAGCGGTTGAACGATGCATTGACGTGGGCGCGCAAGCCATCGCCATGAGTGGTGGTTTCGATTCTGTGGGTATTGCCGCGATTGCCGCAGAAATACGCGGCTCCGATACTCCACTTAGCGCGCTTTCCGTACGTTTCCCCAATACCGACATCAACGAAGAAGTCACCCAAGCCAAAGTTGCCAAAGTGCTTGGAATGCCCCAGCATTTTCGAACGGTGAATCCCGCCGCACTCGACGAAGACTTTGTCGCCATGTCCCTGGCCAATTCAATGGGCAATTCCAGCCCCGTCATGGGATTATGGCAAGGCCTTTATTCGACGTTGTTCGTCACGGCGCGTGAACAAGGATTACATCGCGTCCTCTTCGGCACGGGTGGCGACGAAATGCTCGTCGTCGATACGCGATACGCCAACGATTTGTTTGTGCAACGTGATGCCCAAGGCCTGCTCGAGTTCATTCGCGCTTGGCAAAAAACATCGCCATTTCCCGCTTGGCGTGTGGCTCACCATCTTATCTGGGAATCCGCCATAAAACCGACACTCATTGCCGAAGCGCGACAACTGGCCGGTCCGACGGTTTCTCGTTGGTACCATTCGGTGCGAAATCGTGTACGCCCCATGGATATGCCATTACGCAGTGGGCCGTTGAAGCAGCTTCAGGAGCGGGTGCGAGCTTCGGTGCGGGTCGACTTGGGCCCAAAAGAAGGCCGCTATATCGAGGCGATTCGCGAGTTGCCGCAAACGCCTTCGTTGAGTATCGAGCTCGAGCAGGGGTTGGAATGGGCCGGGCGATTTGGCGTGCGCATCCTTTATCCCTTTTTTGACCAGGATTTCGTGAATCTTGCCTTGCGCGTTCATCCCCGGCGCTTGTATCAAGGGGGCCGGATGAAGGGCCCATTGCGTGAACTTGTTCACAAAAAGCTGCCTTCCGTGATGATGCCGGTGCGAAAAGTTGATTTCACGAGCCTCGGGCGCGATGTTTTGCGTCGATTCGGAAGAAATTCATGGACGCGTCTTGGAGGGGCGACGAGGCTCGCTGAACTTGGTATTATCGACCCGGTCGCAGCAAACGACATCATGGAGCATTTTTTTTCTGGTAGATCTGAACGTTGGGTGCCCGTGTGGCAACTGCTAAGCACGGAGGCATGGCTCGCCGCACGCTTTGCTCGATCGTGACGCAGCCTGAAAGTACGGTACATGAAACTCGACGACACGATTCAGCAGGAACAACCTTCAACGGTCGCACCTTCTGGACACAAAAGAGCTGCTTGGGAACGCCCGGTACTCGTCCGGATGGGACGCCTCGAAGATTTCGTCCAGGGTATCGCCAAGGGCGGATCCAAGTTCGACATGGACCCGGGTATGTCGCGTAAGAACGGGCTCGGGTGACACCAAAACGCAACGCTCGTGCATGACGATTCTTCGTTGCGTCGAGACGCACATCGTTCAGGACAAACACGTACCTCGGATGCTCGCGCCAGCATGCATGCATGTTTGCGTCACGCGTCGAGTTCGTCATCGCCACACCTATCGTGGCCCCGCAGAAAGACTGGCGATTTCCGAAATGTCGCTCGAAGAATGATGTGCCGCAGGTGCATTCCATGAATGAATGCAAGTACGCAACACGAAACGACGCATTGAGACCGTCATAATTGTGCAAGCGTGAGCTGGATCGTGATGAACGACGTGCCGACGGCTTCCGAAACGAATCTTCAACAAAGATCGGCGTTCGTGCCCACGATCAACGTCGATTCGACGCTCGACCCAACCCAATTCGTCGTCGAGCCCCCAGCAATTCCCTGGAAAACAGAGGATGGCGAAATTCATGCTATTTGCGAAATGCATGGAGGATTCCCACGCATACTCTTGCCGCGAATAGGAATCGTTCGCGTTATCGATGCATCAGGACGTGTCGAGGGAACCGTTGCGGATGCTTCGAAAATTCCGCTATTGGAAGAAGTCTATTATCGCTTTGCTTTACCGATGATTCTGCAAGCGGCGGGCGCGGAGATGCTGCACGCAAGCGCTATACGTACAAATGCGGGCGTGATTGGGTTTTGTGGCATTTCAGGCACGGGAAAATCCACACTTGCCTACACATTGTCGCGAAGAAAATACCAGCATTGGGCGGATGATTCGTTGGTGTTCGTCCCTCAAAACCAAACTTTTCAAGCTCTACGTTTACCCTTTCGACCTCGCGTAGAAATCGCCGCGGATTCTGAAGTTGCGTTTGTTGCGGGCACCGAATCGGCGCCTCTGAGCGCCATGGTGATACTTCAGCGTTTTCCGGGTGGATTGGTGGCGAGCCCTGATTTTCACGTGGAAATCAAACGATTTTCGGCTGCGGACGCGTTTCGAGCGCTCATGCCGCATATTTTTTCGTTCCTTCTTTCGAACTCCAAGCGAAATGCGCTCATGATGGCTCGTTATTTCGATGTTGCCGCACGTCTGCCCATCTTCGACGTTCGATTTACGCCGTGCCTCGATGCTTTGCCCCAATTGTGTGCAGCCATCGAAACGTCGTGTTTGGCCGCGCATTGAGGGCCGGTTTTCATGATGAACCTAGGCTCGCTGCTTTCCCCTGTTTTTTCAGCAGCCCAGGCCTTCGAACTGCGCATTCGACTCACACGACGTGTACCCGTCGAACCTCTACCTCGGCTGCTCGAGGAATTGACGCCGGAGCATCCGGCATCGATCACGATGCGTCCTTCGACGATTTGGTATGTGATCCGATGGGTGGAAGCGGTTTGTCGGCGGACACGAGTTTTACCCGACACATGTTTGTATCGAGCGCTCACGCGTTATGCG
>JBGAOI010000370.1:0-7277 GCA_044221885.1 Polyangium sp. (in: bacteria)
ATGCGAAAATGGTTCACCCGTGTTTCGCGGGGTTGTCCCGAGCAACTTGCCGTCGGCATTCCAAACGCGGATGACTCCATCCGCACAAAGCGTTGCGACAAGTTGTCCATCGTGACTCCACGCGCTCATTTTCGCCGCGACGCCGCCACAACGGAGCACCGCGTAATCCCCCAATGGTTCCAAGCGCCAAATCCGAGCTGTCCCGTCTTGCGAACTGGTAACGAAGTTATGGCTGTCTGCATTCCAAGCAATGTGTTCAGCCAATGCGGAATGTCCGAGCAGAACGGTTGGTTTGTCAGGGCGTGCAAGGTCCCAGACGATTAACTTGTTCTCGGTTGTCGTCGCGACCACGTCCTGTCCGTTCGGGCTCATGGCTGCATATGTAATTGTGCCGGAGGTACCGTTCAATACGAACGGGCGAAGGATATCCGCGACATTCCAAAGGCGAATGCTTCGGTCGAGCGACGTGGTGATGACGTACCGATTGTCGGGGCTGAACGCCACGCCGTACACCCAGCTTTGATGCCCGCGCAAAACAATGGGTTCTTCGCTTCCGTCGAGCGTCCATATTCGCACGGTTTTGTCTTTGGAACTGGTCGCCACACGTTTTCCGTCACGGCTCCAGGCGAGAGACATGAGGCGGCCCGTGTGGCCTCGTAAAACCAATGCTTCGTCGAGGTTCTCGGCATTCCAAATGCGCAACGTTTGGTCGACGCCAAAGGCTGCAATGCGACTTCCGTCAGGGGAGAACGTTCCATCCATCGACGCTTCTTTTGCGCCAAACTCTTGCGGCAATTCATTGGGGGCGTTGGTATCCCAGAGTCGCAGCCGGTCGTCACTCGCTCCGGTGACAATTCGTTCGCCTGTCGCGTCGAATGCGGCGGAAAAAGCCGCGCCAGCATGGCGAAAAATCCCTAATGATTCACCATCCTTGGTTTTCCACAACCGGACCGTGTTGTCCTCGGAAGCCGTCGCAATTCGTTCGCCGTTCGGACTCAATGCAACCGTATAAACTTGGGCACGATGCCCGCCCAGAACGATGGGTTCACCCGAGCCGTCGATTCGCGTTATCCGCGCCGTATGATCGAGGGATGATGTGATGACCCGTGTCCCGTCGTGCGTCCATACAACGGCAAGGACCTCTTTATCGTGTACACGTAAAACGATTTCTGGGGCCAGGCTCGAAGCGTCGATGATGTGAACCGTGCCGTCGCCGAGTCCGACGGCAATCTTTTTCCCATCAGGACGATAACTCACGCAATAGGGCGGTTTATCCATGAGCAGCGTTCGTTCTATTTTCGCGACGCCACTCGATAAGGTACGACTGGCAAGTTCCGGCCAATCGCGAGGAATGTCTGCTGATTCGACTTCGCGTAAAAGGGCGAGGGCGAGGGTAGGATCATCGAGTCGTTTTCGGGCAGCCATGACGCGCATTGCATTGCGGCCGCGTAACGCTTGCTTTTCGAGCTCTGCGTTCTTTTCGCGGACGGAATTAGCTTCCAAATCCGCGCGAGCTGCATGTATCCTCGATTGAATGGCAAAATAGCCGACAGCCGATAACGCTACACTCATGACGGCAAATGCCGTGATAATGGCCCATCGCCTTCGGCGCGCAGTTTTTCCGAGCAAATTGACAACCGCTTCGAGGTAAAGTAATTCATTTTTTCCGATTGCTTCATCCAGAGTATCGCCAAATGTGTGTTTGCGTCGTGCATACCATGCTCGGGCTTCTTCGGCGACTTGATCGCGCCACAAAAGTCCTGCGCCTTTTCCGCTGGAGAGCCATTGCGCGGTTGCTGATCGCAGACGGGCGATAAATTCGGCGTCGTCAGCGTTCTCTTCGATCCATCGAGCAAGCTTCGGCCATTTGTCAATGAGTGATTCGTGGACCAATTCCACCATGGCGCTCGATTCTTCGGTTCCGGTATCCATCGAAAGAAGTCGCTCATTGCTCAAATATTGTACGACCGTCATGACCTCCGGGTCGCGATTCGACAACTCCGCCAATTCTTTCGCGCTCACGATTGCGCGTGTGCGCTGTGGCGTAACGAGCCGGAGGCAGATCGCGCGACACAATCGCTGTTGGTGAAGGGATAACGCGGCAACCAAAGCATCGGCGTGTGTCGACAACGCTCCGGCGACGCCTCCGAGTGCCTCGTAACTTTGACGGGTCAAAAGTTTTCTGTTGATATCGCGCAAATTCCATAATCGCGCAGCCGTGAATTGCAAAAGAGGCAAAGGAATTTTTGTTGTCGCGAGCGATTGCAACATGTCCTCGACCATGTCGTCGCTCTCGAATTGATATCCCGCTGCTTTTACCGGCATTACAAGCGCTTCTTGCAAATTTTCGCGCCTCATGGGGGGCAAGAAATAAAGACCCTCCAAAACGCGCCGCATGAACTCATGCTCTTCGGCTATCCGATCCAAAAAGTCTGAACGCACCGCAATCACGACCCGAATCGGCGACGAAACTTCGTCGGCCGCGCCCAAGAGAGAATTCAAGAATGCTTCGCGTTCAGCCGCGTCGTCGACGAGCGTGAATACTTCCTCGAATTGATCGACGAACAGCAATGCGCGTCGTTGTTGTGGTCCCGCCCGACAACGTTCGCGCAATCGCGTTCCAAGCAATCCGGGGTGCGATTGCAAGACGCTCGACGATTCAGTCAATTCGAGGGATTCGATCAAGGCAGCAAGTGGCGTGCGACCCGGGCGAATGACAAAAACTTCCCAAACGTCGGAGGCGCGGAGGGAAGGGACGATGCCAGCTCGGACAAACGATGATTTGCCTCCTCCCGACGGTCCCGCAATGGTCATCAGGCATTGTCGTTCGAGGCGTCCGACGACGGCTTCGATGTCTCGATCTCGGCCAAAAAAACGTCGGGCGTCGATTTCCTGAAATGCCGATAAACCCGCAAATGGAGCCAATTCGAGACGTGTGTCGAATTCTGCTTGCGGAGTCAGCGCCAAGAGGGCTTCTAGCAATTCGCTGGATGACGAATATCGATTGTCGGGACGCTTTTGTAAACATCGGTTCACGATGGCGCCGATCGTCACAAGATTCGGTCGCCACGTCGTCAGTGTCGGCATTTGTTCGTCCAAGGATGCAATGCCTTCGAACAGACTTTCCGATAGAGGCTCCAAGGGATGTTTGCCCAGGAGTAACTCGAATAGCAAAAGCCCTACGCTCCAGATATCCGCGCGCCCGTCGACGTTCTCGCCTCGCCATTGCTCGGGCGACATATAAAGCCGCGTGCCGGTTCGCTCGAACAATGATTGATCCATTCGTGTTGCAATACCGAAATCCAAAACTTTTATTTGTCCCGAATCCAGAAGCATCACATTTTCGGGCTTGAGGTCGCGGTGCACAATGCCACGCTCATGTGCAGCAACGAGACCTCGGACCACCTGGGTCACGATATTCAGGGCCAAACCTTCGGCCATTTGACAATTGTTCTTCGCATTTTCCGACAGAATCTGTCGCAACGTGCGCCCTTCGACGTATTCCAGGACGAGATACAAGTGGTCGTCGAATTCATCGATATCGTAAATCGTGATGATATTTGGATGCTTGATTCCTGCCGTCGCCTGCGCCTCATCCAGCAATCGAGATGCGTGTCGTGACGGGTCTTTCACGAATTTGATGGCAACGAGACGCCCGAGCTTGGTGTCGCGAGCCAGAAAGACGACCCCCATACCACCTTCATCCAAGCTACGGATAATCTCGTAATGCTTGATGAATCCCCCTCGGGCCTTCAATGTTTGGACAACGGCGTTCTTTTCACCACCGGCCGCCTCGACGACGTTATCCTCAGTCTGATCGTCAGCTATCGCCGGCGTGGTCACGGTGCGCTCATGCTGAGCTGATTGCGCAGGAATCACGGTGTCGTATGACAACGCGTCTACACCATTCCGAGTCTCAGGCACGCGAGGGATAAGAGGCGGCATTGAGCCAACGAAGCTGTATCATCCAATGTGACGGAGCGTCAAGGCATGTAGAAATCACTCGATATCGATCAAATCCAACGAGCATCAGGCGAAGTTATGCATTCTCGGTTGGCATGGCGTCATCGGCATCGCCGATGGTATCGATGAGGCGCACGAGTTCCGGAACAGACCCGACGCCTAGTTTGGCCACAACGCGACCTCGATGAGCTTTCACTGTTTTTTCAACGATTCCAAGCTCATACGCGATTTGCTTGTTGAGCAATCCGGCAGCCACGAGGCGCGCGACGTGCATTTCCCGTGGTGTCAGTAATGCCGCACGCTCCAAGAGCATTTGTCGATGCATTCGCCGTTCGCGTGCTTTTTGATCGTATTCGATGGCTCGGATGGCGGTTTTATATAACGCCGCGTCGTCAGCAGGCTTGGAAAAGAAATCAAAGGCTCCCCGCTTCATGGCTTCGACGATCGTTGCCACTTCCGTGTTTCCTGTGACGAAGATAATGGGCAGTTGACAACCCCGACGCGCGAGTTCTTGCATGACGTCGAAACCGTTCCAATCGCCCATGTTCATATCCAAAAGGATGCAGCCGTGTGGATCGCGTGGCAAGTGGTCGAGGAAGTCTTGGGCGTCACGAAATAGCGCGACCGAGCATTGACACGATTGGAAGAAACGTTTCATGGCCTCGCCCAACAAGTGATCGTCGTCGACGATGAAGACGACAGGCGCGACACGACAGCTCAGAAATGTCTGTGATTCACTGTTCGATTTGCTGTTCGAAAACATCAAGCGACGTTCCACTTGCATCATGCTTCGACACTAGCAGCCTGTTGATTTTTTTTCAAACAGGATCGACAAGACCTGGAAATCTGGTAGGGTTTGTCCGCGATGTCGATGGGGCACAAGCAGGACAAACAGGCGCCGCTCTGGGTGGCGACGCCAATGTTGCCCAAATCACCGGGCCACCGATTCTATGAAAAGCTGAACGAGCTGCTTCGGGAGCATGGCTTTGACCGGGCCATGGAAGCGGCGTGTTCAAGCTATTTCAAAGCGGATAAAACCCGAGGCAGGCGCTCGATACCACCGGGCGTGTATTTTCGAATGCTGCTCGTTGGATATTTCGAGGGCATCGAATCGGAGAGGGGACTCGAATGGCGGTGTTCGGATTCGCTTTCATTGCGCGAGTTTCTTGGGCTTATGCCCGAAGAAACGGTCCCGGATCATTCAACGTTGTCGAGAATGCGCAAACGCTTCGGAACCGAAGTTTACGACACGCTGTTCAAGTTTGTCCTCGGCCTGGTCGCGCAATCTGGATTGCTCGAGGGCAAAGTCATCGGAGTCGATTCGACGTATCTTCGCGCGGATGCGTCGATGAAAGCAATCACTCGGCGCGACTCGGGTGAAGTTTATTCAGATTATATCAAGCGCCTTGCGAAAGAATCGGGAATCGAGAATCCAACCATTGTGGATGCCCGGAAGCTCGACCGCAAACGCAAAGGCAAAAAGACGTCGAACGCCGATTGGAAGAGCAAAACGGACGCGGATGCGCGCATTATGAAAATCAAAGACGGCCGCACGCGTTTGGCGTACAAGAGCGAGCATGTCGTCGATATGAATACCGGCGTGGTCGTCGCCGCCGAGATCTATCCTGCAGATCAAGCCGATCCCGCAACAATGAAGCAAAGCTTGGAAGCCGCACGAGCCAATGTCGAGCATGCAAAAGTCGTAGCGGAAGTCGAATCCAACGACGACGATGATTCGGGCCCGAATGCCGATTCAAACGGAAACGATACCGCTCAACCGAACGACGACGTCACGAACGCAACGAATTCGTCAATTGCTCGGGCTTTGATGGAAGTCGTGGCGGACAAAGGGTACCACAAGGCTGAATTGCTGCTGGATCTCAGGCGATCTCAATATCGCACGTATATCCCCGAGCGGGACAATTCCGGTCGAAAATGGACCGACAAGACTTGGGAGATGCAGCAAGCGTTTTATGCGAACCGAACCCGCGTGCGCAGACCCAAAAGTAAAGCTTTGCAGCGAAAACGCGGCGAATTGATCGAGCGAACATTTGCACATGCCTGCGAGACGGGCGCATTGAGACGAGTGCGACTTCGAGGTCGCGAGAATGTCAAAAAACGGTATCTGGCTCATATCGCCGCGCTCAACTTGGCCATCGTCCTGCGCAAAGCATTCGGTGCGGGCACGCCTCGAGGCTCGGCCTCGGCCCGGAAGGGTCTTTTTGTCTGCATTTTGGTGTTTTGGACCGCCATTACGACAATGCTGGGACGCACGCTCGACCGAATATGGCATCGCATCCACCGTCGGTGGTCGACGATACTGAATTGCATTGGCTTCTTTGGGATGGAAGCCCGGTACCCAAAGGCGTTTTCTTCAACGGGCTGCTAGGCAAAGGATATGCCGTTCCAATTCAGCGCCAAAAAACTGACGAATGTTCGCGTTATCAGCGGTATTCGTCGGTCTTGAATTTCAGTTGGAGGCCCATGGCGGATGCGTTCTGGTGTGACAGTGACAGTCGCTTTCACAACTGTAACACCCGCACTTCGAGCCTTACCGAAATGCGGGTGTTCAGCCATTCGAATCAGAGCAGCGACGTGTACAAGTCACACAACCGGCCAGATTGCAGTGTCGTCTCGATGGCCGGTGAAGCATTGCACGTGTAAACCCCATTGGATCCGGAACAGGCTGTATTCTGATCATAACGCACTTGCACACCACACGTATTGATGGTGCTGCCACAAATACGCTTGATCCAGTTTGTCCCGGACAAGAGCCCACACGCATTCAGCAAATTCGCTCGGGGCCATGCGTAATACACAGGTGGTTGCCCCGCGACCGGAATCTTCGCCTGCCAGATTGCTTCCTCGACACCAAACCCGTCGTCATCGGAACTCTCGAATGTCGTCACCGAAGGGCCAGACAGGAAGATCGGCACGTGTGCGCCCACCGCATTTAAATGTGCAATCATGCATGTAAGAACGTCTTCCTTCTGCGAGGTCGTCAGGGCCCCCGTTGTCCATGCGCCCGTTGTCGAAAGGATGCCCCCACCGACATAAGCTGCGTACGTGCTATAGCTGAGCGAGCTTCCTTGCGGCAGTGCACAGCCAACCGCGTACTTGAAAACCTCGCGTCCGTCTGCGGTGTTGAGCAGTCCAGTGGTGACAAGGGCCGGGTTGACGGCCGCGGCATTGTTCGGGTCCGCAGCAGGCACGCTCAGCGCCGCCAAGAGCGCTGACACTTGGGCGTGATACACGCCGGGTTCCAAGCCATTGATCCCACCGGTTCCACTTATGCCACCTTGCGGCTGCGTTGC